>RFNT01000243.1 GCA_009927045.1 bacterium | reverse complement strand
TGAGTTACTTTTTTTTCCTGCATGCTAAGGCACTCTTTCTGTTACCTTTCATTTTTTTTCTGGGATTAAAGTGGGAGCTTAAAAAGGCACTCAAGTTGATTGTCTGTTTGTTCACCTTGTGGTGCGGATATGAATCCTTTGCTTATTATTTGGCCAAATCCTCCTGCACAGAGAACCCAGCTTTGGCTGCTTGGGTTTCAGGCCATATGGTCTCGCCCCGGGAATTCATTTCTGAGCCAGCCAAAACCTCCCTAGGGCTCCTAACAAACTTGTTGAACTTTAGAAGTTATTTTTACGGCATATTGTTCTCAAAACACCAGGGGTGGTGGTTGCGGGATGCTACTGGCTGGTCTGGCTGGGTTCGTTTCGTAAATGCGGGCATCAAATATTGGCTTTATTTTTGGATGGGCCTTCTAACGATAGAAGCCCTGAAGTTCATTAAAGGTCGCAGAAACCTGGATGGTCTACTTGTTGCGGGCCTCCTGGTCGGTGTTATCGGCCTCTCAGCCATGATGCGGTTAAAAACTCCCTACGAAGCAAACTTCATCTTTCCGCTACTCATCATAATTACTGCCATCACCCTTAGGGAAACAAGTTCAACTTCACTGGGTTGGCAGTGGAGCCAAAGGGGCTTTCTACTGCTTGCTCTCGTTAGTCTTTTTTTAAATTTGCGTTTTTTTCAACCGTATATAGAAACAGATTTACAAACCAGTGGTCGATTGGCCAGGCTCACGAACGGATATTCCGCATTCAATATCCAGACCCCTCATGATCAAATTCGTCAATTGGCCAATCAGTGTAATTTAACAAAGGATACAGTGAAGAAAAATCTCATAATAGACACTTTTACTTACACTTTCTTTTGGGAGATTCCCCAACCGATCTTCGGAGATTTTTACTTTCTCACTGCAACTACTGGAAACATACCCCCTATTAGTCATGGCTTGTTGATGCAATGTCAGTTTCTTCCTGGGACAGTTAAAAACAAGGCCGTGCGGTTGGGGGATTTTTGCTGTATCCCGTCAAAGAACCAGGAAGACAGCAACAATTAAGAGGACACTAGACACCTTTTTTGTTCATGAGAGTTCATCACTTACTTTTTACGGCCACCACCAAAAGGGAGCCGCCAAGAGGGAGTCGAATTCCGATTTTCAATAGGCCAAGTTCTAAATTCATTACCTGCTCTAAAGCCTTGTTGACCCATCCGGAAATCTGGAACTCTGACATGGAATCAAAGTTTTCTTTTTTGTTTGCAGTTAATCGCGATAACCACATTAGAGGAACCAGCAGGCTTACAAAAGAAGAACAGAAAACCACACCAAAACCCGCTGCCCGCAATTTGCTAATCAAATCGGCTTTTTCGTAACGCCGTACATGCTGTGCATGCTCATCCACCACTGACCAAAGCCAGCGATGTTGGGGCACCGTAATCGCCAAATAGCCGCCGGGCCGAAGTGCTCGGTGAATATTTTGAAGCACTCTTCGATCATCATCAATATGTTCGAGCACATCAAATGCACCAATGCAGTCATATTTTTCTTTTTCCTCCATTTTGGTTGCATCGAGCTGTTTAAATTGTGCACGGGGTACCCGTTTTTTGGCAAAAGATAGCCCCTCTGGAAAATACTCTGAACCCGACAGGGTAAAGCTTGGAAACTCGCGGCTGAGGCCCTCTAGAACAAATCCGGTTCCACAACCGATTTCTAAGAAATCTCTGCAACTTTTTACGAAGTTTTGAACTGCCCAAATAATCACTTTATTTCGAGATCTAAACCACCAGTGGGTTGACTCGGCGGCAGCTAACTTTGGGAACATGTCACTTGGGTAGTGGCCTTCTGTTGCCTTCATTGGATGGGTCCTGCTCTTATCATTAGGTGGAAGCTAAATACCCAGGGTTTTATTTTGGCCTCTAAAGGGGCTGCCTCGACTTTTTTAATCGGCCAAGACACCAGAAAGCCAGCGCTCTTTATCTCTAGGACAAAATTTGATCAATGGGGTGTGTGCCTTCAGAAATGAAACCTCAGCTTCGGTGTAATTTTGTGTATATGTTCTTTCGAGCACACTGAAATAGGACACTCCCTTCTTGGGCATCAAAGGATAATCGATGCAGGCTTGTAGCTGGCCCTTGTATTCCGGTTTTTTTTGTAAGAAAGAATTGATTACTTCCATAAGTTTTTGAAGCTTTTCCTCGTTGCTTCTCATTTCGAACTGAAATCCCATTTTGTCACTGATATCTTTGGCGGGAACACCAGCGTAAATATGGTTAGGCTCCATATCACGAGTAACCACGGAACCGACCATGGCCATACTCTTTTCTCCAACTTTAACGGGTGAGAGTATGCAGTGCCCCACCAACCAGGCGTCTCTTCCAATGAACATATATTTCTTCGAATAAAACCGAGAGCCTTCTACAAGATCTCCAAATTGAATATGAGTCCAAACTTGACTATGAGCTCCAATTCCAACGTTATCATCTATATCCAAACCTCCCATCGAGTCCAATATGACATTCCCTCCAAACCAACAATTTCTTCCTATTCTTGCCGGTTTTTCTCCGTGAACAAATGCTCCAGAATGTAGTTTTGAATAGTCTCCTAACTCGAATTGAGGCGTCATGATAACGGAGTTTTTTCCGATAAAGGAAAAGTCTCCTAGTCTTACTCTTTTTGCGGGTCCTTGTTTTCCAGTTATTGTCACACCGTGCTCAACAACTACTCCTTTCCCAAGAATAATCTCCTCCGCATCGATTTTTCCAAGGATCCGATTCTCCAAATAATCATTCATTTTCTACCCCCAACCGCCCCTCGCCCTGAAACTGCCTTGATGTTTGGAGAGTTTTTTCATCTCTCGCTTTAAACCCTACTTGCGACCGGATCGAATACGCTGGTCTCTGAATCGTCCTCGAATACATTCTCGCCAAATATTCTCCTAGAACTCCGATCGAGAAAAGCGTCGCTCCCGAGAAAATGGAGATTATGGAAGCTAAAAATGCAAAACCGGGCACCCTATCCCCATGCCCCAAATAATTGATGAGGACGTATCCCAAAATTACTAATCCAAAAATTGTAAACACCAATCCAATGGCAGTGGCGAGCTGAAGTGGGAGGGTAGTAAACCCTGTCAGCATATTCAGAGCGTGCCGATAGAGCTTCCAGGGAGAGTAGTTTGATTTGCCCGCATACCTTGCTTCGTGAGCTACAGGCACATAGGCAAAACGGTTAGTCATCCAAGACAAGAGAACATCAATAGAAATAAAATCACATTGGTAATCCTTAAACCCCTCCCTGAGGTGGCTTCTAAAAGCTCTAAAAGCGCTTGATTTGTTCGCTGTTTTTGCTCCCAAAAAGTAGGTCAGGGAAAGTTTTACCAATCGAGATGCAAGATTTCTCGAAAAGCCATGTTGCTCCTTTTCTCGGGCTCCATACACAACATCGACTTCAGGCTTTAAGACATTCAATAGTGTAGGAATTTCCTCGGGTGGATTTTGAAGGTCATCATCTAAAGTAACAATAATCTCATTTTTGGCAGCTCGAACCCCCGCCAACAGAGCATTGTGTTGTCCGTAGTTTTTTCCTAGGTCTATCCCTATTAATGAAGGATAGGCCGCGGCAAGGTCTTGAATGATTTTCCAGCTCGAGTCGTGACTTCCATCGTTCACTAAAATTACTTCGTGGGCGGCAGAAACAGACGCCAAGACTCGTGTCAGACGCTCCATGAGCACCCAAAGGGAGCCTTCCGAGTTATAAACGGGAATTACCACGGAAAGAGTAGGAGAAGCTGTTTTTAAGGGAATAATTTTAGACATTGGCATTTCAGACGATACCTTAGTTTACCGCCAACTTCTTACCATTTCCCGCCTCTCCGAGTCGAAGAAAACCGTTAATTTGTATAGCTGCCTTTAGGGTTTTTTCCCTACAAAATAAAGCGTTGCAGCGACATTCTTCGCCGCGGGCAACTTCACGACCAAAGGATCTAGAAACTTCAGGGGCCAGGTTAAAAGCATCATTGCGATGGTGAGCCCTTTATAGAGCCATGGCACGCCCAAGGAAAGAATGGAAGCGGCAAACTCCTGGGCGACACACATCAGACCAGAAACAGGTCCAGAGCAAACGCCCGATTCAACCAACTGAAAATCTCTGTGGAGATATTCAATTCCGGGCAAGCTATAGCGCTGATAATCCTCCGGAGAAGCATGAAAGGGGTAAACAAAGGGCACGACAGACAACACCCTCCCACCTGGTTTTAAAATTCGATAAATTTCCTTCACCACTGCTTGGGGCTCCTTCACATGCTCCAAAACGGCGATGTTCATAACCGCATCGACGCTATCATCTTTGAACGGTAGCTGGTGAATGTCACAAACGATATCGCCATTTTCATAATCCATCATATCAACGTTAATTACATTTGCCTCGCTGGGTTCGTTCCCGCTCCCAATGTTCAGCACAACTCCTGTTGAGTTTTTCAAAAATTTTTTTCTGACGCGGGAGTTAATCCACACGGGCGATACAACATGCACGAGAAAATAATAGAATCGGGGATGCCGCTTAAAAAAAAGTTTGAGCCGATCCAACGGATCCGCGACCGCACTCAAATTGTCTGGCTCGCAGAAATACCATTTTTCTTTTGCTGAACTGGTTGGCTGAACTGATAAAGCAACTTTGAGTCTTTCCAATTCGAACATGACTGGACACCCCTATGTAATTCTTCATTTTACCTTGAGATCGGTGAACAGCACCCTGCTGGGCGTTAAGTCCCCTAAAGTTTTTCTCGGCTTTTCCGTTAAGTTTCTAGTGTGCTGCGGGCCAGGAGGGCCTTCCATGAACCTGCTTAAAATTCCTTTTAATCGTCCATCTTTAACCGGCAAGGAAACCAACTACATTTTTGATGCCATTAAACGAGACCACGCCTCAGGAGACGGCTTTTACACCAAGCAGTGTCATGCCTTTTTTGAGGAGCACCTTTCCACAAAAAAAGCCCTCCTCACCACGTCCTGCACACACGCGCTGGAGATGGCCGCGATTCTCTTGAACATCCAACCGGGCGATGAAGTGATTGTTCCCTCCTATACTTTCACATCTACTGTGAATGCTTTTGTATTGCGAGGAGCAAAGCCCATTTTTTGTGATGTTCGACCAGACACTTTTAATTTAGACGAGAAAAAAGTTGAGTCCTTGATCACTTCCAAAACGAGAGTGATTGTTCCGGTTCACTACGCGGGCATTGCCTGTGAAATGGATGAGCTCACTAACATTGCCAAAAAACACCGCCTCTTTGTGGTGGAAGACAATGCCCAGGGCATTTTTGGTCGCTACAAAGGCCGACACCTGGGAAGTATCGGCCACTTTGGGACCCTGAGCTTTCACGAAACAAAAAACATTAATTGCGGGGAAGGCGGCGCTCTTCTCATTAACGACCCGCAACTGATTGAGCGCGCAGAAATTATTCGAGAGAAAGGCACTAATCGCAGTCAGTTTTTCAGAGGACAAGTGGATAAATATGGCTGGGTGGATTTGGGATCTAGCTTCCTTCCTTCTGATATTTTAGCGGCCTACTTGTGGGCTCAGCTGGAAAAAGCCCCCGCTATTCAATCAAGGAGAAAGCGTATTTGGGAGACTTATAATAGAGAACTCTCTGATTGGGCCGGCTCCAATGGAGTTCAGCTGCCATTTGTGCCGAAACAAGTTGAGCAAAGCTATCACATGTTTTATTTGGTTCTTCCATCGCTGGAAGATCGAACCGCTTTTATTGCTCACATGAAATCCAAAGGGATCACTTGTGTTTTTCATTATCAGGCACTACATGCATCCCCCATGGGCAATCGGCTTGGCGGTTATCGCGGACAGTGCCCAGTTTCTGAAATGGCTAGCGATCATTTAGTTCGCCTTCCATTTTTTAACTCGCTGGGCGAGGAAGAACAGCGCAGAGTGATTTCCGCCGTTCAGCGGTTTGAACCCAAGGCCAGATGGAACAATTCAAACGGGTTCCCAATAGCTGCTTGATTGGGTTTTAGTGTGCCTTAGTTTCTGGCAGCTGACCCCAAACCATTCGCAACATCCACAATCCAGGAATCGCCAAAACGGCACTGAGCACAAAGAAACTTGGCCAGCCCAACGATTTCGCTAGATACCCTGTTGGAACCGAAGCAAAAACACGAGTCAGCGCGAAGAGTCCGCTCAACAAAGCATATTGGGTTCCAGCAAGTCCCGGCCTACAAAGCGACATTAAAAGAGCAGTGAATGCAATTGTCCCGAGACTCGAACAAAGATTTTCGATGCCGACAGAAGCAAACAACATCCAATCGTTTTTGCCCACATAGTGTTGTATTACAAAAACAAAGTTCGATAGCATTTGAAGAATTCCAAAGACCCACAAACTTTTTCGCATGCCCCACTTAGCATAAATGCCACCTCCAAGAATTCCGCCCACCAAAGTGACCACCATTCCAAATCCCTTGTTTACGACTCCGATTTGCTCTCTGCTAAAGCCTGTGTCGATGAGAAAGGGGGAAAGCATTTTTCCTGCAACCACATCCCCCAACTTAAACAAAAGAACAAAGACCAACATAAGAACTGCTTTGTCTCTACTGACAATGTCTAAAAACGGCTCAACCACTGATTGCTTGAGTGTTGTGGCCTTTTTCGGGCTTGAGCTGGCGCCGGAGAAACCAAGAACCTAAGATGCCCAAACCCATAAATGCCGCCATCAGCGCATACACTGTTGACCACGAATAATGCTCAGACAAAATGAGAGCCACAGATCCTGAAACGAGGAGGGCCACCCGAGCTCCTACAGTTGCCAAAGCCGCACCCATACCTCGCTCTTTTTCATCTAAGAGCTCGGCGCGATAGCCATCAATTGCAATATCCTGGCTTGCTGACAAAAAGGAAACTAACAAGGCCAGAAAGGCGATCTTCCACCGAGCTTGCGTCGGATCCGACTGGCCCATGAAAAAAATAGCAGCTACCAGAAGCACTTGGCTCAGCAACATCCAGCCTGCTCTGGCATGTAGAAACGGGAGCTTGAAGTGATCCATGAGGGGCGCCCAGAAAACTTTCACGGTATAGGGCAGTTGCACCAACGAAAAAAATCCAATCACTGTTAAATCAACCGCCTCAGATCGCATCCAAACATCCAATGTACCCGCAACCAGTGGCAGAGGTAGGCCCGAAGAAAATGCAAGCATCGCAGTGACTGCCATTTTTCTGTTGGTAAAAATTTGAAGATAGTCCTTCG
>RFNT01000078.1 GCA_009927045.1 bacterium | reverse complement strand
AAGAAGGATTCGAAGAACGAACATCAAATTGAGAGTCGACAATCCCTAAGCGGCGAAACACCAAGGGCCAAGTAGCCCCTTTAACTTCGATACGCTTCCTTTTTTCTAGTTGATCTACGACTTTTTGATAAAGTTTATCCGCAGCGGGTATAACTATTTTTGGATGAATGAGAGCCACTTCATCCAACACAATCTCTCGATTCAAAAGACCTAGCGGTTGAAATTCAATCTTAACCTTATCAACCTCCAACGGCTGCTCGAGCTGGATCTCTGCTTTAGGATTCGTGGTCACAGTCACTCGATTCAAATAGAGTCGAGGAACAAAAAAGGAGAGATCAATACTTTCAATAGCAACATCGATTCCTTGAGCGGAAAGCGCAGAGCGAATTTCCGCTAGAATCTTGTGCTGAACAGGGCTGCTGGCCAACACCACATGGAGCGCCCCATAAGCAATCACTAACGACAGCGCTAAAAAGAAAAGAATCTTTTTCATTCCGAAGCTTTTGTTGAAACACTCTTTCGAAGTGCTCTGATTTCTCTATAATCTGGATCTATCTTTTCTATCTGTTCCAAATACTTTTGAGCATGAACGGAATCTCCAAGTCGGATATGGATCTTGGCTAATTGATAAGAAGTTTCTTTCCAGAAATAGGTTCCTTTTACTGCGGTTCGCAGCGCAGTCTGGAAGGCGCCTAAAGCGGCAACGTCACTTCCTTCTTTCAACAGAATGGTCCCGAGTAAATACTGCGCCTGCCCGTAAAGGACATGTTCGTTTTCTATGAGACCCAGCTCCATTTTAGCTTCACGGTATCTGCCCATTTCAAAAAAGGCATATGCTAAGTCCAAGCGAGCTTTAAGGTCGGATCCAATGACCACATTGGACTTCCGAATGAACTCTTGGATCAATGGCTCGACGTTCTCAAATTTCTCCTCAATCTCGAGTTCTAATTCTTTCTCCAAGTCAGCAACGAGCTCGCTGAGATCTTTGAGTTCATCACTTTTAGCCAAGGGTGGCGTTACCTTCACGGGACTGTTTTTTCCGGAACTAGCGGTGCTTTCTTTTTCGCCCAATAATAGCAACAATTGAGTTAATGAAATTTTTTGTTTTTTAAATCGCTGAACGTATTCTACTTCGAGTCCCTGATTCGCCTTTTCAAGTACTGCTTCTAATAATTCCAAGAGCCGCTGATGCGCGGGTTCCAGTCTGAGACCAGAGAGGATGCATTCCTTCGCTGAATCCATTTGCCCTGACTCAAATTGAAGCTCCGCTAACCCCAAAAACGGGGTGAGTTGGGTTCGGTCCAGTGATAACCAAGTTTCAAAAAACTTTTTCTGAAGAAGATTCAAACCGATAAAATCTCTCTGAAGGTGAGCCAGATAGGTCTGGAGTTGCTTTTTCTCAATACCGATTTGAACACAGCGCTCGACACTTACCTGTGCTTGAGATTCCTCCCCCACGCCCCAGAAACAAAGTGCCTGTTCTAAAAACAGCCGGCCAGAGTCTGGCGCTAATTGAATCGCTTTCGCAACCATGCTCTGCGCATCGGTAAACTTTTTCTTTTTACGAAGATAGGCAGAAAGCAAAGCATAATCATTGGCAGCTTGCCGACCATGCCCCTCTTTTTCCGATTGTTGGGCCCGCTGCAGTACCTCTTTCGGTCGAAAGTGGCTCACGGAGCTCTCCTGGTTGAGTAGGAACCTATTTTACTTTTTCGATGTATTCCCCAGTTCGGGTATCTATTTTCAATACATCGTCTTGTTTGATGTGATACGGAACTGAGATCGTGAGTCCTGTCTCCAGGGTAGCTGGTTTCCCGCCACCACTGACAGTGTCTCCACGAATGGCTGGTTCACAATAAGTAACCTTCAAGTTAACAAAGTTAGGCAGCTCCAACGTGATTGGCCTACCTTGATAATAAAGGACTTCAATTTCCAAGTTTTCGATAAAGTAATATTTATAGTCGCCAACTGTTTCTTTATCGAGAAAGGTCTGTTCAAAAGAACTCATGTCCATGAACTGAAACCCATTATTGTCCTGATATAAATACTGCATGTGGTGCTTCTCAAGCTGAGGCTCTCCCACTTTGTCTCCGGACTTAAAAGTCTTCTCCAGTACAGTTTTGTTCAGAAGATTCTTCATTCGGGTCCGAACAATTGCATTTCCTTTGCCGGGTTTCACGTGTTGAAACTCCACGATCTGATAAGGAACCCCATCCACTTCAATGCATAAACCTTTTTTAAATTCTGACGTATCGTACATATAACCTCTGGCAGATTCTTCTCGTATTTTGATTCAAACTTCAAGTTTTTTAGCTTTTTCCGACATTTACTCCTTCGGACTCGATTGCTGATGAAGGCGCTGGAGGATTCCCTGCAACACTTCTATCTTTTTCGAACGGACCTGAGACTCTGGATCCACACCTAATTTCACTCTACAGGCTTTCATTTTTTTCTCTAAGTCGACAGTCGGTTTCGAACGATAAATTTTTTCAAAGATTTTTAGGGATTGTCCAAATTGCCCTTGACTAAAATAAAGATCTCCAAGGGTTTCTGTAGTGATTTCTTGCTGAGAGTTCTCCGAAGATTCCGTAAAAGCACTTGCCAATGAGCCCACAGCATAAGTGTCTTCAGAAGCCTCATCAAACCCCAATATCGCGTTCACTTCTGCGGAGAGTTCGTCGTCAGCAGGCTCTTCCATGGGAAATTCTTCCAATTGAGGTTCGATTGCTATCGCCTCAATAGCGCCCGTGTCCCAATCTGCAGCCGAATTTTCCTCAGGTAACCGCGTTTCTGGACGTATTGCGGTCATTGAGGATTCTAAAACTTCTTCCTGAATTTCCGCTTGCTCTATAGGCCTCTGCTGAGGGGTCTCTTGTGCCATCTGCTTTTCAATTTGATGGACTTTATCAGTGAGAGAAATATCACAAGGAGCTAAGAGCAATGCCATTTTGAAAGCATGGAGCGCTTGTTGTGGTAACTCTTGGGCCATGAAAGCTTCGCCCAAAAGTTTTTGCGCTAATAAATTTTCGGGTGCTAGATGAACAACCCGCTCCAGCTCTCTTTGAGCATCTTCAAAGCGGTGCTTGTCTATATAGCATTTTGCGAGGGCGACTCGCCCTCCGTGAAAATCAGGATGGTGCTCAAGCCCTCTTTGACAAATTTCAATCGCCTCTTCTAATCGCCCCAGCCTTCGATAACTTTCCGCTAGGGGCGCAAATACACGACTCCCAGGATCTTGCTGAAGCCTTCTCAGCTGTTCGCGAAAATGGGGAGGATGTTGTTCATACAACTTATCCAAAGTTTCACGAATGCGATTGGATCTCGAACTAATGGGTGTATTTTTATTGAGCATAAAAGACCTTACTCTATTTTGACTGAGCGCGGGGCGTTAAATCAATGTATGTTGCACCGTAGATAGATCATTTTGAAGCGCTTTGACAAACTTTGCGATTCCAAAGAGCTAACGCGATTAGCCAGGCTGAAAACAAGAGGATTTCCCCCTCTGTGAATCGAACAATTTGCATCTTGTAAGTAACCAAATGCTGCGATTCCCAATCGAGCCATTGATTGAGGACCCACTCACTCCCCAGGGCTATTGACTCACTCAATCTCTCCGGAACCACTCCTAACGTAATCCCAATCAAAAAAGTGATGGGCAAAATCACAATATCCCAAACCCAAGCGAGCACGCTTTGATGCACGATTCCCCAACTGATCCATTCTCCAAAAAAGAAGGCCATCCCTCCAGAAAACCAAAGGATGAGCCAAAGTCCCTTTTTAAATTTTTTTTTAGAAAATCCGTGTTGGGCAATCAGCACCCCCATAACTCCAAAAAGACTGAGCACGAATCCTCGTGAAATCAACATCTGCGGAAAAAAAAGCAATAAGACCCCACAACCCGCAATGACGATGAAGAGCGGATGCACCGCCAGAGGTATTTTTTGAATAAAAAAAATCAGCAGCACGCACCAAAAAGTTCTCAGGAGCGAATGTTCTCCCGGCGCTAATGTCAGAAGCAGGAAAGCCACGCAGGGCATTTTTGCTTGACGCCCCCTCAGCAGCCACCACCCTCTCCGCGGCTTTCTCCAGCGTCCCACCAAAAAAAACAAAGCTCCCAACACCCCGGCAAGAGCCCCCACATGTTGACCACTTAAAGCTAAAACCGGGAGCAGTCCTAATGCTTGATATTTCTGGATCAACCAGAAGGGCAGCCCCTGAAGATCTCCCTGCCAAACCGCAGACTGAATGGCAGCCATCACCGGCGTTTGCTGAGTTTTCAACCACAGTTGCTGTCGCCAGTGTGTTGAAATTGTCGCACTCAATGAACCCAAATCCGAAGATTTCGGCTTTTGAGCAGGGGAAGAAAGTCCCCAGGCTTGGCTAGACAAGCGTGCTGGATTTTTAAATGGATAAAAACACCGGTTGGCGCCGGAATGACAATTGTGCCGTTCCCGGACTTGAAATTGATAAACTGAGCCCCGGATTCCAAACACCACGCCCAACAAAACCAACCACTTTTTCATCTGTCAGAGCTTCGCCTCTCCCTGCCTCAGTTCTCAAGCTGCTCGGGGGAGCTTTTCTAAAAACCCATGTATTTCGGCTTCTTAGCCTGTTCTTCACGAAATGAGGTTAATGAACAGGAAAGAACCTCAAGTTAACCCCATTAAATGATTGACTATATATGACAAAGTCCACTAAAACAGTGCGTTCAGAAAAAGGTGGTTTTATGTATGCAGTGATCCGCACAGGGAGCAAGCAATATCGAGTGGAAGAAGGCAAGGAATTGCTCGTTGAACGCCTTCCCGTAGAGACAGGAAAATCTTTTGAACTCACGGACGTTCTCTTTTTCTCAGATGGAAAAGATATTAAAGTAGGACAACCTCAAGTCCCTGTGGCTGTGCATTGCTTATGCTTAGGCGACGAAAAAGGTGAAAAGCTGAGAACTTTTAAGTATCGCCGACGTCACAATTATTATCGACGGTACGGACATCGACAAACATACACTCGTCTCAGAGTGGAACGGATTGAAAGAAAGGGCTAAACCATGGCACATAAAAAAGCAGGCGGTAGCTCTCGGAATGGTCGGACAGTCAAGGCCAACGGCTAGGTGTAAAACGATTTGGCGGCGAACTCGTAAAAGCCGGTAACATTTTAGTTCGACAAAGAGGCACTAAATTTCATGCAGGCCTGAATGTCGGTACGGGAAGAGATTGGACTTTATTCGCTCTGGTACCCGGACGAGTCAGTTTTGAACGATTAGATAAAAACCGAACACGAATCTGCATACGTCCAGAATCTACAACTCAAGTCGCTTCTTAAGAAAATCGGTTGTTTTAAAATATTCATATCTTCCTTCGAGAAGTTGGAGTGGTGAGCTATGGCTCTCATTGATGAAGTTGTTATACGCATTCAAGGAGGCTCGGGCGGGAACGGTTGCGTGAGCTTTCGTCGAGAATCTTTTGTTCCCTTCGGAGGCCCTAATGGGGGCGATGGGGGCAAAGGTGGAGATGTTTACTTACGCTCCACTCGAGATAAGACTAGCTTGTTGGATTTTAAGTACCAGCCTCGATATCAAGCTGAGCGGGGCGAGCACGGCATGGGCAAAGACATGTTCGGTCGTGGTGGCAAAGACCTCATCGTGAGTGTTCCCCAAGGAACCTTAGTTTTTGATCAGGAGACGGGAGAATTAATTGCCGATCTCACTGGACATGAACAAACTTGCTTGGTTGCTCGCGGCGGGCGCGCTTGAGGCTTTGAGCGTTCCTGCGCGGTCGACCCTGCACAGTCAGACGCTGACGCCCGCGCGGCGGCTTCTGATACAGGTAGGCTTCGGTGGTCAGTGGCGCGGCGCGGGGGATCCGGACGGTGCCGAGTGCACGGGGCGTGCGCGTGGCGTCTGGATAGAGGGATCTGGCCTGAATCCACTCGCTGCTGGCAGGCAGTTGCAGATAGTCCCGCCCCAGATTACGGCCGATGTAGTACCAGCCCATCGCCTCAACCTGTCTGAACCACGGCGCCTTGAATCCGGCATCGGTGACGAGGATGGGCCGACAGTCTGCGGGTAGCAATTGCTTCAGGTCGCGGAGCAGTCGCGCACAATCTTGCGGTTGGTTGTAGCGCGAGACGGCCAGTTCGTAGACAGGAATGGCCCGGCCGCCTATCGGGATGGCTGCTCGCAGGACGTACACCGCTTTGCGGTCATCCAGATCGGCGTAATCCACGACGATGAGCGGGCGCTGGCATGAGCCGATGATGCGCCGGGCCAGCCATTGGTACACGGCCACCCGCTCACGTTGCAGATGGGGATTGTCGAGCAGACGGTCTACCCGCTTGATCTTGTGCTTCTCCCCGACCGGGCCAGACAGGT
>RFNT01000233.1 GCA_009927045.1 bacterium | reverse complement strand
TGGGGGCGGTTATGGTTACGGCATCATGGGGGCTACCCACCATGCGATAGAAGATATTGGAGTTCTTTCTGGGTTCTCCCATATGAAATGCTTTGTTCCCTTTGCAAATGAAGCTGTGGAATCTGTGGCGAACGAAATGATGAAATATCAAGGCCCCAGCTATCTGAGATTGGGATTCGGGCTCGCACCTAAAAGTTTAATGCCTTTTGACCAATACCAACCCATTCAACAACTTCGCACAGGAGAACGTTGGACCGTGATTGTACTCGGCCCAGTAGTCATGAATGCACTTCAGGCTCTGGATTCGGGAAGTGTTTCTGCAGACGTTTTTGTAGTCAACGAACTTCCTTTAAGTGCACCCACCCCGCAACTGGAGGCTAGCATTCGAAAAACCGGAAAAGTTTTAGTCGTTGAGGAACATGTCTCTCGGGGCGGACTGGGAGAGCACTTGGCACTTTTACTCTGCAAGAGAAATCTGGTCCCCAAACACTTCAGTAGCTTGTGTGCTCAGGGGTACCCCAGTGGTCTTTATGGAAATCAAGCTTTCCACCAAACAGAAAGCAACTTAGATCCTCAGAGTATCCTCCACCATCTTTCGAGTGTTTGATGAGCTCCTTTAATTTATCTGCAGACGTGTGGAACCAGCAGGAGCAGAACGATGCTCTCAGCTTAAAAGGGCCCATTTTGGTGATTGGTGCATCGGGCTTTGTGGGCTCAAAGCTCTTTTTCAGTCTTTCTCGTCTCCGAGGTGATGTTTTCGCAGCTTCTCGAAATATCTTGGCAAGTTGGCGCTTTGTTAACAAAGATCATTCAATTCAGAACCGCCAGCTTCTGAATTTGGATATAGGAAACTATCAGAATCTTTCCACCGTTTTGCAAAAAATCAAACCTCGAACCATTTTTAATTTATCAGCTTATGGCGCTTATGAGCGACAAAGCGACTTTGCTCAAATTCATCGAGTCAATTATTGGGGGACTCTCAATCTAGTTCGAATCCTTCAAGAGTTGGGTTGTGATGCTTTTGTGCAAGCTGGCAGTTCTTCTGAATATGGGCTGAATTGCACTGCCCCCTTAGAAGAGTCACAACTCAAACCCAATAGCGACTACGCTGTTTCCAAGGGGGCAGCTTCCCTCTTGGTGTCCTATTATGGTGGTATTACAGGTTTACCCTGTGCGCACTTGAGACTTTATTCGGTTTACGGCCCCTTTGAAGAAAAAGATCGACTGATTCCTCGGCTCGTCGAGGCTGGCATCAAAGGAAAGTTTCCGCCATTCGCAGATAAGCATATTTCTCGTGATTTTCTTTATGTAGATGATTGCACTCGTGCTTTTGTAAAGGCTGCTCTCACTGTGTGCAAATCTGAACCTGGTCTGTCTTTAAATGTTGGAACTGGAAAACGAACCACTTTAGAGGAAGTTGCCCAAACAGCTGGTAAGGTTTTTGGAATTTCGGAACCCCCGTCCTTTGGAACGATGTCCAACCGAAAGTGGGATCTATCCAATTGGTATTCCAATTCAACCCAAGCTACCCACAAGATGGATTGGTCTGCGAGAGTCAGCTTCGAAGAAGGTTTACGGCTCACAAAAGCCTGGGAAGAACACTCTGCCAAGGTATTTACTTACTCTGCCCCCCCTGCTGCTTCGAAGAAATTGAGTGCAATTATAGCCTGCTATCGAGATCACCAAGCCATTCCTATCATGCATGAGCGCCTTACTAAGGCCTTTCAAAGTATTGGGGTTGATTACGAAATTATTTTTGTGAATGATCGCAGCCCAACGACAGATGAAAATGAAATTCGCAATTTGTGTATGACTGATCATCACACTTTAGGAATTTCACATTCCCGAAACTTTGGTTCCCAATCTGCTTTTTTAAGCGGCATTGGTATTGCTACCGGGGATGCCATGATTCTTTTGGATGGAGACCTGCAAGATCCCCCCGACCTCATTCCGGAATTTTTTAAGAGGTGGCAGGAGGGCTACGATATTGTATACGGCGTCCGTACTCGCCGAGAAACCAGCTGGCTCATGCAGGTTTTTTACAAGCTCTTTTATCGCATTTTTAGAAAGCTTTCGGATATTGAGATTCCATTGGACGCGGGGGATTTTTCTCTCATTGATGCTCGAGTCGCTAGAGAGCTCTTGAAACTGCCGGAGAAGGATGTGTTTTTGCGAGGTCTTCGAGCCTGGGTGGGTTTCAAACAAACAGGCGTACCTTATGAGCGTCCGGAGCGCATGTTTGGAAGAACTACTAATAGTTTTTCTAAGAATATCTGGTGGGCCAAGAAAGCCATTTTCTCCTTTAGCATGAAACCCCTTTATTATATTCAGGGACTAGGAGCTACTTTCTTCGCTGTCAGTGGGTTACTCACTTTGCTATACTTAGGTTTTTATTTCCTTTCACCTGAAAGCGCACCACCGGGTATTACTACGATTATTTTACTGATTCTAGGTATCGGGGGGCTTCAGCTGCTTTCCATCAGTGTGCTCGGGGATTACTTGGGAAAAGTATTAGAGGAAGTAAAAAACAGACCACGGTTCATCCGCTCTAAAATTTTTCAAGGAAAAGAAGTTTATGAAACTCCTGATCAAGTAGAGGAGTTTTTAATTTCATTGAAGGAGTCGAAGTAATGGCCAGCATTCAAGATGATCGCGGATACAATCAGGGGTTTAAGCCCTGCAAAGCTCTTACGGTTCGTTTTGAGCGTCGCTGCGACCGAATGATTCGAGAAATGACCATCACTCCCAGTACCCGAATTCTTGAGCTGGGTTGCGGAATCGGAGAATTGAGCTTTTTTCTTGCCCAAAAAACCGGAGCTCAGGTGGTTGGAACAGATCTGTGCCAAGAGTTCATTGAAAAAGCGCGAACCGCTTATCAGTTACCCAATTTAAGTTTTCAACAGCTCAAGCTCGAGGCAAATACAGATTCAGCGGCTCCTAGCGAGACATATGATTACATCGTCGGAAATGGAATTCTTCATCATGTGTATGAGGATTTGGAAACTATTTTGGCTCATCTCAAAAGCCAGTTACGCCCAAGGGGTAAAGTTCTCTTTTGGGAGCCCAACTTGTTCAACCCTTACATCTTTTTAATTTTTAAATTCGAAAAGATGAGGCGTATGGCCAAGCTCGAGCCGGATGAAATGGCATTTGGAAGGTCATTCATAAGTCAGAAATTGAGAAACTCTGGTTTTTCGAAGTGGAAAGTGGAGTATTCGGATTTTTTACTTCCGAACACCCCCGACGCCCTCATTCAGCCGATGATACATCTAGGAGATTTCTTGGAACGAGTGCCTTTAGTGGACCGCATGGCCCAGTCGCTTTTTATTTCAGCACAGAATCATTTTCATGAACCTCACCCGAATCGTTAGCACTCTATTTTTTATTTTTTGTGCGTTGGCACTGATCCTTCATCCAGAGATGGGGGAAAAGCGGGATTGGGCTCTCTATTATGCCTGTTTTTTCAGCATTTTGGTGGGTTATGGGGTCATTCTTTTTGGGAGGGCCAAGAAATCCATCTCGGAGCAAGAAGGCTTGGCACCATTTAGATTTTCGAAATGGGATGGCTTTGCTTTAGTTTTTTTGGCACTGAATTGTTTACGACCGTACGATCTTCAGGGCACTTTGTTTCATCACCATTCCTTTTACGTGGGTCCAGCCGAGTTACTCGGCCAGGGATTCATTCCTTTACGAGAAATTCCGAGCCAATATGGTTTTCTGACCTACGTACTGACAGCAGCTATGCCCTTTGGGTCTGCGTGGACTAATTTTTTAGTATTGAACAGGGTGTTTTTATTTTTTACTTCCCTCACAGTCTATTTTTCGATGCGCTTGTTGTTTCCTCGTCCCCAAAGAATTCCGACTTTGTTGGGGTTAACTTTTTTAAGTGTCTTTGTTTGGGTGGGTTGGGTAGATAAGCTTCAAGGGCCTTTGTCTTACCCCTCTACTTCTGGTTTTAGGTTTTTGCCCTCTTTTCTTTTGATTCTCATAGCTCTGGTCATGACTCAAATTGGGCTCTTCAATCCGAAACACCCGAGGACTCTCAAAGTTCTCAATCTCTCGGGTTTTTTTGTATGGGGCCTATCTTCGCTTTGGAGTGTGGATAGCTTCCTATATGCTACGGGTGCCTGGATAAGCTTTCAATTGAGTTGGGCTTTACTCCACGGCTTGAGAGTCCAGCCTTTGTTGAAATGTATTTTCTCGTTTCTCATCGTCGGAGTCATTATCTGGGGGAGCTTTCTTCTGATTTACAACTCTAGTTATGGATTTTATCCCGAAGTATCCGCGCTTTGGGAATATGCAGTCGCTTATCAATCTGGCTTTGGAGCACTCCCCATCAAAGCACTGAGCCCCGGATGGCTTTTTCTGTTGTTATTCATTACAGGGACCGTTCTAGGTGCGTCTCTATTAAAAAAAGGAAGCCCCCTTTTTCCCTTGGTCACTGCTACCCTTGGATGGTTGTTTGTTTGCGCCAGCTATTATATTTCCAGAAGTCATCCCAACAATTTTTCAAACTTGATGGCTCAAGTGGTTGTTTCTTTATCGGTGTTTTATTTTGCAGCTGACAGACTCTCAGAACCTCAAACAAAGCCAGTTCTTTTTAAACGAATCCTCAGCTGGGGCGGACTGGTCCTGATGGTGCCACTGATTAACATTGCTCATTTGGGTCACTTAATCGCTGACTGGGGAGCACCTCAGATACTACCCACGGCAGCGGAACTCCCACCAACGAGTGCCGAGAAACAAAAGGAACTGGAACAAGCTCTTAGTGAACTGAAGATTGGGAACCAAGAGCCCTGGGTTTTACTGGATGTGGCTTTGGAGACTTCCCCAGTTTCATCTCTTCAATCGGAGCGATGGGTGCCCATTTCACCGGGTTCGGCTTTTGCTGTGCTCCCCCCAGAACGACAGAAAGCTTATTTAGAACGAGTTGCTCTGAGAAACCGTAAAGGGGGCTGGTTAGTCTTTAAGATAGAGAATGAGCCTCTATTTAAAGAGCTCCCCAAACTGCTTTCAGGGAACTTTGAAAAGAGGGAGGAACGATCTTTTCAAGACTGGAGAGCCGTTTACTTTCAATTTAAAGACCGCAGCTAATCAGTGAGAAATGCCTTCTCGCTGAATGACCTTTCTGGCAGTGAGAGCTAAAATATAGCAATCAAACCAAAATCCTTTTCGCTTCAAATACTCGGCATCTAATTTAACCTTTTCGGGAACAGGAAGCTCATCGCGCCCATTCACTTGAGCCCAGCCTGTGAGACCGGGGGTAAGAACCTCTACTCCGGCCTCATTTCGCAGGGCAATCAGATCCTCCTGATTAAACAGTGCTGGCCTGGGCCCAACAAAGGACATATCCCCTCGAAGAATGCTCCAAAGTTGAGGAATCTCGTCCAAGCTGGATTTTCTTAAGAATCCTCCAATGGGAGTTAAATACTTTTCTGGGTTTTCTAAAAGATGGGTGGCTACCGCGGGGGTGTTTATGCGCATAGTTCTAAATTTCGGCATTTGGAAGAATAGATTCAGACGCCCCACCCGCTTGCTCCAGTGCAGGATGGGGCCCTGAGAACTTACAGCTACTGCAAGAGCAATAATGAACAGGGGACACACGAGAACCAGCAACAGAAGCATTGAAAATATAATATCAAAAATTCGCTTAGTCATTGACCTGAACCGTAAAGTGCATTGCAGATAAAAATATGTTTTGCATCTTCATTCTTGCCGCCCTAAGGTTACAAAATGGACAACTACCAGGCAAGCTGTGAGGGGCTAAAACAAAGCCCCCAAAAATGGCTCATCACAGGAGTTGCCGGATTCATTGGCAGTAATCTGTTGGAGAAACTGCTGGCTTTGAATCAGTGTGTGTTGGGGCTTGATAACTTATCCACTGGCACTAGCACTAATCTACAACGGGTAAGAAACTCTGTTACACCAGAGCAATGGAATAACTTCATTTTTGTCCCGGGCGATATTTGTAATCCTGGTGACTGTAAAACAGCGATGCTGTGGAACGGGGTCTCCGTTGATTATGTTTTGCATCATGCTGCTCTTGGCTCCGTACCTAAAAGCATTTCAGATCCTGCAGAAAATCACAGAGTGAACATTGATGGATTTTTAAACATCCTCTTGGCCGCTCGAGACGCTAAGGTGACCCGTTTCGTATATGCTTCTAGTAGCGCAGTCTATGGAGATGAACCTGGGCTCCCCAAGAGAGAAGCCCAGATCGGCAAAGCGCTCAGTCCCTACGCTCTTTCGAAGCGAATCAATGAACTTTATGGAGATGTTTTTTCTCGAGCCTACGGAATACCCTGTGTTGGACTCAGATACTTTAATATTTTTGGACCCCGGCAAAACCCTCAAGGATCTTATGCGGCAGTAATTCCAAAATGGATTTACTCGCTCTTGCAGGGTGAGCAAATCACCATTTACGGGGATGGAGAAACCAGTAGAGACTTTTGTTTTATTGATGATGTAGTTCAAGCGAACATATTGACTGCAACCCACTCAAATCCCTCCTTCACAAATGAGATTCTAAACATCGGGCTTGGCGTCGGGACGTCTCTGAATCAACTTTATAATTGCCTTAAAAATCTAACAATGGCTTCGGAACCGTGCGAACCCACCGAACCCAACGTACCCGCCTACTGCGAATTCAGGGCTGGAGATATTCGTCACTCTTTTTCAGATATATCAGAAGCAAGAAATCGAATTGGTTTTTTACCTCGATTCACATTGGAGCAGGGACTAAAAATAACTATTGATTGGTATCGTCGGTTTGAAAAGCCGAGCTAAGAACAGAGCAGTCTCATTTTTAACTCAAGGCCGTCCAATAATTTGGAACGATTAAAATGGGTAGTACTCACTGCCAGGGCATTTCTCCCCATTTTTAATCTTTCCTCTTGCGACAATTGGACTAACTCTTCCACGGTTTCAGCTAACTTTTCCGCATTTCCCGGAGGAGCAATTAATCCCGAACCAGTTTCTCTGATAATCCGAGCTCCCTCTCCAGCCAGAACTCCTAAAATTGGAATACCAAATGCCAGATAAGACTGTAATTTTCCAGGTATTGTCATTGAGAAAATAGGTTCGTCTTTCAGACTCACCA
>RFNT01000082.1 GCA_009927045.1 bacterium | reverse complement strand
AATCAGAAGAGGCTCCTATTCACTTTGAGGGTCAAAATGAGGAGTGAAAGATAAAAAAAGCATGAAACACACAATCTACATTCTCATAGCCTTTTTGGGATGGGGATTAGCTCGTGTGTCGTTAGCTGAAAAAAACGCTCCTGTCAGTTTTACCATGCAAAGCTTAGAGCCAGGACAAAGTGATAACGCCGTCAGGTATGAGACTGGGGCAGGGGGAAAATGGAGTGGGTCTTGTGAGGGAGGTGTCGAAGAGACTTGGTCTGGGATTAGTTACTATTCGCCTTCAAATTGCACGGGCGATTATCAAACTAAAGCAAGCTTTGTCGGAGCAAGGCCTGGGTTTAGATTTGATAAGTTTTTTCTTTTTAGAGCGCTCATTAATAGCCGGCAAATGAATATCATGAGTAGCGGCGGCAATTGCCCGAGCTCTTCTCAAACGTATAACTTTCTTCTTCTTCGGGGAAGAAATAAAGACGACTACGGCACCGCTTCATTTCCAGCAATGAACTATAGTTTGGACACTACTTTTTCAGGGGGCACTTTTACATACGACAGTAGCAACATTACAGGAGTGAGCCGATTTAGCTTACAAAGCTTAAGCCCTGTTTCAAACAGCGCTAACGCTTTTTCCTATGTGCCAGTGAGCAGCAGCACTTGTGCTTTGGGAGTGCTGACTCAAAAGTCATCCGACTTTACTGACATGCCGCTTGGAAAGTACCCCTCTTGGACATTTGGAGATTCTTTAGCGGTTTCAATCGAAGGGGGCACTAATCCCATTATGACAGTGGCCGTACCCCAAAGCGCACTTTCTACTGCTTCTTCTTTTTGGGCTGATAAAAACAAAAACGTCTACACGGGACTCATGAGTAATTTCACAGGAAGGGGGAGCCAAGAGCAAAAAAATATTTACCTCACGCCTTCTGATTCTACTGGAAGAGTATTTAGTTTGAGCGAAGCTTCTGGGACTGGGGCTTTAAACAATGTAAACCAGAGGGCTTCTAGGGGAAGCCTTAACTGCAGCAATCTCAATTCTCCTTCTCCTGGATTTTGCAGCGGGACTTTAGCTTTTACAGGAAGCCCCGGTACCGGAAACGCAGTCTGTCTTTTTTCGTTTGATAATAACGACAAAGACCTTCTTTTTTGCGCAGCTCAAAGCCCAAGTGATAATTCAAGGCTCATCACTTTTTTAGCAGGCACCAGTGCTGTCACAAAGCTAGAAGTGCAAGCAAGCCCGCTCCATCTCAGTGCTAATCAAAGTAGCGGCACAGTAAATATCACTGTCACCAATCTTACTTCTAGACCTGCTAGAACCATTAATCCTGATTCTCTTACAGGTGGGCAGAGGCTTTTAGCGCCTTTCACACCGCTTACTAACGAAAGTCTTACAGGCACGTTTAATCCAGGCGGATTTATCACTGGTAACACTTGCGCCACATTTCTTCCTCCCTATTCCACTTGTACCATTCAAATCACTTATGCTCCCGATACCCAACAAGTGGATAAGCAAGTCTTTAGGCTTCCTTACGATAAAA
>RFNT01000014.1 GCA_009927045.1 bacterium | reverse complement strand
ACAATTTGGCTTGGGGCAGAGGTGGAGATTGGGCTTGGTGATGACGGGGCGCGACCACTTGATAAAGCACTCCCAGCGCTCCCCAGACAACCTGATAAAATCGTGAGTGAAAATGCAACGAGAACGCTTTGAAAAAGGGCGCTAAATATTCTTCTCTTCTGTTCCATAAACGTACCGCCTTTTGAATATCTTTATTATACCTGTGAGAAGGGGCTAAATTATGAAGCCATTGTGAAGTGTTTTTGTTAAAATTTTGTACATTGTGAGTACTGCTTTATTTAAAGCTTTCAAGCTCTTAAGTTTCCCTCTCTTAGAGCTAGTCTTTTTAAGGCTTTTTTTAAAACACGTTCTTTCTTTGCGCTTAGGCTTTCCTGGCTTTACTGACTATGAGCTTTTTCTTCCAGCCCCCTTAGGATTTTTCGCTTTCTTCTTGGCGCTTGAAAAAGGGGGGAGCCCCCTGTCTTTTTTATTTTCAAGAAAAAAACTTCTTCTTCATGTTTGTTTTTTAATTTTGTTTTTGGGTTTGAGCGCTTTTTTGAAAATAAGCTTTTCGACTACTGGGGTGGTCGCGTGGTGGGGTTTACTGGGCTTAGTCATCCTTTCTGCATTTTTGCTTTTCATAGACACAAAAGCTTTACTTAAAAACCAAGCCTTCTGGTCCCTTCTTCCTTCGCTTCTGATGGTTTTTTCCCTTGTGATTTTTCTTAAATGGGGAGGCGCTTTATTTGAAAATACAATTTTTATTTGGGCAAAATTCTTAAAGGCGGTCTTTTCTTTTCTAGGAATAGATACTGTCAAAGTCTACGCTTTTTCAAAGCTGGTACAAATCAATCACCCCCAGTGGGCAGTCCATATCGGAAGGGGCTGCTCAGGGTTTGACGGGATTTTATTTTTCGTGGGCGCTTTTGGAATCTTTTGCCCACTTTTTTATCACCACTTTAAAGCTTCGACTTGGGGGCTTTTTTTAGGGCTTGGAGTTTTTCTTTTTTCGTTTTTAAACTTTCTTAGAATTGTGTTTCTTTTTAGTTTAGGGCTTTTCTTTATGCAGTTTTTTCCCAAAGAAGACGCCATCAAACTCACACTCACTCTTTTTCACGCTCACTTAGGTTATCTTCTCTATGCGATGGGAGCATTTTCTTACTTCAAACTGATTTTGGCTTTTTCTTCTTTTGCAGCCAGACCACCCCTCCCACAATCAAAGAACCAAGTAACGCCCAGATAAGCCCTTTCTTCTTGTCTGGCATTTCAGAAACCCCACTGCAATCCACCCCTGGGTTTTGACACTGCATATTGCCGTCGTATCCCTGTTTCCACTGGCAAGGTGAGGTGCAGTCTTCTTCATCGTGCACACAGCAAGTAGAACACTCGAGTCCGTTTCCTAAATTCACGCACTCTTTGCAATCAGTCGGGCAATCATTAAAGCTACTACACCCCCCTCCACACGTACCAAAGCCTTCCGCCCAACTGCTCACACCGAGCCCTAGACTGAGAAATGAACATAAAATAAAAAGAGTGCGCTTCATAACCTTTGAAGGCTAAATTCTATCCCGCTCCCAGTCAAATGGCGAGAGATAGCTTTCACTATTGCTCAGGAAGCTGAAGTTTTTTTAAGGCCATGCGTGGCAGGTTTGCTCCCCGATTTATCTTGCTTAAAATACCTCTTTTTCGGCAGCTTATTGCCGATTGAGAAATGTTCTCTTTTCTCCTAAAATAGGAACATGTATTTTAAACGCTTCCTAAACCTTTCAAAGCCTCTCAAACACGGAAGTTATTTCTTTTTCGGGCCCAGAGCGACAGGAAAGTCTTCCTTAATTCGAGAGCAACTCAAAAATGCAGTTGTGTTTGATCTTCTCGATGATGATGTGTTCGAGGAGCTTATGCGGCGGCCAAAAGCCCTTTCAGAAAAGATTACTCCTCACAAAAAACTGATTGTTATTGACGAAGTTCAGAAACTTCCCAAGTTACTTGATGAAGTTCATCGCATTTTGCAAACTACAAAGATCCGATTTCTTCTTACCGGGAGTAGCGCCAGAAAACTAAAAAGAAGTGGGGCGAATCTTCTGGGAGGAAGGGCCCGAGAACTTCTTTTTTTTCCTTTGACCTCAGCAGAACTTCCCCGATTTGACTTGATCAAGCACCTTAATATTGGCGGCTTACCCATGATAGTAAATTCCAAACAACCGGAGCTTGACCTCAAAGCTTATGTTCGGACTTATTTAGCCGAGGAAATTAAGGCAGAGGCTGCAGTAAGAAACTATGAGCGATTTGTACGTTTTCTTGAGACCATGGCGCTCTCAAATGGCCAAGAAATAAACTACGCCAATTTGGCCAGTGATTCAGGAGTTCCGGCTCGAACCATTGAGGGCTATTTGGAAGTCTTAAAGGATACTTTAGTGGGTTTTGAGCTCTTACCTTTTACCCATACCAAGAAGCGCAAAGCTGTAACCCGCTCTAAATTTTATTTCTTTGATACAGGATTGGCTAATTTCCTAGCAGACCGATACCCACTTAAGGAAAACCACAGTGAGATTGGAATATCCTTCGCACAGTGGATGATTCATGAGGTCAGGGCTTTTCTTTCATACAGCGAAAAAATCGATACTCTTACTTATTGGCGCTCAAAACAGGAGGAGGTGGACTTGATCGTGGGAAGAAAGTGGGCGCTCGAGTTTAAAATGGCCAAAAGAGTTAAAGAAGAACATTTCTCAGGATTAAGAGCACTGAAGGAGGAAGGTCAGATTTCCTCTTACGCATTGGTTGGCAGATTTTCCGAAAAAGGTAAAACATCTGACGGTATTTGGTATTTTCCCTTTGAGCTATTTCTGAAAAACCTTTGGGCCGGAAAACTTTTGTAATTCTTCTTTAAAGCCTCATCCCCAATCCATTTTTGTTGCGA
>RFNT01000256.1 GCA_009927045.1 bacterium | reverse complement strand
GAAAATATTTCTTTAGAGATTCTAAAAAAATCACCGAACCTTCTGGAGCAGATCCAAAGTGGTTTGGCTGCGTTCAGTGGTGAGCAGTGGAAGGATGCGAAGCGCCTTCTCTTTGAAGAAATGAAATTGGCTCAGCTAGAAACCGAGGATTTGGGCCTGATTGTAACGCTTTTTCAATCAAGTCCCGAAGTGGCCGAGTGGGTGGGGGAAGTCTTATCATTATTACCTACGGTTTTAGAATTAGATACTGGCAACCGCAATCACCCCTCATTGTTTCAATGGTATCTCCGCTGTTTAGGGCGATTGACCCCTCCATCTCGCAAAGCCCTCTCGAATGCCTTGACTCAAATTTCTCAGCTAGGTTTGTTGTCAGTGATCCCAGAGCACCTTCCTGAGCTCATGACTCAGGGGCTGCAAGTAATCGCCAAACTGGATTTAAACGCTCTTAAAAAATTCCAGAACTCGTTGGGACAGATCTTACTCAAAGAAGAAGAGGGAATCACTGGCGTAGGCCGCTGGATGGAGCTGGTGCGAGGAGCTTCTCAAAATGTGAAGTCCGACTCGCTTGAAGGCTGGGTGAATGCTATCAGCAAAGTGGCATTTTCGCTCTCCAGCGTTGAGCATGCTTGGCTCTTTCAGTTTGTAAAGCAGGGAGGCCTCAAACAGTCCGTTACTTTGCTGGAAAATTTAAGCAATAGAGTCTCGCTGGAGCCACTGGTTCACGAACTGATTCAACTCTCTCAGCAAGCAGCTATTCAACAGGGGTTTCGATTGCTCTCCAATATTCAAAATGAGCGTTTGCGGGAGTTGGCTTTAGTCGTTTTGAAATGGGATCGTTCCGGAGAACTTCTAGCGGCATTTCAAAGCATTCAATTATTTTTTAACACAGGAGAAAAACCATGAAAAAATTAGCTGGGATCTTATTAGCGGTTGCGATGCCCTTATTCGCCAATGAACGTCCAGTGATTGCTGAGGCTCAAGTCGATTTGAAGCTCACTGGGGGGAAGCCTGCTGCTGAGTTTTTTCAGGGGAGATTATCCAATTCCAAATGTGCTGAGGACCTCAATCAGTTGCGAACAGCCCACCGCACTGAAAAAAATAAACTTGCGCAAATGATTCAGTCGGGAGCAGCCGCTGGGGATTTGGATGGCCAAGAAAAAAAAGTGGTTCAAATTCGAGAAAATTTGCTGGGTAAACTAGAAACTTGTGGGGAATGTGCAACTCGAGAAGTAGAGCATCGAACTGTCTACGCTCCCAGTGGCACTCAACGTTGGTACATTGCTGATGGCTCCTGCCATTTGGGCGCCCTCAACTTAAGTCCCAGTCAATTGAGAGCGGTCTATGATAAAGCCACTGCTCGCATGCTTAATAATAAAAGATACACAAAACAAGAATTAGGGATTCCTTCGATTTTGTTATTTGACCGAGTCGATGAAAAAACAGGACAAGTTCTTCCTGCGGGCCCTGTGGAAAATTCGCCTTTCCTGATTTCCCTCAGCGTGAAGGGGCCCTCCTTTGCGGGCTTGGTCGCTGCTTTCAACTATTTCATTAAGAATGAAGTAGAAAAAAGGAATCAAAATGGCGTTGAGGAAACTCTCCTTCGATTCAACCAGGAAAAAATGCCAGAAGGCTATCAGGCGCCTGCAAAAATCTATGACACCACCGCCGGAGGCAAAAAAACCTCTGCTTTTGTTCGGAACATTTCTGATGTCCAAGGACTTTGGTACTTCAATAGTGAGGGTTATTTCAGGTACTATACAGCGGCAGATTTTGGTATTTCGTTGAGCTTGGCAGATAGCTTTGCACGAAAAACACTGCTGGAAGCTCTTTTTTCTGTCACGGATGACAGTATCGAGGAGGCTCGGTGATCGAACGGTATAGTCGACCAGAGATGAACCATCTGTGGTCTGAAGAAACCCAATATAGAACGTGGTTAGACATCGAAGTGCTTGCTTGTGAGGGGTGGGCACAGCTGGGGAAAATACCGCCCGCGGACCTGAAAAACATCCGAGAGCGTGCAGGATTCGACTTAGCCCGAGTCAAACAAACTGAAAAAATCACCAAACATGATGTTGCTGCGTTCGTTTCTGATATGCAAACGACGATTGGGGAATCTGGCCGATTTGTGCATTTGGGGCTCACTTCCAGCGATATTGTGGATACGGGGTTTGCTTATCGGATCACGCGTTCGGCGGATCTCATTCTACAAGGGTTGAAAGAAGTTTTAGAAACCACGAAAAAGAGAGCGTTGGCAGATAAAGAAGTCCTGATGATGGGGCGGACCCACGGGATTCACGCAGAGCCGATGACGCTGGGGATGAAGTGGCTTTTGTGGCATGACAGTTTGAAGCGAGCCTATGCACGGATTGAAGCGGCTAGAAAAGAAGTCGCTGTAGGTAAACTCTCCGGAGCGGTTGGAAATTATGCACATGTCCCTCCTGAAGTGGAACAGTTTGTGTGCCAGCGATTGGGTCTTGTTCCCGATTCTCTCTCCACCCAAGTGATTTCTCGAGATCGATTTGCAAGCTATTTCTCAGCTTTGGGATTGCTGGCTTCATCCGTAGAAGCAATCGCAGTGGAGTTGCGCCATCTCCAACGCACAGAAGTCGGGGAAGTTCGGGAAGGGTTTAGTAAAGGTCAAAAAGGCTCGTCAGCTATGCCCCATAAACGCAATCCAATCAGTGCTGAGAATTTAACTGGGCTGAGCCGTCTTTTAAGAAGTATGGTGATTCCCGCCATGGAAAATGTTGCTTTGTGGCACGAGCGAGACATCAGCCATTCTTCAGTTGAACGGGTGCTGGGTCCGGATGCAAACATTCTGGCGGATTACTTGCTCTGGCGCTTAAATGCCTTACTCACGGATCTCGAAGTGTTTCCCCAAAAAATGTTAGAAAACTTGGGCCTACTCTCCGGTGTGACTTATTCCCAAAATGTCTTGTTGAAGCTCATTGAAAAAGGGCTGAGCCGAGATGAAGCTTATGCTCTGGTGCAGGGCAATGCGTTACGAGCTCTCGATGAAAAAGTTTCATTTCAAGATCTGTTGAAAGCTGATCCCAAAGTCGTTAAAGTGCTCCCACAAGAAGAACTGAATGCCCTTTTTGATGTTAAAAATATCACCCGGCATTTAGATTACTTGTACGGGAAAGTGCTCGGGAATGAACATTGAACGCAAATCCCCACTCTACGACGGAAAATCTAAGACCCTTTTTGAAACCAGCGATCCCAGTTTAGTCATACAATACTTCAAAGACGATGCCACGGCCTTCAATGCCCAGAAAAAAGGCCTGATACGAGACAAAGGCCCACTCAACAATGCAGTGAGCACTGCAGTTTTTGAATATCTCTCCAAACACCAAATTCCCTCCCACTTCATTCAAAAGCTTTCCGAACGAGAAATGCTCGTACGAAAATTAGCC
>RFNT01000220.1 GCA_009927045.1 bacterium | reverse complement strand
GCTGCTCCTTGATAGGGCTCGATGAACGAAGGATGATTGTGGCTTTCCATCTTGAAGGCAATGGCCCAGCCATCGCCTAAATCTAAAACCCCTGCATTTTCACCAGGGCCCTGAAGCACTCGTTTTCCTCGGGTGGGGAATCGCTTCAGGTACTTACGGCTCGATTTATAACTGCAATGCTCACTGAACATCGCTGAAAAAATCCCCAGCTCCGCAAAATTCGGCTTTCTATCAAGGCGCTGACAAACGCTCTCAAATTCTTCTCGGCTCAAACCTAACTGCCGAGCCATTTCGAGCGTTGCTGCTTGGGTATCACTTCCCGCTTTCATGAGACCCCCTTCAGCTGTTCAGAAAGCGCTTGCCAAATTTTTAAGCCATCCCGTGTTTTGAGATCCGTTGCTCGCTCAGGATGCGGCATCATGCCGCATACATTTTTTTCCTGGTTCGTAATCCCGGCAATATTTTCATAGCTTCCATTCACCGCTTCTGTATAACGGAACACGATTTGATTGTGCTTCAGCATTTCCGAGTACGTGGTGGGATCCGTCACGTAGCGCCCTTCCCCGTGGGCAATGGGGAGTTGGATTCGACTCCCTTGAGTCAAAGAGCTCGTCCAAGGATTTGATCCAGACACTTCGAGCGTAACGTCTCTACAAATAAAGTTGAGCTTTTCATTGCGAACCAGGGCTCCCGGAAGCAGCCCCGCTTCGCATAGGATTTGAAATCCGTTACAAATACCTAAAACTTTTCCTCCTGCAGCTGCAAATGCCTTCACTTGATCCATAATGGGTGAAACCGCTGCCATCGCACCGGTGCGCAAGTAGTCGCCATAGGAAAATCCGCCTGGCAGAACCACAGCGGCTAAATCTCCCAGAGATTCCGTGCTCTTATGCCAGAGTGAAGAAACTTGAAACAATCCAGTTCCTTGCAAAGCATAGACACAATCGTCATCACAATTGGAACCAGGAAATGTAATGACTCCTACTTTCACGATTTCAGCATCTCCAACCGATAGGACTCAATCACCGCATTGACCAAAAGCTTTTCGCACATTTTTTTCGCTTCTCGCTTCGCTTCGTCTTCCATTTGAGTGTCGATTTCGACATCAATCACTTTCCCCAACCGGACATCTTTCACTTTGGAAAACCCCAAGCGATTGAGTGAGCCCGCAACAGTATTGCCTTGGGGATCAAAGACTGAATCTTTCAAAAACACATGGATGCGGACTCTCATGATGACCTCGCAAAATACTGAGTTAAACGAGCAGCAACTTCCTGATAAGTTTCTTCGACTTTTCCTAAATCATGGCGGAATCGATCCTTATCCATGGATTCCCCACTAGTGCGATCCCACAAACGGCAGCCATCTAAAGTAAATTCATCACCCAAAAGGAGTTTACCTTCATGGGTTTTTCCAAACTCTAATTTGAAGTCGATAAGATCCAGTCCAATACTTTCAAAAACAGGGCACAGCACTTGATTCACGCGTAAAGCAGTCTCACGCATCACTTGGAGTTCATCCCGAGTTGCCCAGCCAAATTGGAAAATATGGCTTTCCCCTATGAGCGGATCTCCCAGACTATCGTTTTTGAAAAAATATTCTACGAGTGGCGGGGTGAGCCCCTCACCTGAAGCAAGTCCTAAGCGCTTACAGAGACTTCCAGCAGCTTTGTTTCTCACCACGATTTCTACAGGGATGAT
>RFNT01000047.1 GCA_009927045.1 bacterium | reverse complement strand
GCTACCAGCATCACTGTTACTGGGCTAATTAACTCTACAGGTTACCTCTTTAGAGTAGCGGCAAAGAATGCAGGAGGCGCTGGAAGTTATACTGAAAGTTCAAGTAATGTAACTCCACAACCTGCCTTTGTTTCCACTTGGAAAACGGACAATACTAGCACTGGAAGTTCTACTTCTACGCAAATTAAACTCCCCCTCGAAAGCACCGGTACTTATAACTTCACAGTCTTTTGGGGGGATGGCACACAAAATACCATTACGGCTTGGGATGATGCCAACGCAACCCACACCTATGCCATCGCTGGCACTTATACTGTCACTATCCATGGCACAATCACTGGGTTTAGGTTTAATAATAGCGGCGACCGAAACAAGATTACGAATATTTCCCAATTTGGGAAATTGAACTTAGGCAATAACGCAAGCTATTTCTATGGTGCAAGCAACCTCACCATTACTGCGACGGATCCCCTCGACCTTACGGGAACAACCCATTTAGGCCAAGCTTTTATGAATTGCACTTCGCTCACCACGGCTCCTAGTATGGCAATCTGGGACACCAGTAACGTAACGAATATCTTCGGTACATTTAACGGCGCTACCCAATTCAACCAAGACATTGGAAGCTGGAACACTGCCAAGGTTGAATGGATGGGTTGGCTTTTCACAAATAGCTCCTTTAACCAGAATATTGGTAATTGGAACACGGGAAATGTGCACTTTTTTGCTGGAATGTTTTCTGATAGTCCATTCAATCAGAACATTGGAAGTTGGAATACAGCGAAGGCGACAAACATGAGTTTCATGTTCATGAGAGCCTCCGCATTCAATCACAACATTGGAGATTGGAACACTTCGAATGTGACGAAAATGAGCCAGATGTTCTCTGGCGCCTCTGCCTTCAACCAAAACTTAAGTCTTTGGAATGTGGTCAACGTTACCAACATGTCTCAAATGTTCACATCCTCTGGCCTTACCCGCACGAATTACGATCCGATTCTTCTTGGGTGGAGCGCTCAGAATGTAAAAACGAGTCTTTCATTCCATGCGGGAAGTGCCAAATACTCTCAAAGCGCTGCAGTCCTAGCAGCCAGGTCTTCTCTTACCACCGCAGTCGCTTCGGGCGGCAAAGGCTGGACGATTACCGATGGCGGCGGACAAGCAGTCGCACCCGGCGCACCCACTGCAGTAAGCGGTACTGCTGGAACTTCCCAAATATCTCTCAATTGGACTGCTCCTTCTGATACTGGCGGCAGTGCGATTACGGATTACGTGGTTCAGTATTCTTCGAATGGCGGAAGCAATTGGACACCCTTTGCTGACGGCACTTCTACGAACACCACAGCTACCGTGACAGGGCTTACAAACGGCACACCTTATATTTTCCAAGTCGCAGCTGTAAATGCCGCAGGGACAAGTAGCTATAGCGCAAGTTCGGCAAGCGTGACTCCAACTGCTGCTGCCTGCTCGGGTGACTGTTACACCGATGCCCAGAGCCTTGCTGTCGGTACCGAACGTCAAGGGCCGAATAGCAGTACGCTTACTTTGCAATATGCCAATGGCTCTAGTGGATTCAAAATTTGGAAGGAGAAAAATGGGAATCGCATTCTCAATGCTTCAGGCCTAGTAGCTAATGGCTGGCAGAAAGCGTTGACAAGAGCTGGAACTGGGTTTGATGTGGACCTAACAAATTCTTCTGTAATTCAATCTATTGAGGGACGTGTTTGTCCCACGAATGTGTTTTTGAGTCACAGTGATATGACTGCAACTAACCGCTGCTTGTACTACGACTCGGGCAATTCTGCACAAAGATTAGACGCTGCTCACCCAGACCAGGGGGGAGCTTCTGAAAATGTGGAAGGGGAGGACTGGCTGCAACATTCGAACAGCACCACAAATCTGATTAATTCGGATCCATCAAAACGTAGCTTATCTTCTTACTATGAAGGCAACATCAAATCATGTGCAGATAAGGGAATGCGTCTTCCGGTGAGCTATGAAACAACCATGACGACGCCAGCCTCCTGGACGCTTCCTACGGGAGATGGTGGGGTTAGCCCAGTTTGGGCCACCACCACCGGAGTGCCGAGCGTGGGTTCCGATTATACATGGACAGCGACCTCGGTACCATGGAGTAGTAGTTACTACCACGCATGGACTCTCACCACACCAGACAACTTCGGTTTCGATAACTACTGGAACAACGGCATTTACGGGACTGTAGTCGTCCGCTGCGTTCTCCCCAGCCACTAATAACACCCTCCCAAATTAGGATAATGAAATCCTAAGCGGTTGATTTTATCCACTGCTCGACTGAAATAATTACACATTTGTGGACAGGGTCCGCACACCGTCTCTTTTCTGAAGCAGACTTGAGAAAACTTAAAACATAATGGAGAAACGCCTCCCAGTTCGCTACTCAGCTCTGAATCTGACAGTGCACACTCCTTCTCGCATTCCGGTGCCAAATCACAGTGACCCAACAAACGAACCCACACACAGAACGCTTTCTCTGAAGATACCGCTACTTCAGTGGATCTTGAGCGCACCTGTTCCAGCTGATTGAACTCTTGGGTCATTTCTTCCATTGTTTTTCTTGGATGTGAAGAATCCACTTTGATGAAAAGCATGTTATCCAAGCCAAACTTCTCCAGTGTCCAATCAGGACTTTGAAACAGATTCGTTCTGAGAACTTCAGTTTCTGGAATCATACGAACCAGAATCATATTCACTTTGTACTTTTCTATATATTGATTGAACAGAGGCATGGAGGTGTAGGCATCTGCATGTTCCATGAAGAGATCTTTGCCATAGAAGTCCGTTCTAGAGTCTATCACTGGAAGAACCTCAGGATAAAGGTAGTGCAGAATGAATGCTCCATCATGGTAGTGATTCATCATCACACCTTTTAATTTGTTGGCCTTGATGTGTTGGATGATATCGGTTGGAACCACTCCAAAACTAAAACCAGCGCCGGGGGGATTTGCAGCGGTAAGAGTCATCGGGTATCCGGTCCAAAAGAATAAAAGTGCAAGTGGCGCTAAAACCCAAGAAGCTTTTTTGGGGTTAAACCCGGAAGGATAAAGCTGATAAGATCGCTTTAAAACGTCAGGCAGACTCAAAAGAGTTGAGAGCGTAATATAACGGACTCCCACAAAGGGAAAAACAGTCGCCAGTATCAAGGTGTACAGCTCTACCTGAGACACTTTACGAAAGGCTTTAAGAAGAGTGAACCAGGCCCAGATCATCCAAACAAACCAGACGTAAAACCAGATTCCTTTCGATACGCGCATAACGCTGTACCATTCTCTGATATGCTCCTTCATATAATTATCGAGAAAAAAGACTGCAAATGATTTTTTCAGAAGCTCAACGTGAAAGGGATTGAGCAAAGAGACCAAAAGCAGAATTAAAGAACAAACAAAAAGCTCAGAAATTTCTTTAGCCGTATAAGTCTTGAGCTGATCACCAACAAGAAAAGGAATTTTTTTAGATAACGTCAGTCCCATCGCAAAAAGTAGAATGAGCACGGGTCCCAACAAGTAAGAACCATGGAGATTGGTCCAAAGAATTTGCATGGGGATCAATCCCACTAGTTTTTTCCAACTGGGTTCTTGCCGCCAAGAGTTTAAAGTGACCAATAAAAAAGACGAACAGATGATTTCAAAGATCTGGGGCCGAACGGGAGCCCGGAAAGCAATCAAAAAAGCGGCTCCCACCAGTAACGGCACAGTGAATCGGCCTTTCCAATAGGGGCGAGCCACGAGATATCCAAAGACAGTGCAACTAGTGGTAATGAGAAAGAGCTTAAAATAGCTCAGCATTTTTCCAGAGGGACTAGAAAAGAGATAAAACAAAACTTCTGAAAGCCACTCGTGTGCTATGAAAGGGCGCCCCAAGCCAACCGCGCTAAAAATTTCGGTCCTATAAACTTGGAGGTTTTCTACCATCCAACGGCCCAAGGCGATGTGCCACCAAGTATCGTTTTCGTCCATTTTGGTGTGATTGAGGGCGACAAGGACAAGAAACAGGATGCTCCAACAGAGAACTTCCCAGGAGTGCTCCGGCTGGTAGGCAGGAGCCGATTTCTTTTTCACGGCCATGCAAAATTGTAGCATACGCCCTTCCCACCAAAGAGAAGGCCGTACCTTTTGGTAACAAATTGAAATTGCTTATTTTTTTACCACCCCCCTTCCCTTTACGACGGGAATGTGATAGACACGGCGCATAATTATCGGGGGTTTTGTATGCGTTTATTAGCACTTCTTGCAGGTTTAGTTTTATTAGCAGGCGCTCTCCAAGCGGAAACAGAAAAACACCACGTGGAAGAATTTCTCCACGTGCGATTTGAAGGGCGCGAAGCCGAAAAAGT
>RFNT01000051.1 GCA_009927045.1 bacterium | reverse complement strand
TACGGGAGTGGGTGGCATTTTACGTGATATTTTTACGATGGGGGCACGCCCCATTGCTCTGATGGACAGCTTGTGTTTTGGGGATCCCCAACAAGAAAAAACAGCAAGTTTAGTAAAAGGAGTTGTTCGCGGCATTGGTGATTATGGAAATGCCGTGGGCGTTCCAACAGTGGCTGGACAGACCCTATTCCACTCGTGTTATCGATGGAATCCTCTCGTCAATGCGTTTGCATTGGGTATTTTGCGGACAGAAAACATCCACCGAGGCTTTGCTTCAGGAGTCGGGAATTTAGTCGTGTATGTCGGAGCAAAGACAGGGCGTGATGGTGTGCACGGGGCCACCATGTCCTCTAAGGAATTCTCTTCAGAGGCTGAGCCCGACCGACCTGCAGTGCAAGTGGGAGATCCCTTCACCGAAAAGCTTTTGCTAGAAGCTTCACTGGAAGCCATGGAGAAAAAACTCATAGTGGGCATTCAAGACATGGGAGCTGCAGGACTGACGTCCTCCAGTTTCGAGATGGCTCATCGGGCAGGCACTGGACTATCGCTCAATTTAGATCATGTCCCCGCTCGGGAAACCGGCATGTCCGCTTATGAACTCCTACTTTCAGAGTCCCAAGAGCGCATGCTACTGGTGTGCGAACCTACCAAGATTGAAGCCCTCAAAGTAGTGTATGAAAAGTGGGACTTACATGCGGAAGTGATTGGCGCTGTGTTGGAAGAGCAGCACGTGACGATGACCAAAAATGGGGAAGTGGTAGTGGATTTACCGGTCGATCTCGTTACGGAGCCACCCCCAGTAGATCGTCCTTTGGTCGCTCCCAGCGACCTCAAGCAACGTTGGTTCATCGATAGAAATAAACTCTTTTCCGGGAGCCTAGAAGCGAAGTTTGAAAAACTATTCAGTTATTTTAGTTTTGCAAATCCCGAACCGCTGATTCAGCAATACGATTCCATGGTGGGGAATCGTACGGAGGGCATGCCGCTCGAAGATGCTGCCACTTTGAGACTCAGAGAGATCACTCATAAAAAGGTACGACTCGCGATGACTCTCGATGGAAATCCCCGAATATCTTGGTTGTGGCCACTTGAGGGGGGGCGGAGGATGGTGGCTGAAAGTGCTATTCACTTAGCCCTCAAAGGGACAGAGCCTATTGGGCTTACGGACTGTTTGAATTTTGCAAGTCCTGAAAATCCAGAAGTGATGTGGCAACTCGCTGAAACCATCGAGGGGATTTCGTTAGCCTGTGAAGCTCTTCAAGTGCCAGTCATTTCTGGAAATGTAAGTCTCTACAACGAAACCGATGGCAAACCCATTTATCCTTCTCCCATGATTGGGATGGTGGGAGTATCAGAAGGCACAGGGAAAGTGCGGCCTTCTTATTTTCAAAGCTCCCAACTTGACTTGGCTCTGGTGGGTTCCCCCAACGCTGGCATTGGCGGCAGCGTGCTGGCCAGTCAGTGGTTTGGCAGAGAATGTGGTCAACCCGAAGAAACGGATTTGAAACTGGTCCAACGCATCCTCGGCTTTCTCCAGCAATTGAAAACTAAGCGATTCGAGGTTGCTGCCCATGACATCACTGATGGGGGCCTATTACTGGCTGCTTTGGAAATGGCGTTTCACTCACCGCTCAATGGCTTAGGCTTGGAAATCGCTATCCCCCGAGAGGCCGAGAGCGATGCTTTCTTATTTGGTGAAACCGTTCCAAGAATCCTGGTTGCTTTTGATGCGAACGAAAGTACAGAAGTTGAAGTCATTGCCAATCGGGCTGGAGTTCCTTTCACCCCCGTTGGGCAAGTGACCGATCAGGGAAAACTTGTTGTCCGGCAAGGTGGAGCACGTGTTTTGGAAAAGGAAATGGAACGGCTCAAAAAAGACTGGGATGCTCGTTGGAAAGGATTTTTCTAATGTGTGCGATTTTTGGACTTGTCGGAAATCCTGAAGCTTCCAAGCTCACGTATTTAGGACTCCATGCGCTCCAGCACCGGGGTCAAGAGGGCGCGGGAATTGTATCCACTCACCAGCAGCGCCCGTATGCACTGAAGAAAAGGGGTTTAGTCGGCGATGTGTTTTCTTCTGCAGAGTTAGCGGAGCTGCCGGGCCATCACGCTATTGGACATACGCGCTATTCAACAGCAGGTGGGGATGCTGCCTGTAATTTGCAGCCCTTTCTTTTACGAACGGCTCAAGGGTGGATTGCAGTGGCCCATAATGGAAATTTGACCAATGCTTCAGTCCTCATGCGGCGGCTTGAACAAATGGGTTCTATTTTTCAATCTACTGCGGATACCGAAGTGATCATCCATTTAATGGCACGAACGGGCGAGCCCCAATTAGAAAAAGCGCTCACAGCAGCACTTGCTCAAGTGGAGGGGGCTTACTCTTTGCTTGTGATGGATCAAAATAAACTCATTGCCGTGAGAGATCCGCACGGATTCCGGCCTTTAGTGATGGGCAGGCTTCAAGGGAAACCTGTCTTTGCCAGCGAAACAACCGCGTTTGATCTCATGGGAGCAAAATACGAACGAGAAATTGCTCCTGGAGAAATGGTGATTGTGGACTTGAAGGAACAAGAGCCGCTACGCTCTTTTTTTCCATTTCATGCCATTGCTCCTAGAAAGTGTGTGTTTGAACACGTCTATTTTGCCAGGCCCGATAGTCATGTGTTTGGTGCGGGCGTTTATGAAACGCGCAAAGCTCTGGGAAAACAGTTGGCACAAGAACAGCCAGCCTCTGGAGCGGACATGGTGATTCCAGTACCGGATTCTGGAGTGTATGCAGCGATTGGGTACAGTGAAGCGGCCCAAATTCCTTTTGAAATGGGAATCATTCGCAGTCACTACATGGGAAGAACATTCATTGAACCCAGTCAAACCATTCGTGATTTTGGTGTGAAGCTCAAACTGAACCCAGTGAGTGGATTTCTCCATGGGAAAAAAGTAGTTGTGGTTGATGACAGTTTAGTTCGGGGGACCACATCTAAAAAGCTCATCCGCCACTTACGAGATGCCGGTGTTGCTGAAGTTCACTTGCGGATTTCTGCTCCTCCCACAAAGCATCCGTGCTTCTATGGGATTGATACGCCCACACAAAAAGAACTCCTGGCTTCTCATCAAACGATTGATCAAATCAGAAACTATATTGGTGCAGACAGTTTAGGGTATTTGAGTTTGAAGGGACTGTTAGAGGTATGCTCTAGAAAATCCGAAGAAGGGTTTTGTCATGCATGTTTTTCGGGCGAGTATCCTACCGTTCAAGCTCACGCAGCTTTAAGTACTTGATAATTGGATACCAGGCACTGAACATAGCCCAAACAAAGCCATTATACCCATCTAGAAAACCCAATTGAAAAATGTAGCGTCTGAGAAAAAGTACTGGAAAACGAAACCATAAAAAGACCGGATTTGCTGATTTGCCCCGCGAGAGGAGTTCCTGAGCCCCTAGAGAAGTGTAGCGATTCACTTTATCAAAATAGTCTTCCCAGTTTTGATAACTGAAATGGAGTAAAGCACCTTCTAAATGACCCACTTTTCCAGTGGTTTCAATTTTTTCGTGCACTGGATTCAAGTTCATGTGAGCCCGTGATTTGTGAAAGAGACGGATGGGCGTTCCTAACGTGCCTCCGTAGCGCATCACTTTGCCTTGGAACACCAGCTGCTGATTCACTCGGTAAGCGGCGAATTCAGCGCTCGAGGATTGATTCAGGACCGTGAAGAGATGGTCGCGACATTCCGGGCTGACGACTTCATCGGAATCTACAATGAAGACCCAATCATGAGTGGCGTGAGCGATGCCGAATTGTTTTTGTGCTCCAAAGCCGTCCAGAGCGCGCTGGAACACTTTCGCCGAAAAGCGAGCTGCAAGTGCTTCCACTTCGGGGAGACGCTCCGACACGACGACGATGATTTCCGGTGCCCAGGCAATGGATTCGAATACACGCTCCAAAAGAGGCGTGTTCCGATGAACGAGGATGACGACTGAAATTTCGGGTCGGTCTTTCATTGAGAAGACGATCTTCCCCTGCTCTTACAGTGTTGTAAAGATACTGCATTGGGGAGCCGCTGAAGAACGACGGGCATCTTTCCGACAATCGATGATGACATCGCCATTTTCAATTTCCAAAATTTTGGTGATTTGTTGATTGAAAACCCCTTCAGGCACCAAGAGCGCGTTGTAGAGTGCGAGAGATTCTTTTTCGCTCGTCAGCACTAAACGAATTCCTTGAGCTTCTGGCTTCACAGTGACGAGTTTTGAAAGACCCCGTAAATCAAAAGTGAAGTGGCAAGCATAGGGTTCTACATTGTAATGGCGATTGAAGCAGTACAAGTGGACTGCGCGGTCGGCTGTGCTGAATACTTTTCCTTTGCCTTCG
>RFNT01000224.1 GCA_009927045.1 bacterium | reverse complement strand
ACTTCGTCGGGGGCCGCTTGAATAGCTTTTCGTAGGTGCTAGCCGCCCAACGGAACTCTTCCCGGTTCTGGCAAGAGCCTCTCGTGCTTCTCCGAGTCGATACCACAGCCTTCCTATTTCAGGATAGGTCCAGACAGCTCCTAAATAGATTCCCTCAGCGCGCTCATAATTCTTGGCCTCCATTGCCTCCTGTCCAATGCGCTCATAATAAGGTGCCGTTGCAAAAACCTGGGCCTGTGCAGATTGAATTTCTTGAGCCGTGGGAGCAGCCCCGATTTTGGGTAGCAGCGATGCATGGAAATCCTCTGAAAAATCAAAGGAAAGACTATAAAATTGTTTCGCCTCTGTGAGGTCGCTTCCGAGCTCAGAAAGATTGCCCGCTCTCCAAAGCGCATAAGCTGCTATTTTTTTTGGTGCCATCACCGAAAAACGGGCACCTAGGGAATAGAATGCTTTAGCTGATTTGAGATCGTTTTTTTTTGTAAAAATCTCGCCCATCAGAACATAAGTCGGCGCATGAACCGGGTTGATCTGAATGATTTTTTGAGAAAGTGCCCAGGCCGACTCAAGCTGCTGTCGTTCGTAGAGTGTTTTGGCTAAAAGGTAGCTTGCTTTAACGCTCTGCTGACTCCATGACAAAATCGACTCTAGCAGTCGCTGTGCGTCCTCGAACTTTCCCTCAGCTACCATCCACTCAGCTTGAATGAGGAGGTTTTCAGGATTGAGCGAATCAGTCTCAATAGCCAGATCCAACTGTTTTTGTCCGTCAGAAACTTTTCCTTGTCCTCGAAGTGCGACTGCCTCTGCTCGATAGAAAGAAGTGCGTTGCGGCTCAATGGTGCGCCCACGTTCGATAGTTTTTTTTAAAAGTTTTTGAAGCCCTTCATCTTTGGGGTTTTCCTCAAGCGATCGGGCGATGGCCATAGAGGCCCCGTCATACAGCTCGATAGCCTGAGGATTTGCCTCGAGCGCTTTGCGGTAGTACCCCACTGCGGCCTGATAGCCAGGGGGGACATCCATCTGAACTGCCTGCTCCGCACTCAATCTCAAAAATATCTTCTGGTCTTCCGGATCCTCCTGGAGAATCTCTACGGACTTGGCACGTGCATCTTCCATGGATGCATTCAGACCCTCCACCGTCTTTTCTTTGCTGGGCTCTCCTGATTGATACAACAGGAACGACAGGAGCCCAACAGAGCCCCAGATTAGGATTTTCTTTCTGTTTGGTTTTTCAGACCCTACTGTCTGATTTGGAACTTCGACGACAGGCTCTTCGAAATCGTGGTGAAGAGGCCTGGAAAGCGCCTTGGGATCGACAGAAACCTCTTCCGGAAATAATTCTTCTAACTCATTTTTTGAAAGGATGGGATGTGCATGTGCGAGTTGTTCAGTCGCATCCTGCCTCTCGTGGCTCAATCGTGAGGTTTGAGAGTCCCGAGGCTCTAATACTCCCTCAACATGGGTTGGCCCCTCTTTTGGAGGACTTTCAAAGAAAACATCTCTCTTTTTTGAGGACCCCATGCTCTCGAAATCGGGGGCTCGCTCCTCGGCGGGCTTAACTCCTAGAGCTTGATGGATCAAGGCATCGTAAAAAATAGGATAGCTCGATATTTTCTTCCAATTGAGGCCCGGAAATAACGCTGCCTCATCCTCTCCACTCAATTTGCTTTTTCGAATCTGATTTAAGATCTCGAGTTCAGAAAAATCGCCGAGCGTTTGATGGAGACGGTTACGAACTAAATAACGATTTATTTTTGGTGGGGGCACAGATCACAATTTTACCAGTGAAACCAAGCCTTTCCAAGCGTTAGGTCAGCTGAGCGTAGCGTTGGCGGAGCCTGAAATTCTCACAAAATTTACGGACACATGCGCTATTCGTTCCAGATGCCCCAAAAGATCCAAATGAACAGAGGTGGTATCCAAACTTTCTTTCACGCCGCGATGGAGTCGCTGTACATGTTGCTCACTCAAATCAATGGTCATGTCCTGGATCTGCTCATTGAGGAGGTTCAGTTTTGAAAGCACAGTACGGTCACGAGTAGAAAAATAGGCCGTCGATAGTCTCAGGCATTCCACGACCTTTTGATGAAACTGCTGAAGTTCCGCCCAGCCTTCTTTGGAGAACACGTAACCCTTTTTAATGTTCTTCCTCACCAGCTCCAAAATATTCTTATCAACAATGTCCCCGATGTTTTCCAAATCGTTAGTGCGCAAAACCAATTCAAACTCTTTGTGAACCTGCTCAGCAGTCATGTCTTTTTGCGAAAGCTTCGTCAGATACATCTTAATGCCCCGATTTAGAAAATCGGCAACTTGATCCATTGCTTTTATTTCTTCAATTTCTTTCTGACTCCCACTACTAAAAGCACTCAAACATTTCTCCACCATTTTTTGGGCAATGTCGGAAAGGCGTAGAATCTCTCTTTGGGCTTGGGCCAGAGCCAATTCCGGGGCATCTAACGTTTTTTGATCCAAGTAATGAAAAGTGAACTCCCCCTCAGATGCTTTGGGCGGAACCAACTTCCGAACAAGGGATACCCCCCAAGAAATAAAGGGCAAGAACAAACCGGCCAGAGCAACGTTAAAGAGGGTGTGTGAGGTAGCAATTTGCCTGCTCACATCGCCGCCAATTTGTTCAGACGCTTCTGCTAAATAGTGACTCAAAGGTAATATGATGACCACGCCGACTAGTTTTGATAGCAGATTCCCAAGAGCGGCCTGTTTGCCCAAAACGCCGCCTTTGAGACTGGCTAAATAAGCAGTCATCGTAGTACCTAAGTTAGCTCCCAAGACCCAAGGAATAGCTTCATATACTGTGGAGTGGCGGGTCATCATCAAAGACATCACAAAAGCAATAGTAGCAGCACTGCTATGTACAAATGCTGTAATGAATGCTGATACCGCCAAGGAAAAAATGGGTCGATCCTTGAAGTAGTTGATAGAGAACTGAAACAGTTCATTGCTCTCGAGTTCTTTTCCGGCCGAAACGACCATCGACATCGAGAAAAAAACCAAGCCTAGATATAAAAGTGCTTTAGCAACTCGACTGGTTTTCTCTGCCTCTGAAACAGTATCTAAAATTACCCCGGAGGCGATGAATAGGAGACCATACTTTGAAACATTAAAAGCAACTAAATGGACAATTACAGTAGTGCCAATTGCGGCACCCAACATTACAGAGAAGACTTGTTCCAGGCTGAGCAATCGAGAATTGGCTAGTCCGACCAACATGACAGTCACAGCGCCGCTGCTACTGAGCAACATCGAAAGAACTGTGCCCAATAGAACACCAGAAAATCGATTTCCTGCAAAATTGTTAATCCAAGCCCTAAATTTTGACCCCGCCAAGAACTGAACACTTTTGGCAAGTTCGTCGATTGAGAAAACAAGCAATGCCGTTCCACCAACTAATGTCATTAATTCAGGAGTCATCATGTGAGCAAACTATGAACAAATTGTTCCGGGTTAAAGGGAATGAGATCCTCGTCTGTTTCACCAACGCCAATAAATCTCACGGGCACCCCAAGCTCTTGAGTTACAGGAAGGATACACCCCCCCTTTGCTGTACCGTCGAGTTTAGTAACGATCGTTCCGGTCAAACCTAGTGTTTGCTGAAACTCCCGTGCCTGCGCAAGAGAATTCTGACCGAGAGTACCATCAAGTACCAACCACGTTTCATGAGGTGCCTCTGGAATTACTTTTTTAATCACTTTTTGTATTTTTTTAAGTTCATCCATCAGGTTCGATTTCGTGTGCAATCGACCCGCAGTATCCAAAATAACCACATCCGCGCCGCGAGCCTTTCCTGCTGTGACAGCATCAAAGGCAACAGCGCCAGGATCTGCGCCTTCACGTCCTTTTACAAAGTCTACACCAACGCGTTCGGCCCACACCTGCAATTGGGCTATTGCCCCGGCTCGGAAAGTGTCCGCAGCTCCCAGCAACACTGACTTTCCTTGGCTCTTAAAATATCTGGCCAGTTTTCCTATGCTGGTCGTCTTTCCGACACCATTAATTCCAACGATCTCAATGACCAAAGGCTTGTGCTCCTGAGCCAGCTCCGCAAGATTCCGGTGAGGAACAGAAAGCACTTTGATCATCTCAGTTTGGATCAGCCCTCGGGGTGTTTCCCCGGTGGCGATGGGCTGGGCCCGAAGCCTATCTAGCAAAATCTCCGTTGTTTTTGCCCCAACATCACCGGCTAAAAGCGATTCTTCCAGCGATTGCAAATCAAAGGCTTGAGAGGTTCCAAAGAGTGCCTCTCGGGTTTTTCTGAGTTTATCTCCTAACGTTTTATTTTCAGGTGAACCCGAAACTGGAGATAGCTTCTCTTGGGGCGTTTTTTTCCTGCTTTTACCCCGCCAAAAACCCACCCCCCCTAAAACGAGAGCTAATCCCCCAATAACAAACACAATCTCCATACACTTCGATTAACTCGGGTTGGGCTCGCTGGCAACTTGTTCTGTGGATTCGAGAAATCGATACAGGGTCCGTGGATGCACTCCTAACAGCTTTGCTGCCAACTTTTTATCTCCCTTGGTTGTTTTTAGTGTCTCGGCCATGAGCTGTTTTTCTACTTCTCTCAAAGGCACTCCAATGGGCACGGTCATGGAACGACTGGGGGCAGAGGATGCGATTTCAGAGGGCAAATGCTGGGGCTCTATTGTGTTCCCTTTGCCCAACACCACCAGGCGCTCCATCAAATTCTGGAGCTCTCTAATGTTCCCTGGCCACGAATAGTTTTCTAGTGCAGCTACTGCCTCGGGTGTGATCATTGGCATGTGTCGGCCATTTTTTTTTGCTGATTCCTCCAGGAACCTGGCAATCAACAAGGGAATATCTTCCCGACGCTCACGCAGCGGAGGCATTTGAATGTGGATCACGTTCAACCGATAATAGAGGTCCTCTCGAAAATGGCCTTCGCGCACTGCCTTTTTGAGATCCGTGTTTGTGGCGGCCACTACGCGGAGATCCACTTTGTGCGTTTCAACTCCCCCGAGCCTTTCAAACTCGCCCTCTTGTATGAGTCGAAGCAGTTTTCCCTGGAAGGAGATGGGTGCAATGCCAATTTCATCTAGAAATAATGTGCCTCTATCAGCTAGCTCTATTCGACCTTTCTTCCTCTTCTTGGCATCGGTGAATGCGCCTTCCTCATAACCGAACAATTCAGCTTCCAACAGATTGTCTGGGATGGTGGCACAGTTAATTTTTGCAAAAACGTTCATTTTCCGAGAGCCATTCCTGTGGAGCCATTC
>RFNT01000055.1 GCA_009927045.1 bacterium | reverse complement strand
TTAAAAAACTACCAAAAGTAAGGCCGTACCTTTTGGGGGATTACAGGGTGTACTTCTCTCGAGCAGGGATTTTGTCCCCTAACTTTTCTCTCAACATGATAAAGGCTTTGGCAGTGAGCTCCACATCGGTCATGGAGCGGTGTCGAGTTGCGGGATCAAACGTGAGAGAAAGCCGTTCACACAAAATATCTAAGTTGTGACGTTGTTCTCCGGGAAATGCCCGGCGAGAAAATATCATCGTGTCGTATACTTCAATTTGGCGCTTCAACTTCATTTGCATCAGGTGCTTCATAATGAACGACATATCAAAACGTGCATTGTGGGCTACCCAATAAGCATCGCCCACAAATTCTAAAAATCTGGGCAAAACATCATCAATGGGTGGGGCATCTTTTACCATTTCATTAGTGATCCCAGAAATGGCCGTCGCTTCTGGTGGAATCAATCGCTTAGGATTGACCAGCGAATGGAAGCTGTTGTTCTCATCGATTTCATTTCCCAAAATTTTCAGCGCACCGATTTCAATGATTTCATCCCCCCAGGCGGAAAGCCCGGTGGTTTCTAAATCAAATACGACATGCTCATCAAGGCCTAAGGACAATTGCATGAAATCCCCCAAGCGACTGTCTTACCCAAGGGACAAAAGCCTGGTCAAGAACCTCTATAAAAGCTTATCCTGCAGCCCTTTTCGTCTACTGCTTGACATTAGCCGTCGAAAAGAGTGTTTTCCCAGGGCATGCTGAACGATCATCAATACTTAAAGCGCGATTTTAAGCTTTCCGAAGTAGAACATCGCTATGGGCCTCAATTTCATATTTTGAGCGATCCTTACTTGTTCACTACGCTGGCACGTTTGGGTAGACCCGACTGCAAGCAACCGATGGTGAACTCCTTATTAAACACTTTGTATCGAGACATGGTGAACGTGATCGTGAATCAGGAGTTCCCCCTGATTGAAACGTGCATTGAAACTCGTATGAAAGCCCAGCACCCCGAAGGGGAGTTTCAGGGTTTGATTGTCGATCCCCAAACTAAAGTTGCATGTGTGAGTTTAGCTCGAGCCGGGATTGTCCCATCGCAAACTTGTTTTGATGCGTTTAATTACTTTTTAAATCCTGATGGAGTCCGCCAAGACCACATCAGCATCAACAGAAAAATAGATGCAGAAGAACACGTGATTGGAACTCAATTGGGCGGTATGAAAATTGGAGGCGATATCCAAGACCGTATTGTAGTGATTCCAGATCCCATGGGTGCTACCGGTTCCACCATCCTCTCTGTAGTTGAAATTTATAGAAAGTTGGGAAAAGCTAAAAAAGTGATCGCTATCCATCTAGTAGTGACTCCGGAGTACTTAAAGCTCATGAAAGCAAAAGCTCCAGAAGTCACTGTATATGCTTTAAGATTAGATCGCGGCCTGAGCCCGAAGAAAATTCTGAACACAGTTCCAGGAACACATTGGGATGAAGAAAAAGGTTTGAATGACCATCAGTACATTGTTCCCGGTGCGGGCGGTTTAGGGGAAGTCATTAATAATTCTTATGTTTAGTATTTTAGGCATTGCCCTCGGGGCCATTATTCTTGGGATGTTTTTGGCGGTTTTTATTACCAAAAGCCAACCTCCTCAACCGATTCAGTTTGCTCCTCCAGAAGATGATGAAGCAAAAGATCCCAAAAACGTGCGAGCACTTACTTTGGAAGATCTCTATCGGCTGGGAGAGAAAATTTGCGAAAAGAACGACCTAGTTTTAAAAGACACCATTCCGGTGAGCGATACGGAAGTGTACTGGGTGGCCGAGAGCAAAAATGAACTTTTTTGGGGAAGTTATGTTTTAGGATTTCATCAAGCAACACCTCAAACGCCGTATATTTCCATGGCGACTATTTTAGAGTTCAAGGATTTTATTAAAAGTGTGACCAGTGCAAAAGGTTTGTATTTGACGACGGGCTATTACACCAAAGACGTGTACCAGCCTTTAGAAGGCCCCAAAGTGAATCTCTACAATCGATTGAAAATTATTGAAGAGATGCAGCAAGCAGGGCTGACGCTGTAGGAGTGAGTTATGGCGCTTCGAAAAGTAGCAGTGATGGGGAATCCGATTTTAAGAGAAGTGGCAGCTCCCGTGCCCCTGAAAGAAATAGCCTCAGAGCGCATTCAAACGCTCATCGGAGACATGGTGGAGACGATGTTCGAGTATGATGGCCGCGGGCTTGCAGCTCCCCAAATCCATGAGAGCTTACAAGTGGTTGTGATGTTGTGGGACTTTGATGCGGGAAAAGAAGCTTACTTAAAAGTCCTTATCAACCCTGAAATTGAATTTCTCACCCAGAAAACCTCAACGTATGCCGAGGGGTGCTTGAGTGTCCCCGGGTTAACCGGAGATGTCAGTCGTCCCAATCACATCCGAGTGAAAGCCTATAATGAAAAAGGCGAAAAAACGGAATTTGAAGCTCAGGGATTTGCCGCAACTGTTATTCAGCATGAGTGTGACCACCTCATTGGGAAGCTGTACCTGGATCGTATGAAAGACTTGAAACGGTTAGGGTTTTCCAAGGAATATGGCCGATTTTTGGCACAGGAAACGACCCGAAATCCCCGCCCTGAAGGGGATTAACTGTTCCACCCCATGAAACTACTTTTCGAGCGCTCAATAAGTCGCTAGACTTCCCCCGCTCATGAGAATGGAAACTAAAAAGACCAGTAAGGACAAATCCACTCCTGCTCCTCAGCGGGATTATGCCTTAATGCACCGCATTACTGATGTGGCTTATTGGATGGCTTTGGAAATGATCCACTTAGCCAATCATCGCCCCATCAAAGAAAAGGGAGAGCCTAAAGTTGGGGGTCATCCTACGGCTTGCGCTTCTTCCAAGCACATTTTAGCGGCCATCCACCTGGTGATGAGAAAACCCGAAGATTACATGGCCTGCAAGCCTCATATTTCTCCCATGGATCATGCGTTTAATTTTCTGCTCCACAATTTTAGAGAGCCTTCTGGCGAACGGATGCCGCTTGAGCAGCGGCAATTGGCCATGCGACACTTGCGCCATTATTCCAAAACTGGCGAACCTGTATTTCAGTCCTATCATGCGGAGGCGGATCCCGATTCCTTTCGTTATTATCCATCAGGCTCGGTGGGCATTCCACCCGTCAATGCGTTGTACACGAGCTTGGGATATGCCTTTGCTAAAGATCACGGTTATGAACTGAATGAAGATCCTACTTTTTACTGCATCATGGGAGATTCCGAATTTCGTGAAGGCTCACTCATGGAAGCAATGCCCGATGCAGGAGAACGCCAATTAGGTAATTTAGTTTGGATCGTAGATTATAACCGCCAAAACTTGGATGGCACTCGAATCCTCAATGAAGAAGCCTTCGGTGGCAGTGATGCTGACCGGATTTGTCGTTTGGGTGAAGCGAACGGTTGGCGTGCAGTCAAACTGAAGCACGGAAAAATTCGAGAAAAGTTTTTTAAAAAACCTGGCGGAGAAGAACTTAAACGAGTCTTAGACCAGGAAATTACTGATTTTGAGTTGCAAGCTTTAGTCGCTTCTCAAGACATCAAGTTGGTTCGTACTGTGCTTGGGAAAAAATCAGCGAAACTGCAGAAGCTTTTAAAAGAAATCAATGATTCAGAATTGAAGGAAGTTTTTTTCAACTTCGGTGGTCATGACATCGAAGGCTTGGTTGAAGTTTTCGAGGAAGCTAAGAAACACCCTCATCGGCCGACTTTGCTGGTGGCTTACACAATCAAAGGTCATAGCTTGAAGTGTGCCGGCTTGTCCGGAAATCATTCAGCAATGCCAGAAGAAGAAGAGCTCGTTGAAATGAGTAAGCGCGTGGGCACGAGCCATGAAAACCCTTTTCAAGATTTTGAAACAGGCTCTCGTGAGGAGAAGTTCCTAGCTCTGAGAAGAAAAGAACTCACGGATGGCATTGATCGTTTGATGCAAGAAATTGCAGCTCGAAAAGCGGCTTGGGTGGAGCAAGCGCACACGATCGATTTTCCAGTAGACTTTGATATCACTGCCCTGAAATTCAGCCCCATTGCACATACGCAGTGGATGTGGGGCCAAATTGCAGCCAAATTGGATCGCCTCGCTCATGGGGGAGCCAAAGCAGAGACTCAAAATGACCGAGCTTGGGCACAAGTCGCTAAATACTTTATGACGATGGCGCCCGATGTGGGAAGTTCCACCAATACCAGCCCCAATATGAATGGAAAATTGTATGGGGACATTGGTCAGGAAGATTTTGAAGCTGAATACGGAGTGAAAGATACGAAAGCTCCAGATGTGGTGCCTCATTTAGATAAGCGCTCGGGCCATATTCGTTTTGAAATTGCAGAAGGCAACTGCATGTCAGCTGCAGGGTCTTTTGGGAAGTTTTATTACTTCACAGGGATTCCGTTTTTTCCCCGCCATGACCATCTATGACTTCTTTATCAAGCGGGCGCATGATCAGTTCTATTACAATCTCTATTGGCATTCGAGTTTTGCGACGATTGGAACTCCAAGCGGAGTTAATCTTGCTGCAGAAGGGGCTCAGCATTCTTGGAAATCAGATTTCCAAATTCCTAATTGCATTACTTGGGAGCCGTGTTTTGCGAAAGAGCTGGAGTGGATCTTAGCGGATCATTTACGGCAGCATTTCATTCAAAGTCATCAGGATCAAGAATCGATCCTCGTCCGCTGTGTCACTAAAGGCATTGTTCAAAAAGAAATGTTGGAGCGACTTAAGAAACATAAATGTTTCGAAAATGCTTCGGATGCCGAGATTTTAGAAGCCACTCGCCAAAATGTTTTAAAAGGGGCTTATGCCTTAGTGGATTACCGGGGCTTTGAAGATTATCGCCCAGGAGATAATGTCGTTCATTTATTTGCCATGGGTGCTTTGGTGCCTGAAGCGCTGAAAGCTTCAGATCAGCTCTTAGAAAAAGGCATTTATGCAAACGTGGTCGTAGTGACCAGCTCTGATTTATTACTTGGTAATTTTGCTTATAAGAACGGGTATCAGCACTTGAAAGAGGGCTTAGGAATTTCTGGCCATCTTTATCTGAATAAAACCAATCCTCAGCAAGTCACTCAGAAAAGCGAATGGCTTTCTTTGAAAAGCAGTCGAGTCCCCGTAGTTTCTGTGCATGATGGGGAGCCTGGACTTTTAGATAATATTGGTTCGATCGTCGGAGTCCAACACCACTGCTTAGCCATTCGTAAGACCTCTAAGTCTGGAACGACTTGGGATATTTTTGAGCTCCATCACTTAGATGCCAACAGCATTGCCGAAACAGCTGAAAAAGGCTTTGGAAAGTGCTGCTGAAGAAGAATTTGTAGTGGATCCTTCAGTCTTATCTTAATTGATTCGAGAAATACTTTGCGGATTTAAATAGGCCATGGGATCAACTGCCTTGCCCTGAGAGCGAACTTCAAAATACAGACTGGGCTTTTCTCGGTTGCCTGTATCTCCTACAAAGCCAATCACTTCATTTTGTTCCACGGCTTCGCCCACTTGCTTATTGAATTTAAACAAGTGTGCGCTCAAGGTGTAGAGGCCTTGTCCATGATGCAAGATCATCACATTGCCTAGGCCTCGGAGCCAGCCTGCAAACTCCACGGCGCCGGGAAGAATGGAAA
>RFNT01000230.1 GCA_009927045.1 bacterium | reverse complement strand
GAGAGGCATCGCTCTTGTCGTCTCAAGAGTTCTTGATCCATGAAGGTTTGAAAGTTTTTTCGTTTTGCGGTTTCTTGAATTCTCAGCAAGAGATCCGCTGGAATATCCTTTCTTTCGAGGTCCCTTTTTAATTCCTTTCTCAGAAAGGATTCCTGCTCCAATAAAAGATAAGTTACTTCATTGATCTTGCCCTCGCGAAGATCCTGCCAAGACGCCTTAGTGGGACTTCCCCGTAAGTCCAACAGATCATCGGTGAATTGGTAAAGGGCCCCATACTGCCGAGCTAGCTGTGTGATCGTTGGATCTTCCTTCTGATACTTTAATATGGATCCTACTTGAGCAGCCCATTTGAGTAAGGCGCTTGTTTTAAGTCGGTTGAGCATTTCAAAATAGTTTTGAGTCTCAGGTAACTGATATTGACTCTCATATTGCAGGACCTCTCCCTGAGTGACTTCTTTTACTGCAAGACACATCAGTTTCACTAACAATGGATGACCTTTGTCTGAGAGTTGAAAGATCGCATCACTCAGTAAGTAATCCCCACTCAATACTGGGAGGGTATTGTCAAAGACAGCATTGGCGGAGGCTCCACCTCTGCGCCGAGGAGCCTTATCAATGACGTCATCGTGAAGAAGAGTCGCAGTATGGATTGCTTCTACGGCCCAGGCGTATAAATTCAAGGTCTCGTAAGAAATTCCCAGCTCTTCACCAAACCAAAACACCCATTGGCTGCGAAGTTTTTTTCCTTTTCGCTCCCAAATCAAAGAACAGACTTCTTCTATTTTTTTTACTTCGGGAACTGCTAACGGACCTTTCAGTGCATTCATCCACTGAGTTTTTCTTTGTCCTCTCTGGAATTCAGCTGCGACTTGTTGTTGTAACGGGCTCATGACAGCCTCACCATAGAAAGAATGCCCCACGCCCCTGCGAACAGTGTAGACCATTTCAAAATATCGGCAGGCGCTGGTTTTGGGGGAGTGCGCATGAGAATCCATGCAATGAGCCCCAACAAGCTCCAACGGACCAGTAGACTTTGGTCTTGAATCGCAGTGAGGCCCATTAAAAGAAATAAGGATAAGTAAAACAGCGACCTTGCAGTTTGATAGGTTTTTTGAACGCCATATCTCACAGCAAAAGACTGTTTCCCCGCAGCAAAATCAGTGAGGACTTGAGGAGGCTGATGTGAAAGCAATACAGAGACCGCTAGACAGGAGAATGCAAGACTTCCTAAACAGAGTGCTACGGAAAATTGTCCAGTGAGTACATAAGCCATGCAGCCAAAGACCCCCGGCCCATAGCAGATCCCCGTTACCCACTCTCCCCACTTTGTGTAGGCAAGTGTCCAGTGCGAGTGGTTGTAAAACAATCCCAAGACTACCAAGGGCAAAGCAACCCATAGGACTTCCCAGCGGTGAGCTTTTTGGACCAAAAGAATTCCACTGACTAAGCCTACCCACAAACTTGTCCAAGCATGCGTCTTCAAAGCACCGACTTGCCCCTGGTGAAAATGGACCCAAGAGTTCTCCTTCTCCGCATCGGCTCCCTTCTGCCAATCGATTGCATCGTTAAAAACATTGATTGCATGCTGGATGAGCACGACTGAGATACCGAGCACCAGGGAGTACATTCCAGAGGCTTGGTCTTTGAAACTGAGCCAACACACCCAGGCTGGTAAGAGTGAAACTAAATAGATGGCGGGTTGCAAAACCCGCCACCTACTGTCACTCCAATGAACGAGCGATGATTGCATCGTTTATGCAGCCACCGAAGGTGTTTGGAGATTTTGGAGTGCTGCATGGAACCACTGAGCGTGTTGCTCTTCTGAGTCAATCACTCGCTGATAAACAGCAGCTGCCTCATGGTTTCCAGCCTGAATCGCTTGGTCGCGAAAGGAAGGATAAATATCTTTATATTCTCTTTCCTCTACTCGAATCGCTACTTTCAGTGCTTTCTCAATCACCGTTTTCGGATTCTGAGCCAAGAGTTTATCGCTGTTTTTCTGAATCGTAGTGAGTGCATCGATTGCTCGTTGCGTATCCTCGCCTCGACTGGGTGTCCCTATGTCTTGATAGAGTTTTCTGAGCCAAGTTGCATGGAGCTTTTCCTCACCTGCTACTTTTAGGAAAAGAGAAGCTATTTTGGGATAGCCCGCTTTTCTGGCCCATCGAGCGAATTCAGGGTACATCACCTGATTTTCATACTCCTCAACGTCGACAAATGAAGTTGCCGTATCATTGAGGTTTTTACCGGAGCTTGCAGCAGCAAAGCACTGGTAAATGGTGTCTTCAGTGATTTCACATCGGTTCATTTTTTCTCCTTTTTGAACTTTCAGTATTTACTGAAAGTTCAACAATAACAAAATACCATTTGGATTCAACCCTTTCCTCCATTAGAACTGAGTCCATGTCCCAACCCTTTTTTGACATAGCGCCCCAATATGACCTCCTCAATGATCTCCTCTCACTGGGATTACATCGAGTTTGGAAGAACCGCTTGGTCAAAAGTCTGCTAGCTTGTGAACCCCATCCGGAACACGTTTTAGATATTGCAACGGGGACCGGAGACGTCGCCGCTCTATTCGCGCGAAAGCTAGAAGCCAGCCAGGTTTTTGCCATCGACCCCTGCCTCCCGATGATGCAAAAAGGCCAGAAGAAATATCCTTTTTTATTGCATTGGAAAGTGGGGCATGCGGAGCAACTCCCCTATCCGACGGCCTCTATTTCCATAGCAACATGCACTTTTGGAATCCGTAATTTTCAGAAC
>RFNT01000015.1 GCA_009927045.1 bacterium | reverse complement strand
AGCATTTTGGCTCAAAGAAGCGTTTTCTGAAGCTGCCGCATTTCTAGATCAGGCGTTGCTTCGGTTGGAGTCTCATCCGTGGAATCCTGAAGCGATAAGAAAAATGCTAGAAGTCGCACAGCAACTAAAGAGGGCTTATGAGTAAGAAAAAAGTAGTGGTGATTGGGAGTGGGTTCGGTGGATTAGCTTGTGCGATTCGGCTTCAATCAGCGGGGCTGCAAGTCACTCTTTTAGAAAAACGGGATAAACCAGGAGGAAGAGCCTACGTCTACAAGCAAGATGGCTTTACTTTTGATGCCGGTCCTACAGTGATTACAGCACCTCCGTGTTTAGAGGAACTCTTTCAATTATCGGGCAGAGAGTTGAAGGACTATGTTGAGTTGTTGCCAGTCACTCCTCTGTACCGGTTGTTTTGGGAAGATGGTTTTGTTTTTGATTATACGAACGATGTTCAAAAAACGTTGAAGCAAATTGAGCAAGTGAGTCCCAAAGATGCAAGACGATACTTGGATTTTTTAAGCTATACCGAAGAAGTGTTCAATGAAGGGTATACCAAGTTAGCTCATGTGCCGTTTTTGGATTGGTGGAGCATGATTCGAGTAGCGCCCCAACTCATGCGATTGGAGGCTTATCGGAGCGTCTATTCGATAGTCTCAAAATTCATCAAGGAGCCTCATTTGAGGCAAGCTTTTAGTTTTCACTCACTTCTCGTCGGTGGTAACCCGTTCAGCACATCGAGCATCTATACTTTAATCCATTATCTTGAGCGAAATTGGGGGGTTTTCTTTCCTCGCGGGGGCACAGGAGCGCTTCTTCAAGGCATGTTGAAGTTGTTTCAAGAATTGGGGTGGCCAGATACGATGCAGTACGGAGATTCAGGAAATTGTCACCGAAAATAATTTAGCCAAGGGAGTGAAAAGCAAAAATGGAGAGTGGTTTGAAGCAGATTTAGTGGTTAGCAACGCAGACGTGTTTCATACTTATCATCAACTACTCAGAAAAAATTCTGCTGTTGAAACTGAGCGAAAAAAATTAACCCGAAGTAAGTTCAGCATGTCGCTCTTTGTGATCTACTTTGGAACAAAAAAACAGTTTCCCCAATTTGAACATCACAACGTTGTTTTTGGACCGCGATACAAAGAACACCTAGCAGATATCTTTAAAAACGAAGTTTTAGCCGATGATTTCTCGCTGTATGTTCATCGGCCTACTTTAACGGACCCGAGTCTAGCTCCTGAAGGATGTGATGCTTTTTATGCACTTTCTCCAGTTCCCCATCTTGAGAAATGCCCCGTGGATTGGACGGTCAAAGGACCCAAATATGGGCAATCCATCATTAATTATTTGGATGAAAGGTATCTGCCGGGCTTGAAGGATTCGATCGTGACTCAGCGGATATTCACGCCCTTAGATTTTGAATCAGAGCTGAATGCCCGATGGGGATCTGCTTTTTCTTTGGAACCCCTTTTGCAGCAAAGTGCGTATTTTAGAACTCATAACCGAGAAGACCATATCCCGAACCTGTATTTTGTAGGGGCGGGAACGCATCCTGGTGCGGGGATCCCTGGTGTGGTCGGTTCG
>RFNT01000198.1 GCA_009927045.1 bacterium | reverse complement strand
GTTTTGAAATATTCTTTCAGGGGACCTTCATCCGGGAGAGTTTCCACCAATTTGATAAACTCAGAGAACTCAACCTCAGAAAGACTCTGAGCCGCAACTGCCCAAATCCAAGAAGGGCGTCTTCCCTTGAGATCTTCAAACCGTTTGGGATCTGGAGGCGTCTTTTCTCTGACGTTTCCTAAATCATCAAACATTTGCAAAGCAACGCCAAACTCTGCCCCAAATTGAACCAATCGTTGGTTCTGCTCCGGACTAGCCCCTGCCAAAATAGCGCCCAACTCAAGGGCCAATCCAGTCAGAGCGCCCGTCTTGAGTTCCAAAGATGAAAAACAAATACTTCGTATTCGCCTCTGAGAAACCTCGCTGATCGGAGTCCCTACATCAAGAGCTTGTCCGGAATGAGCTCGTATCAAAGCCCTATAACAAGCTCGAATCAGCATGGATTTTTTTGGAGCATCCACTTCCCAAGTTTCAATAGTCTCAAAAGGCCAAAAATAGAGCCAATTGGCGCTATTCAGAGCAACTGCAACTCCATGGGTTTTATGCAGAGTAGGTTCGCCCCGTCTCCAATCACTGTTATCCTGAATATCGTCTACGACCAGAGACGCCGCGTGAATCGCTTCAAGGACCGCTTGCGCCTGCAGCACATACTCACTAGCCGACTCCGTTTTCAGGGGGACCAGATCAAATCCAAGTTGGACTAATTGAGCTCTGAACTTCTTGCTGGGACGTTTCAAAAAGCTTTTGAGGGGATTTAACAAAGACTTTTCAATAAAATCCTCAATATCCCCGCCCAAACTTAAGTCCAGCCAATGCTCAAGTGACTTTGAAGACGGCAGTCCGATGTCACTATCAATTTCCATTTACGGTTCCCCAATTCCACACTCGTAAAGCTGCAAAGACACTGACGGGAGGAGTTCTTAAGAAAAATCTCAATTTGTCAAACCACGCCATTCGCCCCGAGTAAAAGGCATGAATCACGTCATCCGGTAATTGATAAAAGTGTTGCAGAAGTTCAAACCGCTTTTCATCAGCCACAGAGCAAAAGAGAACTCGATTCAACCACCAATAAAATGACTGTGTTTCCAATAACCTTTTCTTTTGACTCTCTAACAAAGGTTGCCAATCCGATTCTTGATGAGCTGATAACAAGAGCTCCACGGTTTCGACAGAACATGGAAAACTGTAGCCTGTGGTCGGATGAAAAAATCCCCCACGCATGCCCACCGTTAAGGGTGTTTCTCGGACATCCTCCGGACAACGACCGCCTTGAATGAAGCCGTTGGACAACGGCAGAGGCAAACACCCCTGCTCTTCATCAAATATTTCATTTACTTGCCACGCTTTACTCAAGCAGTAGTTGAGGATTTCTTGACGAGTTCCCTCGATGTCAAGTTCCGGCACTCGACTGTAGCGCGTATCTTCCACCAACAAACGGGTCTCCGTCCAAGGCAGACAATAGAGAAATCTATAACCATCCTTCTGAGTCACTGTCGCATCCATCAAAACTGGCCCTTTAAGTCCATGAGGATGATTTAACTCCAACTCTAACCCTAAAAATTTTTGGAACCCCAGCGTAGCGGGTTCCCATGCATGGAGCCCTCGCCCATCAACAATCACCTGCCCTTGGATTTGTCGTCCGTTCTCCAACAAAACTCGATTCCCTTCAATCCTGAGAACCAACTGATCAAACAGAATATTCTCAAAGAGTTCTTTGGTGATCACTTCATGAAGCTTTCTCGACCTGATGGAAAAGTAACGACTTGGGATAATTCGATGGTATTTAGGAAAGGCAACTTCATAGAAAGGCCAAACAGCCGAGAGTAATGGCTTCAGCCACTCCAAAGCTGCGGGAGAGACGTCTTGCTCATGAAAAGACCAGGTATGCTTTCCCCCTAACGTATGACCTTTCTCTAGGATAAGAAACCGAAGCCAAGGTTTGATGCGTTTCAGCTGCCATGCCAGCAGGCTGTTCACCAATCCTCCACCGACGAATACAATGTCATAATGATTCGAGTTCATGAAGCCCTCCTAACCTACAAAACCCGTCAGGTTCTGGCAACGGGAACCTTATTTAGTCTTTTCCATTGGTTTCAGCAGGTTAGAGGGTATAAAGCCAGTGGTTTCTGGGTTTTTTGTGTTAAAATAATCTCGTCACTTTGGCACTCTCATGGCGCACTTCTTTTACTTGCTGAACCTTTTAGCTCTGTTCTTTTTAGCACAATGTGCCTCCGCACCTGATTTATCTCCTCAACCTTCCATTTCGGAAACTGACTTTTTTTCGGATCGTCCTCCAGATTCGATCACTGGCGACGGTTCGCCTCTTTTTAAGCAGGCCCAAACGTTCGATAAAATGCTCCGCGGACAGTTACCAGAAAAAGAGATCACTCAGTTTTTAGCAGAATGCAAAAAAACGCAGTCTGCGGGCTTATTCTGTTCTGGATTTTACCAACGCAAAAAACTCTTGAACCTGGTTAGCGAGAAAACTTCCCCTCCGATAGCAGTGCAAAAAAGAGAAGTACTGCCTCTGAAGGCCGAGTGGAAAGATGGCGCCATCACTAATCTGAAGGCCCTGAGAAATTCAAAAATTGAACCTTTGATTAAAGGCTTATCAGGACTTTCTCAAGAAGAGTTGGTGGCTCTGTCAAAGTTTGCCCTCCAGGAATCGAAGTGTCCCAATCGTTTCGCAGTTGCTGTCGGCGCGATGTTGGAGGATTTTTTACCCGTTCAGAGTCATCACGCTCTCATTGCTGATTTATATTTGAAAGGTGCCCGATGCGCAAAACGAGAACCGGTAGATCGTGAAAACTATCTGACCCGAGCCGGGCTGCTACTGGTTTGGAATAATCAGTGCAAAAAAGCTGTTAGCGCCCTCAAACGGGCGATTCCTTCAGATGCATTTTCGGGACGCGCCCTGTACTGGTTAGCTTATTGCCAGAAACAAACGGGGGACTCTGTGGGAGCAGAGTTGACGCTCACCAAGCTCTTGGCGAGACAACCCCTCTCTTTTCATGCGCTCCTTTCCTCCCAGGACCTGAACAGTGATCCTTTTCAGGACTGGCTCCACAACCGCCCTTTGGAAAAGAAGCGCAGTCAACGGACTCCACAGGCAAATATTTTTGTTCGACAGGCAGAAGTCTTGAAGAAGTTTGGCTTCGACTTTTCAGCAGCCATCATTTCTGAGTGGATTTTTAGTAGGTACAAAACACTGGAAGGTGAGTTTCGCCTCCATGTTGCTTCTCTCGCAGCTCCCCCCACTGCCATTCTTCAAATACCGGCAGTGTTGTTAGCCCAGCCTCACCTGGCAAATCGTTCAGTCATGGAACAAATGTACCCGCGTCCCTTCTTTGAAGTCTTTGTGAGACATCAAAGAGGCATAGACCCTTATTTACTGATGGCGATTGCCCGCAAGGAGAGTCGATTCAATCCAAAAGCTGTTTCTTGGGCGAATGCTCAGGGGCTGATGCAAATCAATCCAGAGACTGCACGTCAAATGACCGGTAAGGACTCTCTGGATCTTTTTAACCCTGCTGTCGGCATTGACTTAGCTGCTCTTCACTTGGAATCGGATTTATCACGATTTGACGGACGATTACCTTATGCAATTGCAGCTTACAATGCGGGTCATGAAGTGGTTTCCCGTTGGGTCCAAAGATATGTAGTTTCTGATCCGATACTTTTTATGGATTTAATTCCCTATCGCGAAACGCGAGATTACACTGGTTTTGTTCTTAGTAATTACTATTGGTATAAAAAAATCTACACAAAAGAACCGCTCAAGCTGAGAACTTCATTTTAGTGTAAGCCCCATCTGTGCATTGTCCCAAGAGTAGCCTTCTTGTTCTAAAGCGTAATCAGCCAACGCAATAATTTCAGCATCATCATTTTCATCAATTTTTCCGAAATTACTTTTCACACGACGTCGTACTTGCCCAGAAAATACATGTAATATTTCCTGCTCTTTCTGAGTTTGCTCTACGCCTTTTTCTTCAATGCTTGCAGTAACTCGAGAAATAACACAAGCCAAAGCAAACAGATCAATCATCGCATCAGCTAGGCGTCGCGTGGGGAACTGTAAGTCGACAATTTTTTTACCATGTTTTCTTAAAAGTTTGTCGGCAAAACTCGCAAGCCCCTGTGTGCACTCTTCGAAAATAGCAGTCTCTGCTTTTAATGAGGGATGGGCTTTTGTAAAAACAGATTTGCCAAAACCAGTGGTCAAAGAAACCTGCTTCTTGGCGTAGTCTGTAAAGATACCAAAACCCTTGATAGGATCCTGAAATACCTTGTCCACACTGGAAGCAACTTCTTTAAGTTGTTGTCCCACATCATGCATTGCAGTCAGCGCAATAAACAATCTCAGAATGTCGTTTGTGCCCTCATAAATACGATTAATTCGCGAATCTCTGAGCATTCTCTCGTAAGGCAGTTCAGTCATATACCCGCCACCGCCCGCGATTTGAAGCGCTTCATCTAAAGTTCTCCACAAACATTCGGTGGCAAAAACCTTACTGATAGCAGCTTCAACTGCATAATCCTCATGTCCTTGATCCACTAAACCCGCCACCATATTTACGATCGATTCAGTGGCGTAGCAATCGACCACCATATGCCCGATTTTTTGTTTCATGAGACCAAACTCGGAGATAGGTTTGCCAAACTGTTGTCGTGTTTTAGCTTGGTGAGTGCTGAGAGCGATGGCCCGTTTCATACCTCCGATACATCCGCCACCAAGTCCACTGCGACCGCTATTTAAAATCTTCATGGCTACTTTGAAGCCTTTTCCCACTTCGCCAAGAACATTTTCTTTAGGAACTTTTACGTTGTCGAAGCTCACCGTGACTGTAGAACTGGCTCGTAGACCCATTTTATCTTCATGAGGCCCCGTGCTGACTCCTGCCATATCCCGAGTCACAATAAAAGCAGTGATTTGTCCTTCTGCAGTATCTGTTCGAGCAAATACCGTAAAAAAATCGGCAAGCCCCCCATTGGTGATCCAAATCTTTTCTCCGGTCAGAACCCAGTGCTCCCCTTGAAGCACAGCCTTGCTTTTAATCCCTGCAGCATCGGATCCAGCGCTCGGTTCCGTGAGACAAAAACAGGCGATCATCTCTCCACTAGCAAGCCGAGGAAGATATCTTTTCTTTTGTTCGTCAGTTCCAAAAAGTAGCAAGCCTTTCATACCAATTGAGCTATGCGCCCCAGCGGTAATAGCGACTGAAGCTTCATATCGGCTGAGTTCCTGAAGCACTCTTGAATAGGCAGTTACAGAAAGTCCTAAACCTCCAAATTCCTCGGGAATAATGAAGCTAAACAAACCAAACTCTTTCATTTCTTGCAGAAACTCTTTTGGGAGTTCGCCTTGTTTGTCCCACTTTCTAAAATCACTGTCTTTCCCTTTTAACCAGGAAGCAAAAGATGCAAAAACGGACTTGAGAGTATCTTTTTCATCTTCTTTCATTTTGGGAAATGGAAATATAATCTCCTCAGCTATTTTCCCCATACATAAAGCTCTCATAAAACTGCCAGATGATTTACTCATTCGATTCTCCTACCTATTTGCAAATTGCTGATGAAGCCAGCTCTCATATTTGGGATTGGCGCCCATCACCGGGATAAAAACCACACAAGGACATTCATAGCTATGGATAGCCTCAACCGCTTTACTCACCAAATCCTTCTTTTCTAATCGAGTCTTTGCAATCAAAAGTACCTCCTGAGAGTGTTCGATGCGACCCTCCCATGCGTACCATGATTGGCATTGGGGAACGAGATTGACACAGGCCACCAATTTTTGCTCCAAAAGATGTTGTGCGATCCGATTCCCTTCTTCAAGATCCCCTGCCGTGATGTAAGCGATTAGCCATTCCATTGTGGGTTATTTTATCATAGAGTCCCTCCCTAAATGAACCGCTCTGAAAATAAGACTGTAAAGCTTATCACCTGGAACGTGAATTCAATCAATGTCCGATTGGAGCGCCTAGTTCAGCTCATTCAACGCGAGGATCCGGACATTGTGTGTTTACAGGATTGAAATGCACAGAGGATAAATTTCCAGCTGAGGCTCTACAAAAAGCTGGTTATAGAACTCTAATATGGGGACAAAAAACTTATAATGGAGTGGCTCTTCTATCCAAGGTTGATCCTCAACATCCATGGAAGGGTTGGCCTGAGGGTGAGTCTTCAGATGAGGCTAGAATCATTGCTGCGGATTTCGGCGGCGTGGAAGTGCTGTGCGTGTACGTGCCCAATGGTCAAGCGGTGGGTACTGACAAATTTGATTTCAAAATGAAATGGTTAGGCAAACTCCATGAGACGATTCATCAACGATTAAAAAAGAATCAAGCAATTCTCATTTGTGGGGATTTCAATATTGCTCAGTCGGATCTCGATGTGCACGATCCTCAGCAATGGAAAGATCAGTGTCTTTTTTCGGATTCTGAAAAAAAGGCTCTTAACCGGTTATTGGAGCTCGGTCTAGTGGATCTGTATCGAGCCACCCACCCCTCGGAACCTGGTTTTACTTGGTGGGATTATAGAAGTGGAGCATTTCCCCGGAATCATGGCTTACGAATTGATCTCATTCTCGCCAGCTCTCATTTATTGGATCAAGTGGAAGATATCTATGTCGACAGAAATGAACGGAAAGGAGAAAAGCCCTCTGATCACGCCCCGGTGATTTGTGTTTTCAAAGCTGCGGCATTTCCAAGCTGGTAAAAGGATCCCGAGGATCTTCTTCTTTTTCAGAACTCTCCCAAGTTGATTCTACTTCTTCAGATTTACCTACGCTTAAAAAGAGCTCCTCATCAAAACTAAAATCCTCATTCCATGATTCACCCAGAGATGTTTCGATATCACCTGTTGGCTCTCTCACCTCATCTGCTTCTTTAAAAGGATCCTCCACTTCTAAGACTTGCTTGATTTCAGAGGCTTCAAGGAGGTCGGACTTGAATTCTCCCAAGGGTCCTTGGGGATCTATCTCGACCAGATCTGATAATGTCTGTGAAGCTTCTGAGGAAGCAGTAGAAAGCGCTTGAGACTTAAGCCATTGGCTTTCGAGTTTAAGGGGCGATTCAGCAGAAAAAAGCACGTAAGAAGGCAGAAGGCTTAATAATATCCAGCGAATTCTCATAGTCTCTTTTCGTCGGAAACCAGCCGAAAGGTTATCGCGCCGCAACAGGCATTCAGGTGGGGTCTAAATCCACGATCGCCAAACGTTTATTGATGATTCGTAAGGCTTTTTTTCCATGAAAAAAATCTACCAAATCATCTCCGATGAGCTCAGCAGCTCGAGGAGTAAGAGCACCGATACTGACCCATTCTTCCTTGGAGAGTTCCGGATGACTGAGCAGTTGATGAGCTTGATGCTGATTCATCAAATAGCGAGGCATGATCTTATGTTTCCCAGCTAAAAAATAAATATAAGTCTGTATTAAATCAGCGGCATAGGGATCCACTCGGATGATTTCTCTTTTGTCGGGCTGAAGCCGTGGCTTAGATTTAAGCTTTCCTTCAGCAATAGCTTCTAAGATCTTCTTTCCACTTCTTTCTATTTCTTTTGCATGAATTCCACGGAAGGTTTTCAATTCTTCTAGACTTTGAGGCTGGCTTCGCGCTAACGCCACCAAGACCTCATTATCCGCAATCCAACCTCTCGGTAAGTTCGCATCTCGTGCCCGAGACTCGCGCCATCGAATGAGTTCTGCTAGAATAGCCTCTTCTTGGTGCAGGTGTGCTCCTTTGGCGATTTTCATAGCCATTTCCTCAGGAGATACTTCAAACTGATTAGGCTCGATGAGGCTCTCTTCTAAAGCCCATTCCCAACGCCCCAAGGTTTCTAATCGCTCCCGCAACTCTGCCCCTAACCTCACCAGATGGGCAACATCCTGTTCCGCATAATGTAATAATTCATTGGAAAGTGGCCGGTTCAACCATTTGGCCCGGGCTCGTCCCTTGGAAACATGAACCCCTAGCACTTCGCGAAGCAGCTTCTGAAGCCCGATGCTATCACCCATGCCACAAAGAGCCGCAGCAACAGAAGTATCCAGAACCGGATTCGCAACAACGTCATAAGACCAAAAAAAACATTCCTGATCCGCGTGACTCGCGTGCAATACTTTTAAAATCTTGGGATCCACCAAATTTTGAATGAGTGGCATTAACTCATTCTTGCTTAAAACCGTGGGATCAATCAGCCAAACCTTCTCCGCTGTGGCTATTTGGATCAGGGCTATTCTTGGAAAAAAACTGGTTTCACGAATGAATTCAGTATCTAGTGCAAAAACAGGAACTTTGGCTAGTTCGTTTGCAAGTTCAATTACTCCCTCTGGAGCCGTTATCATGGGGGCTATTGGTTTCATGCTTTAGTGTCGTATAATATACATTCCGTGATTTAAACGGACATTGATGTTCTCCAAATACCGGATTATAAAGTGTTTCTCAAACGATGGAACCATTAATCAGCTATGGCTAAGACATTTTCAGGATCCTTCCCACAACCTCGATTCATCACCGCGGCCTCTCTGTTTGATGGCCACGATGCTGCCATCAATATCATGCGGCGGGTTTTGTTGTCGCACGGAACAGAGGTCATCCACTTAGGTCATAATCGTTCTGCTGAAGAAATTGTCGAAGCGGCCATTCAAGAGGATGCTCAAGCGATTGCTCTCAGCAGCTACCAGGGCGGCCATCTTGAGTTTTTCAAATACATTAAGGACCTATTGAAAAAAAGAGACGCTGAGCACATTTATATTTTCGGAGGTGGTGGTGGAACCATCACTCCTCAGGAAATTCAAGAACTCGAAGCTTACGGAATCAATAAGATTTATTCTCCTGAGGATGGACGCAAATTGGGACTCGACGGCATTATTTTAGACATGCTGAAGCATCTAAAAACGCATCCCCTCCACACCAAGCACTGGGATCGTCTCCAACAATTCACTAAAGAAAAGCAAGCATTAGCAGAAGTACTTACTTGTGCTGAATTGGGTCCCGAAGCCTTCAGTCATGCGGGTTTGGAAAAGCAATTGGCTTTGTATTCTCAGGCTCTGGAGCATGCTCGAAAATCACCCTCCCCCGCACCTGTAATTGGAATGACAGGGACGGGTGGAGCAGGAAAATCCAGCCTGACCGATGAACTGGTGTTGCGACTTCTCGAAGCCGATCCGCAATGCCGAGTGGCTATTTTAGCGATCGATCCCACCCGAAGAAAAACGGGCGGCGCTTTATTAGGAGATCGGTTGAGAATGAACAGCCTTCAGAACGCTCGATGCTACATGCGTTCTCTAGCAACTCGTGAAGCACACGTATCTATTAGTCAGGCTACTCGAGATTCCATTGCCATTTTAAAAGCTGCCGGATTTGACTGGATTTTTGTGGAAACTGGCGGTATCGGACAAGCAGACACTGCAATCACCGACTTGGTGGATATCAATCTCTATGTGATGACCAGTGAATTTGGTGCTCCCACCCAATTGGAAAAAATTGGAATGTTGGATTTTGCAGATCTCGTGGTTTTGAATAAGTTTGAAAAAGGTGGAGCGTTAGATGCTCTGACCGAAGTTCGAAAGCAGTTCAGAAGAAACCATAAAGAGTTCGAATCTCAGCCCATGAGCCGATATCCAGTCTTCGGGACCATTGCTTCTCGTTTCAACGACATGGGGGTGAATCAGGTCTTTACTCATCTTCGTCGCATTGCTCACCAGCCAAAAAAACGCATCCCTTTAGAGCAGGATTTTGTGATTCCTCCACCTCATCAGTTTTCCATTGTTCCTAGAGAGAGAACTTCTTATTTATCTGAAGTTGCAAAAGCGGTTCGCTCGTATCGTCAATCTGCTCAGAAACACATTGCTACTATCAAAAAAACCGAGGCTATTGAAAATACGCTCAGAGATTTGCCTGCTCTCAGTGCAGATACCCAACAAGAATTAACATTGGCACTTCAAACGTCACAAAGCGCGCTTCCTTCCGAAGTAGTGGAAGCCTTGCGACAATATCGCGATTTAGCAGATCGTTATCGAAACGAGCATTTTGAATATCACGTCCGGAATCAGGCTTTTCAAGTACCCCTGGCGAACGAAAGCTTGAGTCATCAAGCTATCCGTAAAATTTCACTGCCTCATTTTGAATCTCAGGCGGATTTGGCGCGCTTTGTATTTTTTGAAAATCTGCCAGGCTATTTTCCTTACACAGCTGGAGTTTTTCCCTTCAAGAGAACCGAGGAGGATCCCAAGCGACAATTTGCCGGAGAGGGAACCCCCTCTCGCACCAATAAGCGCTTTCATCTGCTGTGTGACGGTGAAAAGGCCAAACGCCTCTCAACGGCTTTCGATAGCGTAACTCTTTATGGTGAGGACCCTTCCGAACGCCCAGATATTTTCGGAAAAATTGGCGAAAGCGGAGTCAGCGTTTGTACTTTAGACGATGCTCGGGAATTGTATGCGGGATTTGATTTATGTGATGCTTCCACGAGCGTTTCCATGACCATCAATGGGCCGGCTCCGATTCTTTTAGCTTTTTATTTCAATACGGCTATTGATCAACAGGTTGAAAAATTTGTACAACGTGAAGGCCGCACTCCCACCTCCCCGGAATTAGAACACATAAAAAGGCAAACCCTCAGACAAGTACGAGGTACCGTTCAAGCCGATATCCTTAAAGAAGATCAAGCGCAAAACACCTGTATATTCTCGACTGAATTTGCTTTGCGCATGATGGGAGACATTCAAAGCTATTTCATTCAAAATGAAATAAAAAATTATTATTCGGTAAGTATCAGTGGCTATCACATTGCTGAAGCTGGAGCGAATCCCATTAGCCAGTTGGCATTCACCTTGGCTAACGGCTTTACTTACGCGGAATACTACCTAGCTCGCGGCATGAAAATTGATGATTTTGCCCCCAATTTTAGCTTTTTCTTCAGCAATGGATTGGACCCCGAATACACCGTGATTGGCCGAGTTGCCAGACGGATTTGGGCAATTGCAATGCGGGATCGATATGGTGCCAATGAGCGAAGCCAAAAACTGAAGTATCATATTCAAACCTCAGGACGCTCTCTCCATGCTCAAGAGATGAGCTTTAATGACATCCGAACGACATTACAAGCCTTGATCGCTTTTTTTGATAACTGTAATTCACTGCACACCAATGCCTACGATGAAGCGCTCACAACTCCCACGACCGAAAGTGTTCGTAGAGCCATGGCAATACAGATGATCATTTCAAAGGAGTTGGGTTGGGCGAAAAATGAAAACCCCCTTCAAGGAAGTTACTTCATCGAAGAACTGACTGAATTGGTTGAATCAGCCGTTCTAGAAGAGTTCGATCGTATCTCCGCACGAGGAGGAGTCCTTGGCGCTATGGAATCTCATTATCAACGTTCTAAAATTCAGGAAGAATCGCTATTTTATGAAACAAAAAAACACGATGGATCCTTGCCTATTATCGGCGTGAACACCTACATCAACCCAGATACTGAACATTCTGTTTCTACCCCGCCTTCCCAACTCACCCGGGCGACCTATGCAGAAAAACAAGAGCAGATTGATCGAGTCAGAGCCTTTCAAAAGAAGCATGCTACGGAAGCTCAAACGGCGCTGAAACGAATTAAGTCTGCAGCCCATCAAAATGAAAATATTTTTGAAGCCTTAATGGAAGCAGCTCGAGTTTGTTCTTTGGGACAAATGAGCAAAGCGCTCTACGAAATTGGCGGGCAATACCGTAGAAATATGTGACCTAGAAAATATATCGTTTTCTACTGATATTTAGCAGCAAAGCCGTACAAATCATAAACATCATCATTGACGACCCTCCGTAACTGAAAAAAGGTAAAGTCACTCCCACAATAGGTAACACTCCAATCACCATCCCAATGTTTATGAAGACGTGCCAAAACATCACCGCCGTGAGCCCCACGGCAATCAATAGCTCAAACTTATCTCTGGCCCGCAACACAGCTCGAACTGAAAATAACAAGTAACTGGCATAGAGTCCTAGCAAGAATAGAGCCCCCACAAAGCCTCGTTCTTCCGCAAAAACAGAAAAAATAAAATCTGTATGCTGTTCTGGGATGAAGTTTAACTGAGCTTGGGTTCCCTCCAGATATCCCTTACCCAGCACCTTTCCGGAACCAACAGCTATACGGCACTGAAGCGCATTATAGCCAGTTGCTTTCGGGTCTGAGGTGGGATCCAAGAAAGTTTTTACCCGATTTCTCTGATAATCATGGAGTACGTACTTGTAGGCAAGCGGGATGCTGATCAAAGCGACTACTAATACGAGAAAAATAGACTTCCATTCTACTCCGATAAAGAAGATCATTGAGGCCGCCGTTAAAAAGACAATCCCCGCAGTCCCCATGTCCGGTTGTTTTTTGATCAGAAGAAAATAAGGAATAATGAGCAGAGCCGGCACTAAGAGACGCTTGAGGGAATACGGAGCTCCTGTTTTATCGTCGGCAAAATAGCGGGCCAGAGCTAGAATTATGGCAATTTTTGCAAACTCAGAAGGCTGGAGTCGAAAAAAACCTAAGTTGATCCAGCGCTGACTTCCATTCCCCACATGGCCAACTACCAATACTAAGCCTAAAAGCAATAAGCACCCCGCATAAGTGGGATAGGCAAGTTTTTTCAGTAAATCAGATTCGATAAATACAATCCCCGCAATCAAAACACATCCGGAAAGAAAGTAGATCGCTTGTAATTTTGTGAGAGTTTGTAATCCAGGACCTCTACTCGCACTATAGAGCGTGACCAAACCAGTCAGCACGATCAATAGCGTGCTGATTACAAGTCCTAAGTTAAAACTACGAATCACCTCTGGGGAATCACTTTTCAGCATTATTCATCCATTTCTTCAAAAGGTACTTGTATGCTCTTCTTGGGCTTTCCGGAATTTTTGGCGTTCTTTTTTGTGACCTCATCTACAGGAATGCCTTTTTCCAAATTAATTTTATCAAAATAGGCCTCTACGACATCACGAACAATAGGAGCCGCTGAGGAACCATGACAGGAGTGTTCAGCCAGAGCAACAACTGCTATTTCAGGCTGATCTTTAGGGGCATAGCCCACAAACCACCCATGGTGGCGTTGCTTTTCTGGCAAAGCCATACAGTTTTTTACACGCGAAATATCACTGAAACCTCGAACTTGAGCGGTTCCGGTTTTGCCTGAGATGATTGTCTTTTGACTCCGTCCACTCACCACTGCAGTACCGCCAGGCCGATTAACGACTTCAAATAATCCCTCCTTCACGGCTTTCCACACTTCGGGATCTAGTTTGATATCCGCTTGTTTTTCCGGCTTGAATTCCTCGAGGAGCTCGCCGTTGGGACGTTCAATTCGACGGATGAGAAATGGTTTAAATCGAGTCCCTTCATTAGCAATAGTCGCATAGGCATTCACGAGTTGAATTGGCGTGATGGTCACAAACCCCTGTCCGATTGCAGCGCTGAGGGTTTCCCCAGGAAGCCATTCTTGTTTCAACGCTTTCAACTTCCAATCCGAATCGGGAATCAGTCCCTTCTGCTCTCCGTTAGGTAAAATTCCCGTGACACTTCCGAACCCGAAAAGCCGAGCATAATTCGCAATTGCCTCAATTCCCAACTGAGCCCCCAACTGCGAAAAATACACATTGCAAGACTCTCTCAGCGCCTTCACGAAGTCGGTCCATCCGTGGGTTTTCCAACAATTCAGTTTATGATT
>RFNT01000048.1 GCA_009927045.1 bacterium | reverse complement strand
CCCGATTGGATAAATCGATATCGATGGTCAAGTACAAGCTGTTACCAGGACTGGGCTCAGTCTGGGAAAAGTACCCCAAGATCTTATCGCTGTTCTCACTGGACCGGCGACGCCCCCGGCATCTACTTCTACGTAACCAATCCCATCTTGACCTCGTAAAGCTGAATCAAAAAACCTCTCTAATCCTGTGCGACCAATAAAATCGCCCATCTGGAGTTTTGGATCACTCTTAATATCTTTTTTTCCAACTTCGCTGATATAGCCCAGAAGTTGAGCCCCCACTTCGCCAAACAAATACTTTCTCTGAACGTTGCTTTCAATATCCACTCCCAGAAAACCAGAGGGTGCTGTCTCAATGGCTGCTATCAGATCTTTACTCACATCTGATTTTAATAACCCAGGAGCATAGCTGGGTCCGCGATTAATTTTAGATAGTTTGCGTTCAAACTCCTGAGGGTCCATCTTTAACGCCGAAGCCAAACGTCGGTTTTCGTCCTCTTGATACGAATAGTACTGAGAGACTAAGACGACATCGAATGCAGCCCGGTTATCAACAATTACTTTGCCATTTCTGTCGTAAATCCGTCCTCTTGCTGCGACCACCTTTTCCTTTTTGAGCCGATTAGCTTCAGAAAAACTTCGCAGTTCATTGCCTTTAATGATTTGTAGAAAAAAGAGCCTCCCCACCAAAATAAAGAAACCAATGACTATCGGAACTTGGAAAATCCAAATTCGCGTCCGGTACTCTTTTACTTCATCCTCACGACCGATCACGCTATTCCCTCACCTAAATCCAAAATTTCTCGAGGCCCCTTAAACGTCAACTGATCGATCACTCCCAAGCCCAAGTAACAGAGCCAGCCCAAAACGATATTTAATCCAAGAATCCCAGGATGAAGGTTATTCCAACTCCACAAACCCCATCCTGAATTAAAAGCCCCTGCAACCAGGGTAAAATGATTCGCGACAGAAATACCAAACTGCATCAATCCCAAAATACTCATTCCACTATCCGCAAAAAACGCCTCACTGATGAGTCGCGAAACAACAAATATGAGCAAGTAGTAAATGATAAATACGCCCACAGGAGCTACACTTTGAAGCGTATAGAGATGCGCAAGGACAAACCAGAGTAAGAGCCCCTCGAACAAGGGGCGTCGTTGCCCGTAATAGACCATAAAGGGCAATAATAAATCCCAATTGGAAAACACACTGGGCGCAATCCAAAATGTAGTGGTTCTCACCAACAACAGAACGAGAAACAATCCAATCATAATGATGGGATTGAAACTACGTATTGTTTTTGCTTGGTTGGTTTGAAGATATAACAACCAGCACCTCTTCAATTCGATAAATATCTACTGCAGTCTTGACTGAAATATTTTGTAGAATCCCATTTGAAGTTGAGGAGATCTCAGAACGTATCCGATCAACAAGCCACTTGGAAACACCCCTCCAAAACTTGTAGAGACCACCGCATCGTCTTGAGAAACATCCTCCAAACGATCCATGTACTTCAATTTACAATGGAGCGATTTTGACTCTCCAGAAATAATACCGCGTGCACGGCTTCGTTGAATGACTGCATCAATATTGCTGGCAGGATCTGCAAGTGTCAAAACATCAGCGAATTCATCGGTGACTCGATATACCGTACCAACAACGCCGGCTGGATGCACTACTCCCATGCCCACAGCAATTCCATCTTTTCGGCCACGATCAATTCTAATCCCGATGAAATCGGACGAAATATCGTGCGCAATCACTTGCCCAGGAACTGTTTTAACAGACAAACTATTTTTGAATTCGAGCAAGGAGGCCCATCTTCTGTTCGTGGATTCTACTTCTTGTAATTGGATTAATTTCTGCTTTGCCTCATCAATCTCTTTTTCCAATAGTTCATTTCTTTTGGCGGTCTCCACGAGAAAGACGTAGTGATTTGCAAGTTTACGCAAACCTTGTGTAAAAAATCCTGTGTTTTGTTGCAAATGCCCAGTCACCCACATGAGAGCATTATCCACTTTACCCGTGCGCCCGCTTCTGTGTTGGTGAATATAAGCGCAAGAAAGCATACGGTGACCGTACTTAAACCAAAAAGAACTAGTTTTTTATTTGATGATACCAATGCGTTGATTTTAATAATAAATTGCCTTATTTTAAACACATTCGTTGCGTTCTGTCAGTGTTAGCTTTTCTTTTAATGGCAGTTTTTTTGGAAAGGGCTCGCTTATGTTAGATATCCTCAGGAAAAAGAAAGAGCATTGGATATCCGCCTTCATTGTACTCGCAGTAGCAGTGGTGATGGCCTTTTTCGGCGTATCCAAATTCAATGATTCAACTGCTAATCCCAATCAACCCGTTGCATGGGTTAACGGAGAAGTTATTTCTCAACGGGATTTTTCCAGAGAGTTGGAATTCACTTTGAATCAATACCGCTCCATGTTGGGAGCACAGTATGATGAGAAAATGCTAGCCGCTTTTCAGATCCCTCAGAGAACATTAGAGCGAATGATTCAGTTTAAGGTATTGTGCCAACAAGCTGAAAAGATGGGGTTTTCTGTATCGGATACTGAGTTAGCAGATCACATCCGCACGCTCCCCTACTTCCAAAAAGATGGCAAATTTGATGCGGCTCTCTATTCACAAATCCCCA
>RFNT01000169.1 GCA_009927045.1 bacterium | reverse complement strand
CCGCCTGGAATCATTTTACGGGGGATGTTGAGGCCTGTGCCCGTGATTATTTTTCGTTTAAGCGTCAAGGGGGGGTGATTAATGATACCAAGTCCTACGTGCTCAATCAGAAAACAGGACTCCTTCCATTGGATTGGGACCCCACTCAACACAACATTGTTATTTTTAATAGTAGTGAGGACGAGTTCGCTGCATTGGGAGGTGAGTACGACCAAGGGTTATATCGCAATCAACTAGATGCAATCACCCAGTTGTGTCAATCCCTTGAGGGCGCTAGCACTCTGCAGCTTTGGTTAAGAATTCACCCAAATCTAAAAAATGTGAAATGGAGTTTTGCCGCTCGTCTATTGGGGCTAGAAAAGCAGTACTCCAACATCAGAGTGATTTCTCCCCGGTCAAACATTAGCTCTTATGCTCTCCTCGATGCGAGTGATAAGGTCGTAAGCTTTGGATCCACCATCGGGATTGAAGCTGTTTATTGGGATAAGCCCTCCATATTGCTAGGCCGATGTGTTTATGAAAAGTTGGGCTCCGTATATGTGCCACGTTCGCACAACGAAGCTATTGACCTGATCCTCGATAGAAAACTGGCACCCCTAGATAAAACAGGGGCAAAAAAGGCAGCTGTTTTTTGGAGTCGGGGAGGGCACGCCATTCCACATTTTAACGGGAATCGAAAAGTTGGATTTGATTTCAACGGTTTTAAGTTGAGAAAAACGAAAATAGAAACAGCTTTATACAATGTAATGAAAGGTGTTGAACGCTTTTTACTGGGTGAGCTGTTGAATTATTACTGGAGTCGTCTGGTGACTCCTAAACGAGTTCGCAAAGCATGAGATACTTGATAATAGAGACAGTTGCTTCACGACCCCATTTGGAGACTGCAGGGGAAATTGCTCTTACTTTGGCTAAAGATGGAAATGAGGTGTTTTTTTGTTTTATTGGTGATGGGCTTCCGTGGTCGGATTGGGCGCTCTCTCCCATGGTGAGACTCATGGGCGGGTCTTATAGTGGCCGCATACAACAATTCATCAGCTTATTGCGAGAGGGCGGGGTAAAAATAGTATCCCCGGTTGCGCTCGATCAACACAAAAAACTCCGGATTGATGATTGGTCAGGCCGTTTTTTTGGGGATCTGGAGGCGCTTAAAAAATATCAGTATGAACAGCAATCGTTGGGTCTAGGAGTAGCCTCCTCCTTGATTTCCTGTTTTCGTACGGCGCATTTTGCTCCGAATAAACATGTAAAGCTTGTAAAAAACGCATTGATATCCGCTGCGGAAGTTTTCGAAAAATCCAAGGAAATAATCACCCAAACAAAGCCACAACAGGTTGTTACATTTAATGGGCGCTTTGCCACCACAAAGCCGATCGTTCTAGCTGCTGAGCTCGTTCAGATTCCAGTGCTGATTCATGAGCGAGGCAGTGATTTTTCTAAGTATGAGATATTTACAGATTCTGTTCATAATTTTGAATTCCGACAGAGAGAAATTGTTCGATACTGGGAAAACGCCGATCCAAGTGAACGTCAGAAATTAGGGCATGAGTTTTTCAAGCGGCGGCGCGCTGGTCACGGCATCGGTTGGCATTCCTTTACGGCGGACCAAGAAAAAGGCCGAATACCCCAAAGAGCTTCGGGTAAAAAAAGGTGGGTCTACTTTTCTTCAAGTGATGATGAGTTTGCAGCTATCAGTGATGGGTTTTTGAGTGGCCCATGGAACAGCCAAATAGAGGCTGTTCGAAACTTATTGGGATTAGCAGCGAGCAATTCCGAGGTTGAGCTTGTAATTCGAGTGCATCCACATTTAAAAATAAAAGCAAGTATCGAACGAGCTCGTTGGTCAGCTCTTCAGGGACCCAATATTATTAATCTTCCTCCAAGCGATCCTACCGACTCTTATTCGCTCATAGAATCTTCGGACGTTGTTTTTAGTTTTGGCTCAACAATTGGAATCGAAGCGGCCTATTGGGGAAGACCCTCTGTACTTTTAGGAGCTTCGTCTTACGCCCAATCGGGAGCTGTGTATGCTCCCGAGAGTGCTTCCGAACTCAGGGATCTGTTGCGCGACAGCTCAGCGATTCGTGTAGCCTCCCAGGATCTTTGTTTGCCGTTCGGTTTTTATTATCTCACTTATGGTAGGCCCTTTCAGTTTTATCAACCCACTTCTTTGTTTGACGGAACTTTTTTAGGAAAAAATCTCGATTGGAAACCAGCCTATTTAGGATGGTTGAAGCAGTTGGGGTTAAATCGGGTACTCCATTCCATTCATCAACGAATACGTCTGGGCTAGATTATGGCAAGAATCATCTTTTTATCCAATACCCCCACACCCTACCAGATCGACTTTTTCGATGAACTTTCGAAACGACATGAAGTCAAAACATTCTTTCTTTGGGGGCAAACTGCTCCATTTTCTGATTTCTACAAAGGAAGACCTTGGGTAAGAATTTTGAACTACCAAAAGGATGGCAGCGAACATCAAGGCTGTTGGAAGCAGTTGGTTGAGGAGCTTTTGCTCGATTCCCCAGAAAGAATCATCATTGGAGGATATCGATTGCCGCTCAGCAGAGAATTAATTTCCTGGGCCCATTCAAAAAATATTAAATCTTATTTTTGGATGGAACCCTTGTTGCCCTGTTCAGCCCTAATCCAATTACTAAAAAAAGGTCTAGTTGCCTGGCGAGCTAGAAGAGTGGACGGCATTATAACTGTCGGTAAGACCGCGCTGGAGCAATATCGGTCGGCCACAAAAAAACTGGTCAATATTCCTTACTCGATCAGGGTTGATAAATATCAAAGCTTACAGAAGTCAGGAATGAAAAGTATTAGATGCCTTTTTGTTGGCCAGTTTATAGATCGCAAAGGAGTTTCCGAGTTGTTGGAGGCTTTTTCGCAGTTGTCGGGCTCTCAAGTGAGTCTGACATTGGCCGGATACGGTCCGCTCGAGGCCAAAATTTTAGATTACACACGGCGTTTTTCACATATTAAGCTGGCTGGTTTTTGTAATCCGGAGGAAATAAATAAACTTTTCGGCACACACGATATTTTTATACTTCCTTCAAAACATGATGGTTGGGGCGTCGTGATTACCGAGGCAATGGCGGCAGGGCTTCCGGTTATCAGCACTCCTTATGCCTCCGCCTTTAAGGATTATATTCGTTCGGAAGTGAGTGGGATTGAGTGCAGCGTCGATCCGGACTCCATAAAAAAAGCGGTGAGTTATTATTTGAACAATCCAAGCGAGATCACTGCCCATGGGGAGAGAAACAAGAAAATCCTTGAGTCCTCCTGTTCTAATTCAGTTGTTGCAGCTAAAGAACTGGAGCGTTTTCTTGAACTCTAGTAAACCTTTCGAGTTGATCATAGATGCCTCAAATATCCAACAGGGGGGAGGATTACATCATTTGATCCATCTTTTGAGTGCATGCCCATCCGAAAAAAGCCGATTTTATAAAGTTACAGTTTTTTCCAAAAAAAAAGTTCTTAAAAAACTTCCAGAAAATATCGGGATCGAAAAAAAAACTCATTTTCTTTTTGAGCTTCCCTTAGGAGCACGTTTATTTTGGCAGTTGTTTATTTTGCCCAGGGTGTTGAAAGCTAACTCATCTACGATTTTGTTTTCTCCAGGAGGCACTATTCCCCTAAGAGCTCACTCGCTTGTCGTTGTCATGTGTCAGAATATGTTGCCTTTCGAAGTGAAGGAATCCCAACTATTCGGGCGGTGGAGTTTTATGCACTGGAAAATGAGAGTTCTTCGATGGCTTCATGGACGGTCATTTAAAAAGGCTGATGGAATCATTTTTCTCAGCCAATATGCCAGAGAGTATATTTTGAAAGAATTGGGTCGAGTATCCAGGTCCAGTGCTCTGATTCCTCATGGAATTGAGAATCGGTTCTTCTTAGCTCCTCGAGCCCAAAAGCCGATAACGGCTTATTCCTTCCAGAACCCGTTTAAACTTCTCTATGTTTCTGTTGTGATGCCTTACAAACATCAAATCGAAGTTGCGCAAGCGGTTCATGAACTCCGGACTGTGCAGGGATTACCATTGGAAATTACTTTTGCTGGTGCTAACCACGGTAACTATTCAAAAAAACTAAGAAAAACTCTTGATGGGTTAGACTCTTCCGGAACCTTTTTGAAATGGAAAAATGAAGTCCAGTTTGAAAAACTGCATGAGCTCTATCACTCCTCAGATGCTTTTTTATTTGCTTCTAGTTGTGAAAATCTCCCCAATATCCTGATTGAAGCGATGGCCTCAGGTCTGCCTATTACCAGTTCAGATTGTGGGCCGATGAGGGAGGTCTTGGGGAATTCAGCAATATTTTTCAACCCATACCATATCTCCACGATATCAGAGGCAATACAGAAACTGGTTT
>RFNT01000174.1 GCA_009927045.1 bacterium | reverse complement strand
GGATTGCACTGGCCTTGTTCAATAATCCCGCATTTGGAGTGGATAATACGTTGGAGGGCGCTTCAGTTCAGTTCCGGAGTGAAACTCTTTCAGTGCTGGGACTAGCCGGACGAGTGAACGCCTTGCAAGCTCCCGTCGCTATTAATCCAGTGGATAGTTTAATGACCAATCGGGAAGTTCGGATAGCCGGAGGGGCCATCTCTGCAACTCCATTCTCAAATTTTCAGGTGACAGGTCGGTTTCATACAACCGAAAGCCAACCCAATGGAAAAGCAGTGAATAAAAAGTACAACACTTACGGAGTGGGTTTAGAGTCTCGGGATATTTTACCTGGATTAGACGCGTATGCTGAAACGAATTGGATGGATTGGGAAGCTGCCACTTCCAGCAAAGGATTTAAGAAAAAACCGCGGGGCTATGCTAGTTTTGCAGCACTTACTTATTCTGATTTAGCTTTTAAGACCAAGCTCGAGGCTAAAGACTATCGGCAATTTGTGTATGATTTTCAAAGGCCCCCTACTTTAGAAGAAGAAATTGTTCTGGCCACCAACAATAGCGATGTCTCTGCCGCTCGGTGGTCAGTGGAAGGACGTTTTGGTGAAGAACGGGCTTCATCTTTAGGTGCCAGCTACTTGAGAGGTGAGGACAGAGAATTGAAAACGAGCATTCATCACCCGTTAGTTTTCTCAAAATTGAAGTGGGGCACAGGCTTTGAAATGGAAGCTCGAGGGGGTTATCGGTGGATGCCGGAAAAGAATAATCTGGCCCATGGATCGTTAAAGGGAAAAATTAAAACCGCAAAAGGTCAATACGTAGAAATTGAATTGAGAAAGCAGCTTTTGAATCAGGCGATTTTATCTCCGATTCCTATCCGAGAAGAGCGCAATGCAGTTCTCACTACTTACACTTTCTCAGAGAGTTTCAATTTGGGTTTTGGTTATGAATACATGCCCACTAATATTCCGGAATTAGGAAATCACTTTGTGAATGGATCAGCAACTTACAAAACTGGAATGCTCACGGCACGAGGCTTTGTTGGACAAACGAGCGGAGGCACTCAGTGTGCTTCTGGGGTGTGTCGGCAAGTGCCCCCCTACACAGGCGCCTACCTAGAGACTCAACTCGCTTTTTGATTGCTTACGAAATTATTTAAACGACTTATTGATCTTGGCAATGACTTCTGGGCCTGGATCCAAATCAGTTTCTGTCATTTCGCACAGAGGCTTAGCACCTAAATGCATCAGCTCAGCATGATCACTGAATCCAGGATTGTGATACAAAAGCCCCGTAATCAGTTCCTGTTTAGCACGTGCTTGATGGATAGATTCGATTGCTTTCACAGGGTTAGTGTAGTCGTAATCTCTTCCTAATTTTCTGACGGTCAAACGGGAGCCGTCGTGAAGAGAAACTTCCTTGGTTTCCCCATCTTTCATTTCCACTTCGATATTTTCTTGAGGAGCAATGAAGCCAAGCTCTTGAAGAACAACATCATGTTCCTTCACAAATGTGTAACTTTTGGTGCTGCCTTCGTGATTGTTAAAAGTGACACAAGGAGAAATGATATCCAAAACAGCGATTCCTTTATGTGCGTAAGCAGCTTTGATCAGCGCAATCACTTGCTTTCTATCCCCAGAAAAGGAACGAGCGACGAAGCTTGCGCCCAATTCAATCGCCACTGCACAGCAATCAATAGTGGGATAGGGGTTGGACCAACCCTTTTTCGCTTTTGAGCCCAAATCAGCCGTTGCAGAGAACTGGCCTTTGGTAAGACCATAAGTTCCGTTGTTTTCAATAATATAAACCATGTCCACATTTCTTCGAATTGCATGACAGAAGTGGCCCATGCCGATACTCGCGGTGTCCCCGTCTCCCGAAACACCAATCATCGTGAGTTTGTGATTCGCGAGGTTTGCCCCTGTGGCAATGGCCGGCATTCGTCCATGCACGCTATTAAACCCATGCGCTCGATCGACGAAGTAAGTGGGGGTTTTGGAAGAGCATCCAATACCCGAAAACTTCATGAGGGTATGAGGAGGAACTCCCAGTTGGTAATAGGCTTCGATGATACATGCCGTGATGGAGTCATGTCCGCAGCCTTTGCAGAGTGTCGAGGGTTTTCCCGAGTAATCTGCTTTTTCTAAACCGATTCGATTACAGGTAGCTGGTGTTGTCATAATGATTATCCTAGTGCTTTTTGAAGTTCACGTTCGATGAAGTCTGCCGAAATAGGGAAGCCTCCATAATACAGAACGCTGAAGAGTTTATTTTGATAACCGCGAATATCGATTTCAATCAGTTGTCGGAGTTGCGCATCTCGATTCTGCTCAACCACAAACACTCGGTCACACGATTTGATGAACTCCTCTACTTCAGAAGTGAACGGATAAGATCTCACTCGTAAGTATTTGATGTTGTCATTCTTTAACCGCTCTAACGTTTCTGTGAGAGCGTGATGAGTGGTTCCGTAAGCAATCACTCCAATTTTTGCTGAGTCTTTTCCAGTCAGAATGGGCTTTGGCACATATTTCTTTGCTGTTTGAAATTTCTTTGCCAAACGGTCCATATTTCGGGCGTAGACTACAGGGCTTTCTGTGTAGCGAGCATATTCATCATGGCCCGAACCCCGAGTGAAGAAAGCTGCTTTTCGATGGTTGGTGCCCGGTAAAGTCCGATAACAAACCCCATCACCATCTACATCTAAATAGCGGCCGAAGTCCTTCGCTTTTTCTAGCTGTTCAGCATTGAGTATTTTCCCTCGGTCATATTTGGGCTTTTTGTAAACGAGTTCATCGTCTACCCACTGATTCATTCCCAAGTCGAGATCGCTCATCACAAAAATAGGAGTTTGCATGCGATCTGCTAAGTTGAAAGCGTCTTCCCCCATTTCAAAGCACTCTTTGGGAGAGCTTGGGAACAAGAGGATATGACGTTTATCGCCGTGAGATGCAAAGGCACAAGAAGTGACATCACACTGCTGAGTTCGAGTCGGAAGTCCTGTGGAAGGTCCCACTCGCTGCACGTTGTACAGCACTGCAGGAATTTCTGCGTAGTAAGCTAAGCCCAAGAGTTCCTGCATCAAAGAAATTCCTGGACCTGCTGTAGCGGTCATAGCACGCGCTCCAGCCCAGCTAGCCCCTAGCACCATTCCCATAGCACCTAATTCATCTTCTGCTTGAACGACGGCATACCGAGCAGTGCCGTCCTTATCCATCCGCAATTTTTTAAGATAGCTTTCCATGGACTCAGTTAAAGAGCTCGAAGGGGTGATGGGGTACCAAGCCACTACCGTGCAGCCAGCATAAATAGCTCCTAAGCCAGAAGCCGTGTTTCCTTCAGTTACGATCTTTCCTTGATTCACGTTGGACCTTTGAAATTCAAAGGCATCTTGTTTTTTGAAATTCTCTTTTGCGTAGTCAATACCCACTTGAAGAGCAGCAATGTTGGCATCGATAGCACTTTGTTTGTCTCGGAAAGTATCTTTGATCACGCTTTTCATCACATCTTCTTCAATGCCGTACAAATGTGAAAGAGCTCCGACGTAAAATAAGTTTTTCAAAAGATGGCGTAATTTTGCGTCAGTGATTTTTTTGGCCAGCTCTTCTACAGGGAGCGCATAAACCACCATTCCAGGCTTCACTTCTTCGGGTGCTACTTTGATGATGCTGGAGTTATAAAAAATAGTAGAGCCTGGGCGCATTGCTGCAATGTCTTCACGAGCAGTTTCTGCATTCATCAGTACTGCAATATCATCATGCTCTCGTAAGTTTTGATACCCTTTGGGACTCACACGGATTTGAAACCAAGTGGGTAATCCTTGAATGTTGGAGGGGAAGAGATTCTTCGCGCACACTCCAATCCCCATTCGGAATAAGGATTTAAAAAGTAAATTATTGGAAGATTGGCTACCCGTTCCATTCACAGTAGCTACGCGGATACTACAGTCATTGATTCTTTTTTCCATTTGGACTTCCCGGAGGCTCCTTAGAGGTTAAAACAATGAGAAAGATTCTAGAGGGTAATAGAGGGCAGTCAAGTGAGACACCGTCCAAATTCTCGTCGTAACGCAACATGTTATCAGTTAGGATCAGGAAATGTCCTCATCCGATTCAGTCAGTTCGGTAAAACAGCAATATGAGAACTGGCCATATCCCCAAATTCCGCTCTGGGCGAGGTTGCACCGGGATCACCTGTGGCAACTCAACTTAGATTGGATGTTTCGTCGTCTAGGACGTCAACCCATCCAGAACCCCAAATATGGATTGCTGGATGCGGAACTTTTCAACCCTACGCGTTCTCCCGGGCGAACCCTCAAGCCAGTATTTTGGCGACAGATCTTTCCGAAGCCTCGTTGAAGCGAGCCCAAAAGCGGTGTCGACTTCAGGGGATTAGCAATGTTTGTTTTGGCGCACTGGATCTCAACCAGCTTGAAACCTATCCCGATGAAAAATTTGACTTCATTGAGTGCTACGGAGTGCTCATGAGTTTACCCGACCCAGGAAAAGTGCTTCGAGCCCTTTCGGAGAGACTCCATCCTCACGGTATTTTGAGAGTGATGGTTTATACGCATTATGGGCGTCAGCGAGTTTTTCAAATTCAGAAACTAGCAAAACTTCTCGGCATGGGGCCCATTCAAACGGATCATCCTCAACGATTAATTCGTTTGATGCAAACTCTCCCTTCAGGGCATCCGTTGAAAGCTACCTTCTTTGAATATCCCGATTCGAAAAATCTTCCGGGGATTGTTGATGGGTTTTTGCATGCCTCTGACCGGGGTTTCACCGGGCAAGAACTGGCTCACCTGTTGGATGAAGCGGGATTGAATTGGGGGTTTTGTTTTCATCGACCGTGGGGGAATCCGAAAGTGATGGAGGAGAAGCTTCAACTCAAGGGTCTGGATCCTGCATTCTGGTTACACTACTTAGATTTATGGCAAAGTTTGAAATCCAATTTTATTTTATGTGCGGTTCCTAAAGCTTTTCGTTCAGCGCCCCAGATCCTATCCCAGGGCCAAAAACATGAACTCTTTGATTTGAGGAACCGTGTTGAGCTTCGCCACAAAGCACGACTTCTTCGCTTGGCTATTTTGGGAGGAAGATTACAAACTCGAACTCATGAGCAGCCTTTGAAGCTTTCTTCTGAGGTTCGTTCGTTGTTGCGAGGTAAAAACACTTCTGCAAACGTTGCGGACATCTTGAACCCAGAGGCTTCCATTCCAGAACCCTTCTTTCAGACGGATTTTCAAGAGTATCCACCAACCAATCCCTGGAAGGTGGCTTTAGGTAAGGCACCTAATCCGATGTATCGTCATTTATTCGATGCTTATCATCCGTTGGGCGGTCTCAGTTTAGATGAGCAAATGGAGAGGTGGAGACCCCATTTCAGACCTCTGGAGGATGACGGCATCCCTTGGGGGCTCACTCCCGGTGAGACCTATCTGCAAAAAAAGGCGGAAATCAAGGAGTGGCTTAACGGAAAGTGGATGCCGGAATACCCAATCTCCGAAGTCCAACTGGTCGATGAGAAGAGAAAAATAGAAGATTTGGGGGCTTTTCTGCGGCGGGTGGGGGGTCTTACTTTGCCCGACAGCCGGACTTCTCGTCGCATCCTTTGGATCCTGCTGTTGGGCTATTCAGAACTCTTTTTGGAGTTTCAGCTGTCAAATTGACATTCCGGAAGGGCCTTATTAGGGTGGTGAGCTTCTATCGCAGTTCATGT
>RFNT01000096.1 GCA_009927045.1 bacterium | reverse complement strand
CGCACCTGCACTTTACTACCAATGAGCAAGCAACGAACCGAATCCTAGCCATGGGGGAAGAGCCGTGGCGTGTTCACACAGTTGGTTTTCCTGCTATTGACCTGATTTCTGAAGGGCGTTTTGCAGGGCCCTCGGAAGTTTATGAGCAGCTTGGGCTTGATGTGTTGAGACCGATTATTTTATTTACGCAGCACTCTGTGACCACTGAATTTGATAGAGCGGCCGATCAAGTAAAGCCCTCACTTCAGGCCATTAAAAGATTAGCAGGTGAAGGCATACAATGTGTGGTCACCTATCCCAACAATGACGCCGGTGGTAAGGCGATTATTGAAAGTTTGGAAGGTTTAAATGCTCAAAAAATTGAAGGTATTTTAGTTCGCAGATCTCTCGGGCGTCATCTCTATCACGGAATACTGGGACTGGCGAAGAACCCATCGAGCCGTGTTGCATGTGTGGGTAATTCCTCCTCCGGATTAAAAGAGACACCTGCTTTTGGATGTCCCGCCGTAAACATTGGTTCTCGTCAAAACGGACGACTCAGAGGAGAAAATGTTTTAGATGTAAATTATGAAACAGAAGAAATTTATTCTGCTGTTCAAAGATGCTTATTCGATGAGGGATTTATAAAAAGATGCCAAGAAGGTGCGAATCCCTACTGGATGGGTGACGCCGGCCCCAAAATAGCTCAGGTCTTGGCCTCTGTTCCTATCGACCAAAAACTCATTAGAAAACAAATGACTCTTCGCGGGGAGACTCGGGATGGGTGGTTCCGATGATAGAAAAGTTGCTTTCTCCCAATTCCAAGCTCGTCGAGGCTGTTCGCGTAATTGAAAAAAGCATTCGTCGCATCGCTATCGTGGTGGATGAGGATAGAAAACTCTTAGGTACTGTAACTGATGGGGATGTAAGGAGAGCGCTTTTAGCCGGAGAGACATTGGAAACCGAAGTGTCCAAAGCGATGAATCCGCATCCGCTTACTGCTCCGGAGCTGAGTGCCGAGGCTCACATTCTCAATCTGATGAAAAATGGCAATGTTTTGGCAATTCCCATAGTTGATGAGCGATCTCGGTTTTTACAGATTGTTCATTTAAGAGACTTGTGTCCGAGTGAGTTTGAGCAAGCTTCTTCTGGTTTTGACTTCGCCGTAATAATGGCTGGTGGCGAGGGCATGCGTTTAAGACCGATTACTGAAAAAATTCCCAAGCCCATGGTAGACATTGGGGGGGTTCCTTTGCTCCAACGACAAATCACCAGATTGAAAAAGGCTGGGATTAAGAAAATTTATTTTTCGGTAAATTATTTAAGTCACGTTATTGAAGATTATTTGAAAGATGGATCTGAACTTGGCATTGAAATTTGTTATCTGCGGGAAAAAAAGAAAATGGGAACCGGAGGAGCACTGTCCTTGCTGCCCGAAAGACCTCAAAAGCCTATTTTGGTGATGAACGGCGACGTTTTAACCACGTTCAATTTTGCTAGCCTTTTCCAATTTCATCTAAAGCAGGGAGTGGAACTTACCGTTGCGGCAATTGATTATCATATTAAAATTCCTTTTGGAGTGATTCAGGCCGAGGGGAGCTGTGTTCTCGATCTTGTAGAAAAGCCCTCTCAGAGGTTTTTATGCAATGCTGGTATTTACTCCTTATCTCCGGAGATTCTGCAGCGTGTTCCGGCGGACAGCTATTACAATATGACTGATTTGATGAATGATTGCCTAAAGGATGGGAAACCGGTATCTGTGTTTCCGATCCATGAATATTGGAGTGACATCGGAACACCAGCGGAATTGGATCAAGCAAGAAACTTCTTTTCTCAGAACGAAGCTTTAACATGAAAGAATCAATTTCAGGAAAAACTGTGTTCGTAACTGGTGCCGATGGGTTTATCGGCAGCCATTTAGTAGAAGCCCTGGTAAGAGCTGGCGCCAGGGTCAAGGCCCTTATTTTTTACAACTCCTGGGGTCAGAAGGGTTGGCTCAATGATGTAGCTCCCGAGATTCTTTCGCACGTAGAATGCATCCCCGGCGACATAAGAGATGCTGAGTTTGTTAGAAAAGTTGTTGATGGGTGTGAATACGTATTCCACTTAGCCAGTTTAATAGCTATTCCGTACAGCTATTTAGCTGCCCGCTCCTATATCGATACAAACATCGGTGGAACCCTCAATGTTTTGCAGGCCTGCCTGAATAACAACCGACTGGTCAGATTACTTCATGTCTCTACCTCTGAGGTTTATGGGACAGCTCAGACCGTTCCGATCAAGGAAAGCCACCCCTTGGTGGGCCAATCGCCCTACAGCGCATCGAAGATAGGAGCAGATAAAATAGCGGAAAGTTTTCATCTGTCATTTGGGCTGCCATTAGTTACGGCACGACCGTTCAATACATTCGGTCCCAGGCAAACTGCTCGTGCTGTGATTCCTACCATTGCGAGCCAACTTATTTCCGGATGTGGCATCCTTAAGTTGGGAGCGCTTTCCCCTACCCGGGATTTTAATTATGTTACGGATACGACAAATGGGATGGTTGATTTGGGCCTGTGTCGGGAGGCAGAGGGAAAAGTTGTGAACATAGGGACTGGAGAAGAGTGGTCTATTGAAACTACCGCGAAGCTCCTGATGCAAATCGTGGGTAGAGAAGTCGAAATCCAAACGGAGGAGTCTCGAATTCGCCCTGAAAAGTCTGAAGTCAATCGTCTTTTAGCAGACAATCAACTTCTGAGCTCACTAACCAGTTGGCAACCCCAAGTACCTTTTGAAGAGGGGCTGAAGAGAACCGTGAGCTGGATCTCAAAAAACATCCAATGCTTCGAACCAGAAAAATACAATCGGTGAAAGGTGTTGGGGCCGAGAACCTGACAGACTTGTCTCAGCCGAAATCGGTGTTTTCTGCCATTTATTGGTTGCTTAAACCGTTTGAGCGGAAAATTGTTGTGCTCAATTTGGTTTACGTCACTTTGACCTGTATAGATCTTTTTAGCTTGGCGTTCTTGGGTTACTATCTTTCCGTTTTGTTGGGGGGCCAACCAGTAGGCTCTCTACATCAGTTAGCCCTAAGATGTTTTGGTTCAGAAATAGATCTGTTAAGTCTC
>RFNT01000118.1 GCA_009927045.1 bacterium | reverse complement strand
AGTAGAACTGGTTATAACCGCGACTCCCACTTCGGGTTCTGGATTTCCGATTACTAAATCGTTTAAGACGACATTGATTACAGATACTCCAGCGACGAGCCCTTCGAACAATGTGGTGGGGTGTTCGGTTTCGAAAGCGAGTGGGTCAGTTATTATTTCACAGTATGGTTCTAACATCCGCTGTCCCAACGACGAGTGGGTTGTCGCCTGTGGGTACAACCCAGGACAAGAGTGGAACTACAATTACTGTAATGGTCGTGGGCATGCAGTCTCCTATGGATGGAAAGCAGTCTGGAACCCCGGAAAGAGAGGCTATGATCTCCAATGCACTGGAACCGGCACTTACGCCAGCCAATGTGGGTGGGGACCCTATAAAGCGATGGATCTCATATGTGCCATCGAGCCGTAGTCCTTTTACAACCGAAGAGTTCCATTTTTAGGGGCACGTCCCAAGTTTGTACTTTTTGATCTGGTATTGCTCACAGAAAAACGCTCCCTCAGGATCAATCTGAGCCCTGATTCGGAATAAAAAGAGACAATCCGTTCCTTTCTTCCCTTAGTAGGACCATAAGCTTTCTCTTTATCAATCCATTATAAATCTCAAAGTAAGCCTGAAACGAAACCAAAGAGTTCAATAGGCTCGCTCAGCAATCTAAAGCGGCTCCTTTCCTGAATTCACCTAGTCTTCACCCGATTGAGAAGTAATCACACAATAGCAAGCCAATTTTCGTCAGAACTCTTCTCTTAAACGATAAATTTCGCATTTAAAATACGTTGTCTCATTGAGTTTCCTGGCTTCTAACTTGCTTATCGTGTCCCCTGAGGATCGTATGCGGAACCGTTTACTACTAGTTTATTCTCTCCTGGTGAGTGTGAGTATCACTTACGGGTACTCCCCCAAAATCCCACAACGAAGTCTGGCAGCTTATTATTCCTCAGCAGAATGGTTGAAACGATGCTCAATCGAAGTCAATACTCGGATTGCAGGAAAGACTGCTCAAAACGTGATGCTTTGGCGAGACGGGGATAAGTATCTCTCTTCTAGTTGGGCTTTTGGATTAGATTTAACAGCGGTCCAATCTACTAGAAACGCTCCTCGTGGAGTTGCGGTCACTCCTCGGCATTTACTCTACACTAAGCACTATGGCTGGCATGCTTGGCCAGGGCAAACCGTTCGGTTTCTCACTATTGATAACCAAGTAGTCTCCCGAGTGGTTGATGAAGTAAAGTACTTAGGCTCTGGCAACAACAGTAATTTTGAAATAGATGTTGCAGTCGTAAGACTAAAAGAGGATTTGCCTCCCAGTATCAAACCCATGAAACTCGTTGCCCCCTTGGGATTACAAGATGTTGCTCAATCCACCTGCCCCATTTTAAGAATTGATCAGGAAAATAAAGCGCTTCTTGTTGGAGTGAATATGTACTCCAATGATTATTCCCGAACCCGTTTTGGCTTTTTCCAACCCAGAAATGAAACTTACTTTTCTAGTGCAGTACGTTCTTATGCCCCTTTTTATGAAACTATGGTTACCGGCGATTCCACTTCTTCCTCCATTCTCCTCTATAAGGACCAGTCTGGCGTGACTCCGTTCCTTGTCAGTCAGGTAACTTTTGGTGGGACCGGTTCTGGTCCCAACCTGTCCGCACTCGTAGGGGACATCCAGGCAACAATTGAGAGTTTTGGTGATACGGACAGTAAATATCGATTGGCCTTTGGCCCCCCGGAATTTACGGGAACTAACCCAGTGGCTCCGTTACCCCAGTGCACGCTCGATGTTGTTTATAAAAAAAGAAATGCGACTACTGGAAACTGCAACTTTAGTTTGAAAATTACCAATGCGAGTAGCTTGGTTTCGAATCCGTTCAGCACACCTCAAAATCCCAGATGGACTATTGCTCGAGGTAATAAAGCAGCCTCTGGAGTTCTGACTTGTAATGGAACAACCTATCCGAGAAGTTTCAGTGTTACGGTGAAAGGCCCAAGCGGGCATGGAACCTGTTCAGCAAATGTGAGATAAGCTTTTATAGTTACGGATCACAATAAGCAGTCGCAGTGCCAGTACATTCCCAGCATTCGGGATAAAATTGATCGCAAGTAGTTTTTCCAAACTCGGCGCGAAATTTTCCGTTACCCACCTCACAGAGGCCTTCCCAATCTTTCAGCTCCTGCCTCAGGTAGTAGCGAACCTTTCCAGCCGCTTCCTGGTCCGTGTAACCCGAGGACGTATTTGAAAGCTCCTGTTGCCAGGGCATTTCAATAGGATCGGCGTGAAGCAGAGGGGCTACCAAAAGTAAAAATGCAGTAATCATTTTCATAAGAAAATTCAAACACAGGGACTACGAAAGATCAAGGCTACCTACAGCCAAAATCTTAAGTCCCGAGCGTGTAGGGAGCGGATGGACAGAGGTAACCGATCGGAGAAGTTTCTTGGCTGCTGGATTTCCTCAATTACAAACCCTTGTCGTTCACTGAGCGGCGATAAGAGCCCGTCTTGTTTTACGCACTCTTTTCCGCTGGCCAAATAACTGTGATATTCGAATTCTGGCAACTGGTCTTTGATCCGATAATACTTCCCTTGATGAAACAAGACAGATCGTTCGATTCCATTGGGCCCATCATCGTCCGTTGCCATTGCTGCGCTCGAGCAAGATTCATCAGAAAAATAAAGGGTGCTGGCAAAAGATTCCTTTTGCAAAAACTTGTGACAGCAGTTTTCATCTGTGAGCGGCTCACCTGGGAGTTGCGCCTTGTCTTTTAAGTTCAGCGCATAGACTCCCATGTCTTTGGAAGCTTTAATCATCCCGCTTTGATTCACACAATCTCCTTCGCCATCTCGATAGCTCGCGTACCAAAATGCCGAAAGCGCCTCACGAACATCCCAATATTCAGACTGGTTCAAAATGGTAGTGGTACCTACTCGCGTCTCAAGTTTTCGACGGGAAAGAGCTGCGTTACCTGCACACCCAGCGCGATCAAAATAGGCTCTCTGCTTTCGAATTCTTTTGATCCGCAATCCTTCCCAAGCTTCAGAGTAAGCACCTGAAGCTTGCTGGATTCCCACTGTCAGATCTTTTCCAGGCAGCTCTATGATGAGATCCGTTCTTTGCGTTTCAGTGTGATGGATCCCGAGGGGCTGCCCACAAGAATTGATGACCACACTCACGGTAGGATCTTTACCCAAATCGGTGGCCTTACTTAGAAATAGCTCCCATCCTAAGGGCTCCGACCCTTTTTGAAAGCATTGGATGCAACTCAAAGGATTGCGACTAAAACAGGGGAGGACACTTTTGCCGTGCCACCAGCTCCACGTTAAGGTCGTAACAATAAAAAGAAACTGAATGAGCGAAACCAGAAATGGGGAAAGAGACGAAAGCAATTTTCTTCCCACACTAAGACCGCCTAAGAGCCCCACTATGCTGAGCAAGATCACTTTCACGTACAATCTATCGTCAACAAGGGGAGCAAAAAAAGAGGCTCCAAACCCAGTTCTGGGCGTTGAAAGTACCAGGCCCAGCGCAAATAAGCTCACGATGCCTAAGGGAAGGGAAGTGCTAACAGCTCGGGAGCGATCCATTTTTCTAAAGATTTGGAGGAAAGGAACTAAAAGTGGAAAGCCAGCAAAGCCCAAGGTGCCCACCATTAAACCGGCGAGCAAGCCATGCACCAAATTAGAAAAAATCGGAAAAAATGTAAACTGCCGGTCTGGAACAGTTCTAGGAATAAAGGGGAGAGCGCCCAACCAAATCAGCATTGCTGCAAAAAGAAAAAAACTGGAATAGCGAAAATAAAATTCCCAAGTGAAATAAAAAGAAAGGCTCGCCCCAAAAAACACAAACAGTCCCAAACGGAAAAAGTCAGCCCAATCGATATTTTTTCTGAGCGCCGAAAAAAAAGTTAGGAATAATCCGGTGCCCAAGAGTCCCAATATCAGTGGCAGTGTTTCAGAGGCTCCAAAAAAGACCAGACCAATAAAAGGTGCAATACCCAAGAGAAGAGACAAGATGCCAAAGCCCAAGGTAGTTCCCAGGACTCCCAAAACAAAAGGCAAAACAGCAGTAAGAGATTCCATTTGGCGCACAGAATGCCCTTTTTTGAGCTTAAGTGCACGTATTTTTCAAAAAACCGTGTGTTTTTTACGGGCAGGGTCACAAATTGCAATTTTCGTGTTTAAAAAAAAAGAAGTTTTTTACCCGCTGACCATAAAAGAGAATGGTCCACCCCTTGCACAAGGAGCACAGAATGAAAAGGAAGGTGCTTTTATGAAAAAACAATCTGTACTTGGGTTAGTCTGTGCATTGGCTGTGTGGTCGGGAATTCCGATGCGAGCTGATGATAATTCCTCAGGGGCTACGGTGAAAGTCTGTAATGATTCCCAAAGTTCGGAGGCCTACATTGCAGTCCGATTTTTTGAAAATAATGAGTGGCGTACGCAAGGCTGGTGGGAGGTTAAGAAAAATAGCTGCCGACAAGTGGGAAATTTTCCCTCCAATCAAGCTATTTATGTTTTAGCGACTTCCAATGAAATTTACCCGGAATGGGCGGAATATACTCCTTCTGCAGATAAAGTTTTGGGATGTGTGAATCCAGATAGCAGGTTTGATTACGCCGAATTGAATGATGGAAGTTGTGAAGCTCGAGAATCGATTCCGGAGGACGCTCCAGCTCCTCAAAAAATAGCTTTTGGGAAACTAGTTGAAGCCGGATATCGAGGGGTAGCCGAATTTCGATTCGACTCTACTTTTATTGCTCTCTTTCAATCCCCCACCACTGGAGAGATTGGGATGGGAAAAGATAAAAAATCGACAGAGGCAGAAGTTTCCGCAAAGGCCGCCTGTGGGAAAGCCGATTGCGAGCAGATCACAGTGATTCGAGATATGTGCTTAGCATTTGCAACGGAGGATTTGGTGGGATCTTACGGATGGGGTCAAGATGCCCAACTTGAGACTGCAAAAGAAATCGCGATGAGTTACTGCAGGGAAAATGCTGAAAAGCCGGAGTTGTGTCGGGTGGTTGCGTCAGACTGTCCGTAACTGGAGTTGGCGGACCGCGCCACAACTTCTTAATACTCCAGGGAAAACCGACCGATAAGTCAGGTATGACTATCGGTCGTTTTCTTTTTCTTGTGTTCTGCGTTCCAGTCTTATGTTCACAGGTTCTCTCCGCAGAGGAATGCCCTACTCCGGGCGCTGGAAAATATGTCGACTTAGCAACGCTCAATTCATTTGAATTCAATAAAAAATGTCGTTTTGTTTTCAAGGGAGCCAATTGTGCAGTGGCGGGAGTTTTTTCTTCCAATTCAGGAACAGAGGGAAGTTTGAAGCTTCAGGTAACGGTGGAATCTGATTTTGAAAACGAGAAATTTCGACTCACGTGTCCTCCCATAGGGAATCTCAACTGTCAGTTTGCTTTGGAAAATCAAACTTTGAAATTAGAGTGTCCGCTCAGAGTTGCGAGCTCGTATGTAAAAGTAAAAAACCAGAACGACAAAAAAGAATTGATTCGTAAAATGAATCAGGGCAGTCGGGAAGCCCAAACGGATCTTACGCTGTATCTTTTGGAGAGCAAACAATACGCAACCCTTACTGCACATTTGAAAGAACTTTCTCAACGCGGAGTCAACGAAGCAGCAGCCGCTCTGGGCTACAACACTTATTACGGAAGTCACGGCATTCCCTCAGATTTCTCAGAGGCTTTCTACTGGAACCGATTGGCAGCAGATGCGGGATTCATCCAAGCCCAAATGCTTTTGGGGACCCAATATTTGTATGGACAGGGCACTGAGAAAAATGAAGCTTTGGCAGAGGAGAATTTTCTAGCTGCCGCTCAGCAAGATGAAGTGATGTCCCAAAAGGCACTTGCGGGAATGATTCTGATGGAGAAATCGGATCATAAAACAGTAGAAAAGGCCCGCAAATGGCTGGAGCGTGCGCGAGAGTTGGGAGATGTTCAGGCTCAGGAATATCTTGCCCTTTTGGATAAACCGGAGCGCGAAGTAGCACATATCGATACGACCGTGATTTGGAGTTCTGCAGATGGTGAGCACGAGGTAAAAACGTTCGAGAGTTGGTTTGAAGTGAGGCCCTACTATTTGATGCAGGTGATGCCTAGCGGAACCGGGTCGCTTCCTTCGATGGCTTTAGGATTCACTCCTGGATTGACTTATGAAAATTGGGCTCTCAGAGCTTATGGAGCAGTTTCGCTTTTGAATTGGGAGTGGGCGATGCTTTTGCAGCAATCGAAACCTCGCTTTTAGGGCGGTACTCATTGGGAAAAGAATTTGTTGAGGGGGGAATGGGCATGGAATTTTGGCCCAGTCCCAGTGGGAGCGCTCTCACAGTCTCTTTGGCTTACGGTCGCAGAGTCGATTACCCGCTCTTTGGAGAGTTTTTAGTCAAGAGCCTTTCTGTAGGGTTGGCGCACACCCGATTTCAAGATCCCACTTACAAAATCTTCATGGGAGTTTCCTTCTAGTTAAATTGAAGCATTGCGTTAATTGATTTTCTCTTCTAGATTGCTTCTCATCCGAGTACAGTTGGACCATTCTAAATTTCAGGGAGAACCCATGATTCGAAATCGTTTTGTTCTATTTCTCTTCGCACTGAGTGCTGGTCGGGCTTTTACGTTGCCTCTTCCAACGCCTCAGAATTTACAAAACTTGGTGCTTCAGGACTATTCGATGGCGATGACTGACACTTATGATTTTGAAGGCATTGTGGCGCTCTCAAACTGTTCTGGGAGCTTGGTTCGGTTTGAAGACTCCTCAGACCATCAACGAGCGATGGTGCTTACGAATGGACATTGTTTAGAAAATGGATTCCTAGCTCCAGGTAAAATTGCAAAGGATCAACCCGCCTCTCGGTTTTTTACTTTGTTAAGTAAGAATGCAAACCCGTTGGGCAGAGTTCAAGCTCAGAAACTGATCTATGCCACAATGACCAAAACAGACATGGCGCTCTATCTCTTGAAAGAAACTTATTCTGAAATTTTAAGCGCACATAACATCAAACCGCTCACTTTATCGAATACTCCGGCGGATCCCAAAACTGAGATTGAAATTCTCTCAGGATACTGGAAACGAGGGTATTCTTGTCGACATGATGGTCTGGTCCACCAGCTGCATGAAGGGGGTTGGGTGTGGGAAGATTCTATCCGGTATAGCCAACCGGGTTGTGAGACCATTCCTGGGACTTCGGGTTCCCCCATCATCGCTCGGGGCACCAAAGTGGTGATTGGTGTGAATAATACGGGCAATGAAAGCGGGCAGAAATGCACGGAAAACAATCCGTGTGAAGTGGATGCGGAAGGGAAGATCACTTTCAAAAAAGGCCTCAATTATGGCCAACAGACTTCTTGGGTGTACAACTGCCTTGGGGCAGACCACCAACTCGACTTGAGCTTACCGAATTGCGGGTTACCCAAATAAGTTCTATTTGAAGAGGTCTGTAATTTTAACCTTGAGCGTTGAGGCTAAGCGGAAGAGAGTATAGAGATTGGGGCTATAGCGCCCGCTTTCTAGTTTCTGATAAAAACGGGTGTTGAATCCACCTTTTGAGCTGACTTCTTCCTGGGTCAGTTCCAGCTGGTGTCGTATCTTTTTGATATTCGATGCAACTCTCAGGAGCAGCTTGTCATATTCTTTGTTCAATCTCCTAATCTTGAAGTAAAACAAAGGCTTACGCCACGATATATATAATTCGCCTAGTTAAAAGTACCAACGAAGAGCCAAATAACTGATATCGGGCTGGCCCAATCCGAATTGAAGCCCGAAGGGTACTTGCCCCCCAAATTCCTCCTTACCCGCACCCACATTGAAGAATCGGCCTCCTAAAAGATCTACACTATTGGAAAGACTGTAGTTCAAATAAGCGTGGAAGAGAGCGGAGCTATCTTGCAAATTGCATACAGAAAGTAGATTGGCTTTGAGAAGTGAATGGATTTCCCAGGTTGTGAAATTGCCAACATACCAAGTGCCTCGAAAAGGAGTTGAGCGATGCGGAAATACTCCAAGCGTCTGTCCCGAAATTTCACCAAATCCATTATAGAAAATTTCAAACTTGGTACTCCAAGTAGCGGAAAAAACGTGATCCCATCCCAGAAGGGCTTGCCCGTAGTGATGATTTCGATATCGGTATCCTGAAACTTCCCCACGGATCAATGATTCCCCCCAATTGCCAGCAGCTTCAAACCCAGCAAAAGTTTTGTCATCTGAACGTCCTGCAATGAGCCCCACATCGATGTCCAATAAGCTCCCCTTGGTGCGTAGATGAAAATTATCCTCCCGTTGTCCAGGGGCTTTGGGCAAAAATCTTGCTTCCCATTGCCATGGTCCTGAATAAATCACCGAAACCGCGTCCTCCGTTTTAGGAAACTCCGGATCAATAAAAATGAGGGGGTAGCGTTGCATTTGAGAAACCGCATTGAAAATCTGACCGACTCCCAACGGGATGACTTGTTTTCCTATAAGAACTTGAAAGGGGTCCGCATTGATTTGTAAGTAAGCGCGATCCCAACGATTAAGAATGGAAAGTGAATCATTGGGAACCCAACGGTGATTGGTATTCCAAGAAGAAGCAGGTGTAAAATCTGGAATAGGGAAGACGCTTCTATTCGCTTGCTGGTAATTCAGAAACGTTTCGTTAGCGGCTTCTAATCGCAAAAAGCGATACGAAGCTTCTAATTGCAAACGCAGCCGCTCTTCATTCCCCCATACGGTGTCTCTGGGAAAAAGTCCTGTTTGTCGAAGTTCTTGGAAAGTAACAAAGGACTTGAAAGAGCCCCCTGTTTCAATATTCCAATTTTCAGCTATGGCCGAAGGAATACCTCGACTGAATAGCAGCCAAATGGCTATTCGAATGCTCAGGTGGACCCATGACGACTGTTGGTTTCTTGCTCTGTGTGTCTGATTTGATCTGTCCATCGCAAACCTGAATGATCCTTCCTGCCATATTCAACACCAACGGATCATGAGAGGAGAACAGAAAGGTAATTTTCCGATTGGTATTGAGTTCCTTAAAAAGCGCCAAAAGCTTCTTAGCCGTATGAGAATCTAAGTTCGCTGTTGGCTCATCTGCAAAGACGATTCGGGGAAGAGAAACAATGGCCCGAGCAATCGCTACTCGCTGTTGTTGCCCTCCTGAGAGTGCTGCTGGATAACGCTGATGGAGCTCGCCGCATCCCGTTTCTTCCAGAGCTCTCAGAGCTGCTCGCTTCCGGTCTTTAGGTGAAATGCCCTTGAGTGCAAGGGGATATTCAACGTTTTCTAAAGCGGTCAGCACAGGAAATAAATTGTAGCTTTGAAATACAAACCCGATTTCATCACGTCGCAACTGTGAGAGTTCCACTTTATTCAGTCGGCTCAGGTCCTTTCCAAGAAAAAGTACTCTTCCAGAACTTGCAAAGTCTAAACCCGCTGCCAAATTTAAAAGCGTCGTCTTTCCTGAACCGGATGGGCCCGCTAAAGCGGTAAATTCGCCAGCACCGACTTCGAAGGAGACATCGTGAACAGCAGTTTCCAATGCAGAGTATTGCTTACCCACTTTCTGAAACGATAAGATCATATGGCCCTCAATGCTTTCACAGGGTTTAATTGGCTGACATGACGAATCGGGATGAAAGAAACAATCAGCGATAAGATGAATACGATGCCTGAAATCAGTAAGCTGTTGCGCCATTGGATAGCGGGATAGCTCACGGTTTGAATGATAGTGCCCTGAACCACAAGTTTCTGTGATGAAAGCCAAGCGAGATCAAAGCCGTAGTAATGGAAAAATTGAGTGACCAAAGCCCCGAGAAGGTTTCCCAATGCGACACCGACCAAGCTCAATAAGAGCGTTTCCATAATGACCATCTTCACCACTTCTTTTTTTGTGGTTCCAATAGCCAACATCACACCAAATTCTCTGGTGCGCTCTAAAATACTCATCAGAATGGAGTTCGCGATGCCTAAGGCTGCTACAAAAATAATGATGAACATCAGAAGACGATTCGCACTTTTATTCAACTCTATCATCGCCATCAGTGGCTTTTGTACTTCTTTCCAATTTAACATTTGAAGCTCCGAACTTGAGTGAGAAAATGTTTTAAGAAATTGGTCTTGGACAGCAGTTAAATATTCCTCTCCTGCAAGAACGATAGCAATTTGATGAACTGCAGATTCACTTAAGCTCAACAATTGCCGCGCATCCTGGATGCGGATAAAAGCCATGTTTTTATCAAAGTCGGAGTGTGTTTCAAAAATTCCCCCCACAAAGAACAGTTCGTTTCCGATCGATCCATCGACTCCTTGAGTGAGGGCAACCACTTTAGATCCGATTTCCGCCTGCAGAAGGTGGGCAAGTTCTGATCCCAACAAAATTGATTTTTGTTGAGTATCACCAAAATAACTTCCTTGAACCATGTTTCCAGCAAAGCGAGTGACTTCTTTTTCACGTTCCGGCTCAATGCCAGCAAAAACAATGTTGGCCGACCCTTGAGCTGTACTCACTAAGCCTTGAACTAAAATGCGGTGACTGAACGCCTTTACGGGCTCTTGAGTGGCGAGCCATTGATCGACCGGGCCGGGATCCGTGACCACTAAGTTAGTCGCCATTCTGGTGTGATAAGAGGGTGCAGTGACCAATAAGTGGCCGCTCTGATAGCGAATCACGTTTTGGATGACTTGATCGTGAAAGCCATCGTAGTAATTGTAGAGCGCCACCAAAGCCATGACCCCAAAGCCAATCGCATTGATGGTCAGCAAGGTTCGCCGCCGATTACGCCAGATATTTTTCCAAGAAAGTTTTAAAAAGTAATGGTCCACAATTAGTTCCTCACTTTTCTGGGATCCAAAAACCAACCTGCAGTGATGACTTTTCCTTTTTGTGACATTCGACGTATTTCCTCTTTCGAAAAAACACTCATCGGAATTTCTTTGTTAAAAACGATCTTTTCGTAGGTCACCGTAGTGGCTTCCTTGGGATTTCCGGCCTGTTGAATATGCAATCGTGTGGGGATAATACGGTCGTCCATGGTTTTAAAATCAGAGAAAGTAATGGTTCGTACGAGCTTTCCTTTTTCGTCGAAAAATTCCTGGTGTACTGGCAAGAAATCTGACAGACGGGCCCAGTGCATCACTTTTCCCCAAACGACAGGCGCCGACGGTTTCGGTTTGCATTCGATCAGAACAGCAGCTTCCTGATTCTTCGTCCCCTTACGAATGATAGTGTGTTTGTAATCGCGAGAAAGGGAACTGGCCTTCATGAGGTCATCATTGGTGAAGTCGCTGCCCATCCAGGATTGAAGCATCAGCGAGGAAGGCACTCTCACGACTTGATCGGTTTTAGGAAGATAGTTCCACATATTGGCATCCACCCGAAGCGAAGCGACCCCTTCTTCTTTTGCAGGTTTTAAAATTTCTACTAAAGCGCGCTCGGTACCGGTCGCCCACGAGCGAAGGGAGAGCGTGCGCTCATAGGTGGGACGAGAAATGACCATTTCCATCGTTGCTTGAGAGCTCAAGCCCCGCATTTGGTCCTCACCTCGAGCAACTATTTGCTGAGCATTTAAATCAGCACTGAGCCCCAGTTGAGGGAAGCTGCAGATAAAAAAGAGCCCTAGAAATAAAATCGATGGCTGTTTCAATTTCATGGAATTTCCCCTTTGCGCAGATATATTACGTTATCCCTATCGTGTGAATTTAAAATCCCATAAGTCACTAATGACGCTCGTGCTACGACACTTCGATGGATTGCGAAGATCTAGAAAAAGGTAAATATAATTAGACGATATTGCTTCGTTCCAGCGATGAAATTTCTCTTAACAAGTGTTCTTACTCTTCTAATCCAACCTCTTAACAACTGAGTGATTGAATTCGGTGAAAGAGTCATTGTGTTTCTTCGCTTGCCTATAATGAAGAGACTGCATTCTGCACGTTTCTAAACCCATAAATCCAATCACAGCCCAGTTCAGTTCGAGAGCTCGATGGATGAAGGAGAACCCATGATCCTCTTCGGATTCCTTTGCAGTTTTGTGTGGTTAGCGAGTGTCCTCTTGTTTTTATCAGGGACTTATTTCTCTTGCGCAAGTTTGAAGCGTGCCAGCGTGAGGAAAAAACGACTTCAATCTGCAGCTCCGATTTCCATTTTAAAGCCCGTGTGTGGCTTGGAGGAGGGCCTAGAGCGGAATCTGCTTTCATTTTTTCAGCTGGAGTACGCGAAGTATGAACTGATTTTTACCATAGCTCATCCGACGGACCCAGCGCGTCCTATCATAGAAAAGTTGATGCAGCGTTTTCCGAACGTTCAATCCAAACTTCACATCATGGAATCCAAAGTGGGAAAGAATCCCAAAATAAACAACATCTATTGGGGATATAAAACTTCCCAACATAGTTTAGTACTCATCAGCGATAGTAATATTCGAGTTCCGAGAAATTACTTGAGTGAAATGGTGGGACTTCTGGAGCCCGGTGTTGGAGTGGTGACATCAACTATTTCAGGAGTAGGTGCAACTACGTTTGGCGCGACATTGGAATCTATTTACTTGAATACTTATCTCTGTCGCTGGATTCATCTCTCAAATAAATTGGGAAATCCCATCGTTTTGGGCAAATCGATGCTTTTTAGAAAAAGTGACTTGGAATCCTGCGGAGATATTGATGCTTTAGCGAATGTGATTGCAGAAGATTATGCCACCAGCGCCTTTATGAGAAAAAAAGGTTTAAAAGTAGCCGTGATGAATGCTCCGGTGAATCAATATTTGGGAGCCTTTTCTTTCAAGGCTTTTTGGCTGAGGCATATTCGGTGGGGCCGTATTAGAAAGTGTTGCGAATATCCGTTGTTTTTAGCAGAGCCCTTTGTCAGTGCTTCAGGCGCAGGGGTCTGTGGAGCACTTGCGTTTTGGGCTTGGACTGGCGAGGCATTTTGGGCGTTCTTGTTGACTCACTTATCCGTTTGGTTCCTGATTGAGGTTTTTCTGGCGACCCGTCAGGAGTCCACTCGGAGTTGGAAAGTATTGCCTTATTGGTTGGCGCTGGAAGTAGTCACACTGCCCATCTGGATCAGCGCTTTTTTTGGAAATACCATCCTGTGGCGAGGTAACCGACTCCGGTTATACGCTGGCGGTCGTCTTTAATCCTCTGGAGTTACCGTATACTCATGAATGAGTTGAAACGTGTCTCCGAGGGAGTCCGCATCTGAAACTCCCCCAGTTTCGAATAAAAGTTTAAAAAAGGTCTCTGCCGACCCTTCTTTCATTTCGGAACTTATTTTTTGTCGATACTTTTTGCATCCCTCAGAGGAGGCATTGACGAGTTGGCGTTGTTCAACTCGCTCATATCGAGGATTTTCTTTGGGCAAGAGAGTGACCTTCTCATGCACCCAGTGCTCAATGGTGCATCCGGTCCCAATTTCCTCTTCTTTGGCTTTAAAAAGGTACACGTAAAAACGGATGAAGATGCTTCGTTTTCGTTTTCAGAAGCGAAGTACAATTACGAATTTTATTCAGTCCTGCTCCGGCGATGCGCATGGAGTTGTTATCGATCTTGTGAAATATTAAAATATTATCGAGGCGCTGTACTGCTACTGATTTTTCCTTTGCATCAAACGCCGAACTTTCCTTGAATTGCTCTTTTTTCTCACCTTCCCAGGATATGGTTTTGGAATTTCCTGAGTAAGCTAAGGAATAAGCTCCGGTTCGGTCGCCTTCTGAGACTTCCACAGCTTTCTCCTCAGTGAGTGTGGCTTGATAAACATGCGCTAAAAAGAAAGCGTCCGGAAGTTTTTTTACATCCTGAATCACCCCTGCCGCTTGCATCGCCTTAAAAAAATCTGGAGCTTTTCCTGATTCAAGCTCTGCGGCTAACCGTTCCTTATAAATGGCACACTCGTTTGGTGTTTCTTTGTCAAAGGCTATGATTTCCGTTCGGCTGTATCTGAGCTCCGTCGCAATATGATAGCTTACAGTCTCCACAAAAATCTTTTTCATCGAGCACTGAGAGGCCTCGTCTTTAAAAGTCTCTTTTGAGAGCGGAGCACATTCCAATTCTTGCGCCACCAATGAGGCTTCTCCTTCGCAGAGCCGAGGCGCATCGAAACCGCCTCCCAAAAGAGTTCCTGAAGGCCCTTTCGGATCATGGAACAAGTAAATGGCTGGAACTTGAGGAGGTGCAGCTATTTTTGAATAATCAAAGGACTCCACAGATTGAGGGGCAGTATCTTCTGAACGAAAGATTCCGGTTAAATCTGAGGCGATGTAAGCGAGTTTATAGTTGCCTGATAGCCCCTGACCTAGAACGAGGGGGCTGCTTTGAGCTTTTTGAAAGCTGATGCAGGCGAGGAACAAAAACAGGAGACCGCGATTCATAGAACACCTCAAAAAGATGCGACAGTGTACACTTTTAACGCAAAGAGTCAAAGCCCTTTTAGAAAAAGAAAGATCCCTTTTTGACCTCAGGAGAGATTCGTTGTATCTATAATAATAACAATTACTTATGAGTAAATCGCGAGCTATAAAAATAATAGATGAAAAGGGAGGGCTTCTGGTTTTTCCCATCAATAACCGGGCAGAGCCGAAATCTCTTTGGTCTGAGCTCTATCCTCGCAGTTCCATGCGGTGGGAGTGGGATGAATCGGGCGATGATCGCGTGGCTCGGCTTTGGCATTTACGTACGGAACTCTCTCTGTGCAGAGAGGTTGTTTATTCCAAATGGTGGAAAGGCAGAGCCACTTTTTTCTCTCGGGATGTGTTTCAAGCCTTGTTGGTGGAGCTTGCATTTTCGGAGCAAAGCTTGCGTTCTTTGAGCGAAGAAGCTCAAAACCTATTGCGCATACTCGAACAAGAATCGCCTCTTTCCACTAAAGCACTCAAAAAAGAAACGGGACTTCGCGGACGCGACCATGAGGGAACTTATCATCGAGCGTTAAAAAGCTTGTGGGAGCGAGCTTTGATAGTAGGGTTCGGCGAAGTGGATGACGGTGCTTTTCCCTCGTTGGCAATAGGTGCCAGCCAACTGATATTTGATGAGTGCTGGGAATCAGCTCTGCACATGAAACCAGCTGCTGTGGAAAGGGCCCTCAAAAGGCTATTTACAGAACAACCACTCTTTAAAAAGGAATTCGATAAAATTAAAAAAGCTTTGGGACCTCAAAGAATGCGAACCCGCTCCTCTGGACTCATTTTGGGGAAAGATTTATTTTTAAACCCTCGAAAGTAGGGATCTTTCTAGATCACTTGACCCCGAGTGCAGGCATCACTATGCTGAGGGTCCATGTCCACACCATTGCGCACGCTGGGCGTGATTCCTGCACGGGCTCAATCGAGCCGATTTCCTCTCAAAGTTATAGCTCCCATTTTAGGAAAGCCCATGGTCCAGTACATTTGGGAACAATCCCAACAGGCTTCCAAACTCAACCAGGTTATTGTTGCAGTGGATTCTCCGAAAGTGATGTCTGCCGTTCAAGCTTTTGGAGCCCATGTGCTCATGACTCCCCCGGAACTTCCTAGTGGGTCGGACCGTGTCGCTCATGTGGCGATGGAACGTGATGTGGACATTGTGATCAATTTACAAGCGGATGAACCCTTATTGAGCGCACGAGCTATCGATCAACTTATTTCGAAACTGGAACAGGATCCGACTCTAGATTTGGCTACTCTTGTGGTGCCTCAAAGCAATCCACAGGCACTGAATGATGTGAACGTGGTAAAATGTGTGAAGTCAGTAACGGACCGAGCACTTTATTTTTCCAGACAACCCCTCAGGGTATCGCCCGAAGGAGGGTTTTTGAAGCACATCGGTATTTATGCCTATCGAAAAAATGCATTATTGAAACTTTCGAAGCTAGCACCCAGTTTATTGGAGCGAACTGAAAAGCTCGAGCAACTGAGAGCGCTCGAGAATGGAATGTCGATTGGGGTGTGTTTGATGAATGAAGACACGATTGCTGTGGATGTTCCAGAGGATATTCAAAAAGTGGAAAGGGTCTTGAGGGCAAAGGGCTATGAAAACTAAATATATTTTTGTGACGGGTGGTGTTTTGAGTTCCTTAGGGAAGGGGCTCAGTGCAGCTTCTTTGGCTGCGCTGTTAGAAAATCGCGGTCTTGATGTCACTCTGATGAAAATGGATCCTTACCTCAATGTAGATCCAGGTACTATGAACCCGTTTCAACATGGTGAAGTATTTGTTACTGAAGATGGTGCAGAGACTGATTTAGATTTGGGCCACTACGAGCGATTCACCAATGTGAACTTGAAGCGAGAAAACAGTATTACTGCCGGCCAAGTCTATGAAACTGTGATTGCTAAGGAACGGAGGGGTGAGTTTCTAGGCGGTACCGTCCAAGTAATTCCCCACATTACAGATGAAATCAAAGAACGGATTAAGCGGGTAGCTCAGGATAGGGATGTTGCCATAGTGGAAATTGGTGGCACTGTCGGTGACATTGAATCTTTGCCGTTTCTCGAGGCAATTCGTCAGTTCCGGTTTGATGTCGGAGAGGATCATGTCTGCTTTATCCACCTTACATTAGTTCCTTTTATGGGAACTTCTGGTGAGTTAAAGACTAAGCCCACTCAACACAGCGTTCAAAAGTTAAGAGAAATTGGGATCCAACCTGACTTTTTGTTATGTCGCACGGACCGGATTTTACCCCCAGATATTCGGGCTAAAATTGCATTATTTTGTAACATCCACTCGGATCGAGTGATCACTGCAAAGGACGTTACTCATATTTATGAAGTTCCCTTGGTTTATTTTGAGCAGGGGTTGGATGAAAAAGTATGCAAGCAATTGGGCCTAAAAACAAAGAGCAAAGGGTTCAGAACTGGGCCAAAATAGTTCAAACATTGATGGCGCCAAAACAGGGTCCCTTAGAAATAGGAATCGTAGGAAAATATGTGGACCTTACCGAATCCTACAAAAGTGTTTCAGAGGCACTCACTCACGGAGCCATTGCGAATCAGTGTCAATTACAACTCCGGTACATTGATTCCGAGAAATTGGAAAAAGAGCGGGATTTGAGCTTGCTGAAGGGGCTTTCTGGGATATTAGTGCCTGGAGGTTTTGGAAATCGGGGGGTCGAAGGAAAAATCAAAGCCATCCGATACGCGCGAGAACATCAAATTCCTTACTTTGGAATTTGTATTGGGCTTCAATTGGCGATTATTGAGTATGCGCGACATGTTTGTGGCATCACCAAAGCTACGAGTCGCGAGTTTTCAACAACTGGAGAGTTCGTGATTGATCTCATGGAGGAACAACGGCGACTGGACAAAGTGGGAGGTAGCATGCGATTAGGATCGTACAGTTGCGAACTCAAGCCTGGGAGTCATGCTGCAAAAATCTACGGAAAAACAAAAATCACGGAACGTCATCGACATCGTTATGAGGTGAATAATCATTATAGAAAGGCGCTAGAAGACGGGGGGATTACTTTTTCAGGAATGAATCCCGACACTGGTCTAGTAGAAATGATGGAGCTGACACAGCATCCTTGGTTTATCACCTGTCAATTTCATCCAGAGTTTAAGTCCAAGCCTTTTTTACCTCACCCTCTTTTTGTGGGCTTCGTGAAGGCCGCTCTTCAGCAATCCTTGAATCACAAAAAAGAATCTAAGGCGCGATTGCTTTCTTCTAAAAAGAAAACGACTCGTTCCGAACTTCGATTTTC
>RFNT01000071.1 GCA_009927045.1 bacterium | reverse complement strand
CCCTTTTGAGTTCCATCCTGTCATAGCAATAACGCCTGCCACCGCAGTGCCGTGGCATCCTAGGGAGCCAGGAGCGGAAAGTGTAGGGTCTCTTTTACCGTCCAAATAGTTTCTGGAACCGTTTGGAATCACATTATCTCGCAAGTCTTCGTGCCTAATCTCTAGCCCGGTATCTGAAATCGCTATTTTCACGCCATCGCCAGTGACGTCTTGATTGAGGACCTCGCGCACTCCCATCTCAGAACCAACGGGCGGATGGAGATCTCCCAGAATGGGAAAGCTCAGAGGCTGACTATAAATCAGATTGCCCGCGGAAGAGTAATTGAAAGTCACCGGGCCAACAGCTTGTGGTAAAGCGGGAGTTCCTTGAATGAGCCCGGATCCAGTATTAAAACTGAGGCCTCGAAGATTGCCGGTAATAGAAAAAGGTCCAGTGGCACCCTTAAAAAACGAGTCCGTATAAGAAAAGGGTCGATCGACTTTGGCGTGTAGAAACACTTCTTGTTGAACACGAGCTGTTTCAAAAGTTTCGATGGGCCCGTCTATAAAGGTAAGGGCATAAGGAGTGGGGGGAGCAACAATTCCTTCCTCCTTGCATTGACACAATAGAAGTAAGGCAAGCCCCAAAAAAACCCGCTGAAACATAGCTCTAAGGTTAGCTGGGTTTGGGCATCATAATCTAGGTTTCAATTGTGGAGATTTCTTCACAATTGCCCCCCGGTCAGGGATTTGTTAGTGTTCCCTAACTATGAAAAATATTTATCTATTTTCTTTGGTCCTACTTTTAATCACTCAATTTGGCAGAGCAGCAGCGGCTCCAGCCTCAGTGTATGACTTCCAAGTGGAGGCTCTTACTGGCAAATCGGTGGCCTTAAAAACATACTCGGGAAAAGTATTGCTCATTGTGAATACTGCGTCTCGTTGTGGGTTCACGCCGCAATACCAAGAGCTCCAGTCCTTGTACGACACCTACAAATCAAAAGGTCTGGTGGTACTGGGTTTTCCAAGTAACGATTTTGGGGGACAGGAACCTGGCTCCAATACAGAAATTGCTTCGTTTTGTCAGAAAAACTTTGGAGTTACCTTTCCTATGTTTTCGAAAGGGCCTGTTTCGGGGCCCGGCAAGCAACCCATTTTTAAGTATTTGACTGAGGCAGTTGAGCCCGGACTTCAAGGGGAAGTGTCCTGGAATTTTGAAAAATTTCTTGTCGATAAGAAAGGAAAACTCATAGCGAGGTATCGCTCCAGCGTGGGACCTAAATCACCCCCCGTGGTTGAAGCAGTTGAGAAGGCACTGAAATGAACTCTTTTTGGGGAGAATCCTTCTTTTCTGTTGTGCTCCTCTGCGGAATCGCTTGGGGGCTCGCAGCCTACGGAGAAGTTCCTAGAGCTCCAGAAAGTTTTATCTATACTGTTGAAGCTGGAAAAAAAGTAATTCTCGTGAACCCTCAAAAAGCATTTTGGAAACTTAAGAATGATCAAACCGAGCGACCCGGAGTGGGTAAAACGGAAAGCTGGATTGAAAAAACTTCTGGGCATTTAAAAATGAAAGGGCTGCTAGCTTCACTGGAAGGTCTCGGGGGCCGCGTCGGGTTTTCATTGATTGAAACGGCTATTACCAAACCCATTCAAAGATCCGAAGGGTTAGTATTCAAAGTGAAGGGCACTCCTGGTGCTTGGTTTTCTGTTTTAGTGAAGGACAGGCAATCCCAACAACCTGAGGGAATACTCACGTTTCAGAGAGATTTTGAGACAGATGGAACCGAGATGGAAGTCGGGGTTCGATGGGACGAATTCGTACCAAAAATCCGTGGAAAGAAAGTTCAAGGCTTTGGTTTGGATTTGTTTTCGGTCCATAGTTTATCCTTTCAAATTTCTCGCAGCCAACAACAGAAATGGTACGAAACTGTACCGCTGGAATTTGAGTTAGCACTTTGAGAGCATCCAATAAAAAATGGGTTCTCGGCATGTTGCATGTGCCAGCACTTCCGGGCAGTCCTTTTTATCAAGGGAATTGGAAAAACCTCCTCGAGTTTGTTCTTCGGGATGCGGAAACACTTCAACAAGGGGGCGTAGACGGCCTATTCATAGAAAACTATGGAGACTTGCCTTTTTATCCGGAACAAGTTCCTCATGAGACAGTCGCCCATTTGGCGGTTATAGCTCGGCAAGTGGTTCAAACCACCGGATTACCCTTAGGAGTGAATGTGCTCCGTAATGATGCCTTCAGTGCTTTAGCGGTTGCAAAAGCAGTGGGAGCGCGCTGGGTTCGGGTGAATATTTTGACGGGGGCCCGACTAACGGATCAAGGCATCGTTCAGGGAAAAGCGCATGATCTTTTAAGGTATCGCAAAAAGATTGGAGCTTCCGACGTGAAAATAGTAGCCGATATTTCCGTGAAAAGTTCTTATGCTATTGCTAACCGAAGTTTAGAAGCTGAAGTAGAAGAAACCGTGTTGCGCTCGGGGGCTGATGGATTGATTGTTTCGGGAGCGAGCACAGGTAAACCCGTTTCTCCTAGAGTGTTACAAACCGTGAAGGAATTGGCCGGAAGTCTTCCAGTTTGGATTGGAAGTGGAGCTCATCCAAAAAATGTGAAATCTATGAGCCGTTGGGCCGATGGTTTTATTGTGGGTTCTTCATTAAAACCCAGACTCGATGCTCCTATTGAAAAGAAACGTGTTCAAACTTTAATTCACGCACTTCGGGGAAAGAAATTCTCATGAAGCCAGAGACGATAAAAAAACAGCTCTGGGGAATGGTGCATGTGGGGCCGTTACCCGGAACTCCACGTTTTAAAAACGATTGGGAATCCACTCTGGAAAAAGCGGTGGCTGAAGCTGAGCTCTTGAAACGTGCAGGTTTCGCTGGGATTTTATTTGAGAATATGCACGATGTGCCTTACTTGAAAGGCAATGTCGGCCCAGAGATCACAGCAGCAATGGCGGTGCTTGGAGCTGAAATAAAAAAAGCAACTCAACTGGAGTTAGGAGTCCAAATCTTAGCCGGAGCTTATCATGCAACATTAGCAGTGGCGCAAGCGGTGGCGGCAGATTGGATGCGGGTCGAGGGATTTGTTTTTGCTCACGTCGCAGACGAAGGTCTATTTGAGGCGTGTGCAGGTCCGTTGCTCCGGCTCCGAAAAGAACTCGGTGCCGAAAATATCAAAATCATGGCGGATATTAAGAAGAAACATTCCAGTCATTCACTCACGGCAGATATTGATGTTGTCGAAACTGCAAAAGCGGCAGAATTTTTTGGCGCCGATGCCGTGGTTTTAACCGGCACGAGCACTGGGAAAGCAGCTTCCGAAGTGGAGTTAGAACAAGTGAAGCAGGCGGTTACCGTTCCGGTTTTTATTGGTTCCGGGATTACCGAAACCAATTTGTCTCACTTTAAATCTGCAGATGGGTGGATTGTGGGGTCTTCGTTGAAAGAAAAGGGGCAGTGGCAAAATGCAATTCAATTTGATGCGGCTAGTCGCCTTGTGAAAGCCTTTCACGCCCTTTCCAAGGTTTAACATTGCGTTTTTTTGAGTGTCTCTGTAGCCTTAACCGGTTGTTAACTTTAACTTAAGGAGAAACTATGAAAGCAATCATTACTCTATTAGCTGCATTCGGATTAGTTGCAATGCCCGTATTCGCTGATCACCACGAAGAAGGCATGAAAGAAAAAACAGAAGCTGCTGTTGAAAAAACTGCTGAAGAAACAGCTGCTGCTGCTAAAGATGCCGCTGCAAAAGTAGAAAAAGGCGCTAAAAAAGCTGGCAAAGCTGCAAAAAAAGAGTGGAACAAAGCTAAAAAAGCAGTTGAAGGCACCACTGGTACACCAGAAGGAACAACTAAAGAAGGAACGATGTAATTAGTTCTTTTTTTCGTGTTTGAAAAAGCCCGATGCGAACTTGCTTCGCTTCGGGCTTTTTAATATATAAGTCCCATCAAGCGGGTGTAGCTCAGTTGGTAGAGCATCAGCTTCCCAAGCTGAGGGTCGCGAGTTCGAACCTCGTCACCCGCTCCAAATAAATCTCAAAATAA
>RFNT01000112.1 GCA_009927045.1 bacterium | reverse complement strand
GCAAAAGACATGACGTTCATGGGGATGCCCGTCTCTGAGATGGATGCGGCGAACCTACTGCTTGTCGTCGGGTTCTTGGCTTCGGAAAACCAGCGGCTCCACGAGCAGATACGGTCCAGCAATGACTTTTCCGAAAGATTGTCGTCGCTCAAGGAAAAGTGGCGGAGGGCGAGGGACGAGTGAACACGGTTCTCGCAGAGACAGCCAGCGACCTATAGCCGGCTGGTACAAGCAGCCTATTGCGTTCCTTGGAAGTACGGATACGCTGACCTGCCTCCAGAAAGGAGGAGGTCGCAATGAATGGTTTCTCTTCTGTAGCGAAGCAGTATCTCGCCGAGCGAAGCGTATCGAAAACGTACTCCGCAAACGTCACGAGGATCGCGGGCAGATGCCGCGACATGACGACAAGCGAAGTGAACGGGCACCTGCGGGCGAGGATGGCCGTCGTGGCGGCATCAACGGCAAGTAGCGAGAGGTCGATACTCTTGACGCTTTGGAAGTTCGCCTACGAGAGAGGGATCGTCGAAGCTCCTCCACGCGGTGTCATGCGGATCAGGCACGCGAAAAGCCCCACGAAAGCCTGGACGATCGAGCAGCTTCAGTTGGCTATCCAAAAGACGTATGCGAAGGATTCGCATCGCCTGCGAAGCGGGGCGAGCCTGGGCGTGTTCCTGAGGTGCTGGATATTGTTCGGATACGAGTGCGGCGCGAGGATGGGCGACATCTTTTCGATGACGAAAGACAACGTCGACGGCGAAATTCTTCGATGGACGCAGTCAAAAACGGGCGACCCGTTGTCGAAAGTTCTTTCGCAGCCTTGCGTTGAGGCCGTTCAGTCGATGCTCGCCTCTTCCCTGGACGGAACCATCCTGGGCTGGGCGTGCCACAAAAGGCAGGCCATGAGACTGATGAAGTCTCACCTGAAGTCATGCGGACTCCCTGGCACGTCTAAGTGGCTCAGGAGAAGCGGGGCCACGCACATCGAGATTGATTCTCCCGGGAAGGCGCAGCTTCACCTTGGTCACAGGACCGTTGGGCTCGCCGCGACAAACTACATCGACTGGGGTCAGGTCCGAAGGATGATGCCACGGACCCCGCAGCTACTTGGGTCGTCGTGACCGCCGGCCGTAGCCTCCATGCATGCTTGGATGGCTGCGAAGGACAACCGAGGAACTGTTCGGCGCCGGGAGGTCTGGGAAATGGCCCCGGGTCCGTCGAGAGCACCTCGAACGGGAGCCGACCTGCGTGGCCTGCGGGCGTTCCAGGGACCTGGAGGTCCACCACATCGTTCCATTCCACGACCGTCCGGAACTGGAACTCGACCCGGAAAACCTGATCACGCTCTGCGCCGACCCCTGTCACCTTGTGTTCGGGCATGTCCTGAACTTCAGGCGGTCGAACCCATACGTCCGCGAGGACGCCGAGCGGTACCGGGAGCGAATTCGGAACTTCGGGTCGGCCTCTGCGGATTGCTAGTTTCGCAGTATGGCCGACTACGCAATCGTTCCATCGACCCTGAACATCCAATTCGTGCGCGGCGACGAATTCGGGATGCTTCTGGACTTCGACCAAAACCTCACCGGATACACGTTCATTACGGACGTGTACGAGATTGCCTCGGTTTCGGCCGGCGTGGTGACTCGCGGGCCCTCGCTCCTGTCGTTCACGATCACGACCGTCGACCTTGCTGCGGGGAAGATCAACCTCTCGCTCACCGAGACCCAGACTCAGTCGTTCAATCTCGCCAAGGGCTA
>RFNT01000121.1 GCA_009927045.1 bacterium | reverse complement strand
ATTCTGCCAAACGGGGATAATGGAGTGCTTTCAGTGACTTGGCAACCGGTTTTTAACGGGGGAGAACTTTAACCCGAGACTTTTTGAATCCCTGGATATCTTGTTGGAATTTCTCCAATACTTCCTGGGCAAAATCAAAGGGATCCACCCAAAGTTCCTTGAGTCCTGCTGTCGGAATGGGGGTTCCGTGGGTCTCAACATTGATTCCAAAATGGACTAGAACAGAGAGGGGTGACCGGGTGGCAATAGAAACTGAAAGCTTTCTTTTATCGTAGAATAAGTCATTTCCACGACGGGTTAAATCCCGTCCTCCTTTTTCCCACAAGCGTTCATAAGCAATCCCAATCAATCGGTTTTGCAATAAGATCCCTAAATCCAAAGAGTCGATGAACCACTCTGCTAAAAAATGGAGCATCTGTGGGCTGTAAATCGGCGCCTGATTTTTCACATCTTCTAAATCTACCATGTGACTGAGTTCGACTTGTGCGGGACCTTGAAAAGCGACGAGAGCATCCCCAAGAAGATCAAACTTCTTATAAATCCAATGCGCCTCCAGAGGAGTGCCATCGTAGGGGATGAGCCCCTCTTTATAAATGTGAGTCTGCAAAGAAAGCATCAGAATTGACCTCATTTGAATTAAAAGCACGTTTTAAACGCATGCAAGATTCGCAGCGTCCACACATGGCTTCCCCTTGAGCATAACAACTCCAAATGTTTTGTAAGGGCAAGCCCAGCTCGATGGCTTTGCGAACAATCTCTCGCTTGTTGAAGTGCTCAGTTGGAGAAATAATAGTGACTTGATTCGCGGTTGAGAACGTGAATGCTCGGTTGAGGCTTTCTCGGTAAGCGGAACTATTATCTGGAAAAGTAGCCGCTTCTTCTCGATTAAAACCTACAATCAGAAACTGAGAATCCAACTGTTCAGCAAAAGCTGCCGCAATTTCTAAAAAGACCCCATTTCTATTGGGAACCCAAACTTGATGAGCGCTCTGTTGGGCAAGCGTGGGATTGTCGAGTTCCATGAGTGTTGGGTGTGGCAGAGTAGGAGTCTCTTTGTTTTTCAAAAGGCCACTTTTACTCAAGCTAAAGAAGGGGAGACTCAGAACCCGATGTTCCACCCCCCAAAACTCGGCCCAGCGTTGGGCATGAGAAATTTCTTGTTGAGCAGCTCTTTGACCGTAATCAAAAGTGATCGCTAAACGGATGGAGTACCCCTCCGCAAGCGCCAAAGCAGTGGCTACTGTGGAATCTAATCCAGAAGAAAGAAGCGTAATAGCACTGGAACTGGTACCCATGTTGAGTCAGGTAACACGGCAGGTCGCAATGCTCAAGGGGAAGGGATTAAAAGCGGTCTTTAAGACGGTCGACCCGGCGGTTTAAGTCCTCAACTTTACGGACAAGCTCTTTCAGCCGTCCCGTAACGGTCGCTGGTGGAGGATTGGTGCGAGAGGGTTCCCCAAAGCTCACAAAGTGTTTTAAATGATGATTCAGGGCATTTTTAGACATTGGGGACGGGATTTTTTTCTCAGACATCTACAATCTCCTCGCAAGGATTACTTCACTTACTCTCACCAACGGAATAGAGCCGTTTTTCTTTAATCAGTAGCCACACCGAGCGTTGGATTCCCTGCGGCGGATTGTCTAAGGTGTTCTTTTTCCAGGCCTCTGCGAGAGAATTTCTGATTTGGGTAGAAGAATAAGGCAAGGCTTCAATATCACAGAAGCGAATCCAGTTGCGATCTTGACTATAAGCGAGGTGATTCGAGTGGATCCAACGTGTGTCCTTAATGTTCAAATCGTGAAGCATTTGTGAAGAAATCTGCATGATTTCTTCATTGCGTTTAACAACGATCCAATTTGTTAAAAGCAAGAGCTCTCGAGGGCTTTTCCATCGACGCAATTGAGAAAAACATTCATCGCCCAGAATAAACACAGTAGGCTCTGAAACGGTTTTTAAAAAGCGTTGGAGAGTATCAATCGTAAAGGAAGGTTCGGGATTTTTGATTTCCCAGTCTAAAATACGAACCTGATCTCCTAAGTCTGTTATCGCAGTTTGCAAAAGCTCTAAGCGCTGATCAGGCGAAATCTGAGGACCTCTTTGTTTCAATGGGTTTTGATAGTTTGGGATTAGATAAAATGAAGAGAAAGTAAACTGACTACAAATCGTTTTGATGAGATGGATGTGTCCGAGATGAGGCGGATCAAAAGTTCCGCCAAACAGACCAATCAAGCATCACTCCGTCGCCGGGTTGAATAGGACAGAATATCCAGCAAAGGGTCTAAACCCTCACGAGTGGCACTGCTGATCCAATACCCCTCCAAGCCCGATGCTTCGATGGCTTGTTTCTTCTCTTGGAGATCTTCAGGACAGAGCAAGTCTGTTTTGGTGAATACTAAACGTTCTTCGCGATTGAGGAGTTCCGGATCATAGGCCTGGAGCTCTTGACGAATGATTTGGATATTCTGGGAAATAGTGTCTACAGGCGCTGTGATATCCACCAAGTGGAGTAACACCCGGTTCCTTGCCACGTGTTTAAGAAACCGATGTCCGAGCCCCGCTCCTTGAGACGCCCGTTCTATCAATCCGGGTAAATCTGCCACTACAAAAGCATGTCCTTTGTGTTCTACGACGCCCAGGGCAGGCTCGAGGGTGGTGAA
>RFNT01000154.1 GCA_009927045.1 bacterium | reverse complement strand
TGTTTTCCCCCAGAAAAATTGGCTTCTATAGAACCGGATGTGTTTACTTTTGATTTTGAAGCCCCAACTTCAGAAAATACGCATTACACGGATTCTAATTTGGCAGTTTTCAAGGGAACCACCCAAAGTGGAAAGACCTATCGGATTGAGATGATGCTGATTCAGGACCAGCTCTAATTTTGATATTTTACTGAACAGCCATAGGGCTTCGTAACAGACTGTGACACTGGCTTACCCGCTAACACAGCTTCTAATGCATCTCGCACATAGTTTTTCGCTTTCAGAACCGTTGCAGGGTCCGCGGAAGAGTTATCATCAATAGCACCGTCGTAAACAAGTTTGCCCTGGGGATCGATCACAAACAGGTGAGGGGTCGTTTTAGCTTCAAACAACTTTCCCACTTGTCCATTGGGATCCAATAACGCAGCTGAGGGATTTGCTTTCAGTCTCAATAGGTCTTTTGCTAACTGAGCCCCTGGAACATAGCCCTGCTTGCCAGGCGCTGAAGAAAGGATGGTGAACCAGACGACTCCACGGCTCGTATAGAGGTTCTGAAGCGTTTGCATATTGCCTGAGGCATAGTGTTTCTTCACAAAAGGACATCCTTCATTGAACCACTCCAAAACCACCACTTTTCCTTTTTGCTCGGAGAGTTTCCAGGTTTTGCCGTCACTCCCCGAGAGTGTGAAATCAGGAGCCGTAGTTCCAACCGGCACAGCTTGAACCAACCAACAAAAACTCATCGCGAGGGTAAGAAGATTTCTTTTCATGATTCACCAAACGCTTTCTTGAAAATTTTTGGAGTGAGAATTTCTCCCAGACCACGCCCTTTTCCCGAGCCCGGAGTATAGACCACATAATAAGGAACACCAATGCGCTGATAGCTTTTGAGAGCTTGTGTGATTGCAGGATCCGCTTTCGTCCAATCCGCCTTCATCATCACGATATCCTTCTCTCGAATAAAATCTCGAACCGCAGCGCTACCAAAAGTGACCTCCTCATTTACTTGGCAAGTCACACACCAACTGGCTGTAAAATCTACAAAAACCCATTTTCCAGCTCTAGAAAATTCAGCAGCTTTCTCTTCAGTAAAAGGTTCCCAAGTAATACCATGGGAAACACTATTTCCGGAGGCTTGAATCGGATTTTGCATTTGTCGATGGACCATCCATAACGAAGTTAAAACACCAGTTATTCCCAAAAGGATTCCCCACCTGATTTTCCGTTGCTTTTTGTGATGATGGGCCCACAATCCAATTCCAGAAATAAGAATACCGCTCAAAGTGCCAATTATTGCAAATGGGCTGCTCGATCGCCCCAAAATCCACAGCAACCAAATCACAGTGGCGAACAAGGGAAATGCCATCGCTTCTTTGACGGTC
>RFNT01000149.1 GCA_009927045.1 bacterium | reverse complement strand
GGAGACCAGCCTTTGATTGTCGGAGGAGATTGGAATTTTGGAGAGCATATTCCTGATCTTTGGGCAGAAAAAAACCAGCTTCTCCCCGATTTTGTAGTAAGTTCCGAAGCTGCCCTTCAGTCCACTCTGAGCTCGGAGAATACCTTTCAAGAAAAAGACCAAGGACGGGTTGACCATCTCTTTGCATCAGCTCACTTTCAGGCGGAAGGGGGCGAGCTCGCCATGCATCGACGTTTGAAAGGACCCGAGGGAGAGTTTAATCTCTCGGATCATTTTGGGTGGAGCGAAGTGTATAGTCTAAAAGCTTCTCCCAGGCCCTAAAAGGGCATTTTGTAAAAAGTCTATTCGATTTACCGCAGAGTCTCGCTAGGCAAATCTGCCTTGGTTCCGGCCTTGCATAGTCCCCATCAGGGAGCGGGGGATGCAATGATCAAAATTCTTGTGACACTCACCAGTGTAGTATGGATAGGGTTATCTCATCTGGGATTAGCTGAAGGTCGAAGCCACGAGGTCGAAACCTCCGGAACTCCCCGAAACTCCTCACTTCTCCATGACCAAATCAGGTTCCAAGCGGAAAGTTCCCAGGAAGTGCTTCCCAATGCCGAGAACCCCGAACTCGGAATTCAGGGGGAATCTGGATCCTTCCAGCAAAGTGATGGAAAAACACGGAAAGCGCTTCGGGTGTATCAAGGGACTAAGGGCCGTCCGGGCGGGCGGTTGGATCTCATCGCCACAGAGGCGGGCCGGGCACGTACTTTCATTGCTGCGCAACGCGCTTGTGAAAAACTGGCTCCTTTAGGGAAATGGCGCTTAGCGACTGTTCCCCATATCATGGCTTTTTTCGGAGGTCTTGTAGAGGGCTTTCCCTTGCCCCAAAATCCGGAGAGAAAAGGGTATTTGTTTTGGGCTGCTGCAGTTGATGAAAAAGAAAACAAAAAGAATAAAGACACTTTTTTTGCTGCTTTAGGAAGTGGGGGCCCCGAATTGGAAACGCACAGCTATCGCGATTTTTCCCTAGGGATCAAAAATAGTGTGACCCAAAGTAAAAGTGCGGATGAAAAAAAATACTACCTGAACCTTCTAAAAACGATTCAAACTGGAATTCCAGTGATTTGTGTCGGTGGAATCGAGTAGAAAGCCTCAGCAGACAAAAGTTGAAAATGCGTGTAAGGTTTTTGAATGGTTCAGGAGCCAACACAACCGATCCGTCAGCTTGGATTGAGCTCTGAAGAGGCGCATCGGCGTTTGATTCAATTCGGGCCCAACCAAATCATCCCTTCGCGACTCGAATCTATCCTTGGAGAAGCAAAGAAAATCTTGTTTGAGCCGATGGGGTTCATGTTACTCGTTTTGTCGGCCTTATACGCCCTCCTGGGTAATCAAACCGATTCACTCATTTTGCTCGGGGCTTATTTTCCTGTCGTTGGAGTGGATGTCTTGCTGGAACTCCGTGCTCATAAAGTCCTCAAGGCGCTTCGAGCTCATTTGGTGGTTACTGCTAAAGTTTTTCGCGACGGCAGAGTTAAAGAAATTCCAAGTCGAGACATTGTTGTCGGAGATGTGATTGTTTTTGAAGAAGGCCAGTCACTGCCCGCTGATGGAAAAACCCTGGAAGCCGAAGCATTGCGGATCAATGAAGCTGCGCTGACTGGGGAATCAGTCCCTGTGGATAAAACGGTTGGGGAGCGCTTTTTCGGGGGTACCATTCCACTGCAAGGACGGGGCTTGGGATTGATCGAACTTACAGGACGTCACACGGAGATTGGAAAAATTACAGGGCTTGTGGAGCAAGTCACCGAAGTAAAAACACCGCTCCAGAGAAAAGTGAGTGCGCTCATTCGTCGGGGCGTTGTTGCTGCTGTCTGTTTGGCTGTGCTTCTTTTTTTCATCGAATGGTGGCGGGGAGAGACTTGGATTCAAGCCTTCATTGTAGCGCTGACATTCGGAATGGCCACGGTTCCCGAGGAATTTCCCATTGTGTTCACTTTGTACCTGAGCTTGGGCGCTTGGCGATTATCCCGCCACGGGGTTTTAGTGAAATCCTTGCCCAGTGTGGAGGCTCTGGGGAGCGTGGATGTCATTTGTACGGATAAAACGGGGACTTTAACCGAGGGAAAATTTCAACTAGAAGCTTTGGAGGCGACCAGTAATTCTGAGGCTGGACTGCTGTGGAAAGTTGCTTTGATGGCATGTGAGACGACGATCGTCGACTCGATGGAAGCTGCCATTGTTGACAAGGGAAAGCAGTATTTTCCTTTGCTCAATGAATGGCGTTTGAAGTGGGATTACCCGTTTGAGAATACGGGCAAGCACATGTCCCATGTTTGGGAGAACTCCAATGGTCAATACCTCATCGCGATGAAAGGAGCGGTAGAGGGTGTGCTTGAGCACTGCTCGATCTCCTCTGCAGACGCCCAACGCCTAGAGCAAAGAGTCCATCAATTAGCAGCTCAAGGGAAACGACTTCTCGGCCTAGCATATCGTTCAGGCTTATGTCGGGGAGAGCGGATGACGGATGAGAAAGATCTCACTTTTTTAGGGCTGCTCATTTTCAGTGATCCCGTTAGAACTTCGGTGCGTGAAGCAGTAAAAGAATGTCAGAGCGCAGGTATCGAGATCAAAATGCTAACTGGGGATCATCCAGTCACTGCGCATGCAGTAGCGGATGAAGTTGGAATGGATCACGATCATCAACTTCTTTTTACTGGAGATCAACTCCGCCGGATGGAGCCCAAACAAAGAAGTTTCGCATTTCAACAAGGAGCTATTTTTTCTCGTGTGATGCCAGATCAAAAATATGAAATGGTTCAGGCGTTACAGGCCTCTGGAAAAGTAGTGGCGATGACTGGAGATGGCATCAACGATGCTCCAGCGCTCAAGTTAGCCGATATCGGGATCAGTATGGGGGTGGATGCGACTGAAGTAGCGCGCTCGACTGCACAAATGGTGCTGATCAAAAATGATTTCAAAGGCATTGTAGAAGCTGTTTTTGAGGGGCGTCGTATTTTTAGTAACCTCCAAAAAAGCTTTTCTTATTTGATTGCCTTTCACATTCCTGTGATTGTTTTGGCGTTTGTACCGCCTCTTTTAGGGTGGGGCCATTTACTGCTGCCGATTCACATTGTTCTCTTAGAGCTCATCGTGCATCCTATTTCTGCCTTTGGGTTTGAGAATTTACCCGTAATGAACAAGACCCGCTTGAAAGCATTGCTCACTTGGCGACGCATTTTTGAATCGGTATTGGCCGGGATACTTTTGTGTATCGCTTGTCTCGTTGTCTATCGAGTTTCGATGGCTCATGAGACATTAGATAAAGCTCGGACATTGGCACTGGCTGCGGCTCTTTTTGGGATGCTCTTTTTTGTATTTGTTGAAGCTTGGCCCGTTCTCAATCGACGCCTGTTGGTCATTGGGATTACCTTGGTCGGATTGATCGTAGCCCTTTGTCAGCTTCCTACTCTGGAAAATCTCTTTCATGTCGTTGAGCTTGGGAAAGGGGAGTTTGCTTTGAGTGCTGCTTTGGGATTTGGAGCGGCTCTTCCGACTTGGATCTTCCGCTGG
>RFNT01000232.1 GCA_009927045.1 bacterium | reverse complement strand
GGGGGACCGTTGGGAGTGCTCTGCTACTAAGAAACTCGGAATCAAGAAAAAAAGACCCACGGAGGACCTCAGCCAAAACAATCGGCCACTCCCTTTTTCAGATGCGCTATGAGAAGATGTCACGCATGCGATCGTATCAAACCCTGGCTGGGAAAAAAAGTTATCGATTCTCAAGTCTAGTGGATGTCCTAGCGAAGGCAAGTCCTACACGGTCTGGGGATCTGCTAGCAGGCGTAGCTGCACTGCAGGAAGAGGAACGGGTAGCCGCTCAAATGTGTCTGGCCGATGTTCCCTTGAAAGAATTTATCCAGAATCCTGCTATTCCCTACGAAAGTGATGAAGTGACCCGGATGATTTGGGATGCTTGGGATGAAACTGCGTTTGCTCCTATTTCCCATTTAACGGTAGGGGAGTTTCGAGAATTTCTTTTAGATAGTAAAACGAATGGACAGCAATTGAATCAGCTTGCACCGGGACTACTCCCCGAGATGGTCGCTGCTGTGAGCAAAATCATGCGCAATCAAGATCTCATCTCTGTGGCGCAAAAGCTGGAAGTGATCACCCACTTTCGATCCACGGTAGGTAAAAAAGGGCATCTTTCGATTCGAGTACAACCAAATCATCCGACCGATGATCTCAAAGCCATCGCTGCTGCGACCTTAGATGGCCTTCTCTACGGGTGTGGCGATGCGGTTATCGGCATCAATCCGGCGGGGGAAAGCGTTGAGCGGATGATAGAATTGCAACGATTCCTGGCCGATTTAATCGATGCATTTAAAATTCCGACTCAAAGCTGTGTCTTAGGACATATCACTCATCAAATGAGCTGCATGGAGAGGGGAGTGCCCGTAGATCTGGTTTTTCAATCCATTGGAGGAACTGAACGCACCAATCAAAGTTTTGGAGTCACTATTTCTATGCTGAAAGAAGCCCAAGAAGCAGCGCTATCTCTGAAACGAGGCGGCCATCAAGTGATGTATTTTGAAACCGGACAGGGTTCGAGTCTTTCGGCACAAGCCCATGTGGGCGTGGATCAGCAAACCTTGGAAGTGAGAGCCTACGGGCTTGCTCGTCTGTTCAATCCTTTTTTAGTGAACAGTGTGGTGGGATTTATTGGGCCGGAGTACTTGTATGATGGCAAGCAGATCGTGCGAGCAGGGCTTGAAGATCATTTCTGCGGAAAGTTGTTGGGGCTTCCGATGGGTTGCGATGTTTGCTACACCAACCACGCTCAGGCCGATCAAGACGATATGGATACTTTGCTGACGCTTTTAGGAGTCGCTGGCTGTAATTACTTTATGGGAGTTCCTGGAGCCGATGACATCATGTTGAATTACCAGTCGACTTCTTTTCATGATGCTCGTTATGTCAGAGATATTTTACGATTACGACCCGCTCCCGAATTCGAGACGTGGCTGGAACAGGTGGGAATTCACGACTCTCAAGGGAAACTAGTCCACCGAGAGTCGTCTCAAAAATTAGCACACACACTTCAGCAATTATTGCCCTCGGGGAAAACATGAAGGATTTTTGGGAATCTTTGAAAGCATTGACTCATGCCCGAATCGCTTTGGGCCGAGCGGGCAATGCTCTACCCACCGCCGAGTGGCTCATGTTCAAAATGGCCCATTCTCAAGCAAGAGATAGCGTTTGGTGTGAGCTGGATCCCGCTCTCTTAAGAGAGCAGATGCAAATTCCTAAAAGCCAATGGATCGAAGTGAAATCCCAGTGCCGGAATAAACAGGAGTTTCTATTACGACCGGACCTTGGCAGAAAATTGGGAACGGAATTTCAAGAAGCGCTTCCAAAAAATGAATCTATCGATTGTGTGCTAATACTCGCAGATGGTTTAGCAGCTCAAGCGCTGCACCGACACGCTCAATGCTTCACAGGTAAGTTTTTAGAACTGCTTGCTCAAAAAGGATTTAAAAGTGGGCCTGTGGTATTGGCTCGTTACGCACGAGTCGCTCTAGGTGATGCCATTGGGGAGCACCTGCGCGCTCGATCGGTCTTGGTATTGATTGGCGAAAGACCTGGGCTCGCTAGCAGTGAATCTTTGAGTATTTATTTTACGTATCAGCCCCAAGTGGGAAAAACAGATGCTCAAAGAAATTGTATTTCAAATATTCAGGATCGGGGGATTCCCCCAGAGCACGCTGCGGAAATGGCCATCCTACTTTTAGAACATGCGCTTAAAAAGCAGCTGAGCGGAGTCGATTTGAAAATGGAGTACCCCGTTAGGGGAGAACGCATCGGACCTTAAAAACCGGCGAATTGTATTTTGCTGGATTTCCAAAATAATCGTTCACTGTTGAGTCAAACATCACCCACCAAAATTCTCCAAATTCAGTATCTTCTGGATTTGAAGTCGCGGTCCACATAGGTAGAGAAGTGTTAGGGACCCCACGCCCCAAGGGTGAAAACTCGGCCGTCCCATCCGCAAGAGGAAGTTGCGAGTTCGTGAGACCGCTGGGGTTCGCAATCTGCGTCTCAAAGAGTGTGGGTAGTCGTGTTCCCCACTCGCTGCAGAGTTTAATGTTCCCTTCATACCAAGCAGCTTTTTCGCTGGGCACACTCTGAAAATCGTTCGTCGTATATCCGCTATTCCACAGTTTCAACCAGTCCACGCTCTCTCCAGCGGGTGAAGCTGCTTCCTCGCGGTTCAAAGCAATAGTGGTAGTTGCAGTGGTTGGATAACCTTGGCTGTAGAACACCCATTTTCCAGTTGTGAACTTACTTGAATCATCTAGAAATACATTCACAGGGTTAGTTCTGCCCTCTAAATGGAGAAAATTATTCTGAGTGGCCAAGTATTCATTTCCAGCCGTCTGATTATGGCCTTTCCCATTGTGGTTTAATTTGTATTGCCAGCCGTCAGCCCAGAGCCCCGAAGCTTTCAGCATTTTATCACCGAGAGTTTCAACCCAGAGCCCCAATTGCAAAGCCCCCACAGTGGTTGTCGGACTGGTAGACACGAGCGTAATCACATCATTTACGCATGAGGTAGAGACTCCAGACGAATCTCGATATTTCACGTAAACTGTTTTGGTTCCTTCTCCCGTTGTTAAACTCCATTTTTTTCTCAAAGCATAGGGTTCCCATTGGCCTCCCGAACCGCATCCAGCTGTGTGAGTGATGTACATCTCTGTGGCTTTGAGATATGAGGCCGAGAGTGAGAGAGTGACTTCCCGATTATTAGTTTGAAGCTGATTTGAGTTGATATAAATCGTCGGGATTCGCGTGACATAGTCTAAATACAATGGGCTTGAAGATTCATTTCCGTCCTCGAGAATGGCGCAGGATTGAGCAATTGCTTGAGCTTGGTCATAGCAACCCCCCGATGCACCGCCACACTTTGCCGTGCATCGCTCCTGAATAGACCATGAAAAACTTCCAGATTGATTATCAGAATTCGTCACTAAAATGTTTTGGGAGCTCGTGGTGCTGAACGCAGGATTGGTGAAGGAGACTTGATTCGAACTTCGCAGTGAAACATCGGTCGCCGGAAGCCCCCCTACTGAAACATTGATTCCTGTTCTAAAAAAACTCCCAGTCAAGGTGATAGATTCACTGGTTCGAGTGAGTCCGGTGGAGGTTCCCCTTTCTGTTGTAACAGAAGCAATACTGGGCGCTTCTTGGTAAGTGTAATCGGATGTAGCAAAAAGGGTGCTGGGATTAGTGACCGTGACTGCCACCGTCACTGCTGAAGTGAGAGCGGGACTGGGTGCTGGCACCGTACACGAGAGCTGGGAATAGAGCCCGTTAACTGGAGCACCTACCAAAGTACAGGTGGCTTTCCGAGAACCAAAATAGACAGCATTTTCTGCACCCGATCGGAAGTTAGTACCAATCAGGGTTGCAGGAACCCCTCCCAGAAGGGGTCCGGCAGACTTATCAATAGAAGCAATAGTGGGTTGTCGATTATCATGCATAATCGTAGCAGTGGCACACTCGGTTTGATTCCCGGTTTGATCTTTAAATTTAACTGAAAAATTGAGCTGCGTATTTTGTTTGTTTGTTGAAGTGCTATAAGGGAACGAGGTCGAAAAAACAACCCAGCCGTTCGTCAGAGAAGTTCCGGTGCAATTGTTACTTTCAAAAATATCCATGAAATATTCTGTTGTTGGGTTTTCAGCAGGGCTTGCCGAAGGCCGAATTGTGATATTAGGGTTTGTAGTCGCTACTTCTCCTGAATTTAAGGAAAGTCCAGTTCCCAAGGGCGCAATATCGTCATGGAGGATAGAATCGGAAACACAGTCAGTAGCGTAGAAGGGTGCATTTTTATCTCGATACTTCACGTAAACTTCAGTAGTTTGATTCAAGGGACTCAACGTATGAAGTTTGCTCGGACTATAGTCCTCCCAATTGCCTCCAGCAGTGCATCCCGGGGTGTTAGTAATATACATTTCATTATTATTTGAGCCTGAAGGAGTCATGCTCAGAGTTAAAGTCACTTGGGTCTGATTCGTTCGGGTAGCTCCCCCAGCAATCGAAATTCCTGGATTTATTGGAGTAGTGTTGCTGTGAACAATACTTGAATTCAGACAGCCAGAAATATTTCCAGCCTGATCTCGCACACGCGCATAGATCGTATTCGTTGCATTTAAATCAGTGAGTGTATGGCTGAGAGATTTCGTAGCACTCCCTCCGAAAATCACCCAATTCACAAGAAACGCATCATCTGTACAAAAGTTACTATTTTGACTGAGAGCCACTTCATGAGGCCCATCTCCAGAGGTTACTTTAACCGTCACCACGGAACTATTTGTCACGGCAGCTCCATCATTGATAGACATGGCTGAGGGAGTGGCGGGAGAAATGTTGTCATGAAGAATTTGGGCCCGAATGCAAGAGCTTGTTTGGAGAAAAAAATCTCTGAAGCGGACATCCACATAAAGTGTCCCATTCTTGAGGATCTCAGGAACCGGAATAGTTTTACTTGGGTTAAAGCTTTCCCAATCTCCAGAACATGTGGGCCCAGCGGCGATATCAGAGAGGGTAAGCTGCATTTCAATAGCAGTCGTATCTTGTGCAGAAAGGGACAAAGTCAGCGTATTGCTGTTGGTAGGGTTGGAATTGGTGATATTGACTGTGGTATTGTGAGGGGGCGCGGTGTCGCGAGTATAAGTGAGTGTGTTCGAGGCAGTTGTATTATTGTTTCCTGCGGTG
>RFNT01000156.1 GCA_009927045.1 bacterium | reverse complement strand
CTTCCAGTATCATCACCAGGATTCGTTGTACCGCCGCCAATACTTCCGCCGTCATTGGAAGGCACCCCCGAATCTGGGTTAGGAATAGTTCCGCCATCGACTACCGGCGGAGTCACTACAGCCACATCACCTAGGCCACCGTTATCGGAGGTCGGAGGTTGAGGCGGAATCACAGGCACTACAGAGCCATTATTATCAACAGCAACCGCGCCTGGATCTACTGTATCGATAGGATCTGTGGACCCGGAAGTGGAACCTGAATTTGGATTCGTCTGGCCAGCATCCGCTTGATTCCCAGAACCCGTTCCCAAATTACCCGTATCGTTATTGGAGCCTGGTGTAGGCGGTTGGAGATTTCCGCCATCGACGCCTCCAGTGGAAGGGGTATTCGATCCTGAACCTCCGGAGACTGTATCTCCACCTGTTGAACCACTGCTGCCAGAACTGCTTCCAGAGGATCCCGAAGTGCTCCCACTGCCAGAGCTGGAACCCGTTCCAGAGCTACTGGATTGCCCACTATCACTCGAGGAGCTTCCAGATCCAGGAGCGCTAATGTAGCCCCCTTCCCCGCTCGAACCTGTAGAATCCGGAGGCGCTATGTAGCCACCATCGGTTGCGTAGGGACTTCCCGAAGTTTGGCTCAGCAGTGCTAAATCCTCTGAAAATGGAGCTGGATTACTGGGATCAAACAAGCTACGCGACATAGCTTGAATCGCTGCTTGTTCCTCAATCCCTTCTGGTCGTTTTGCGCAAGATGAAGTGAATCCGATCACTATCCACAAACACACGGCACTGGTGAGTAGCTTTTTCATAGAGCCTCCTTGGCTAAGTTAGAATAAGAGTTATTGAGCTTCTTCGAAGAGGACTTCCACCACACTTCCTGCTTTGGGAAGTTTTCCGTTGAATACGACAGCATTCAACGCGGGATCGAAGGAATAATTGGCAGCCACGGAATCAACATAGACGCCATCCACGTAGACTTTGATGTTTTTTCCTGTTGCTTTTCTTTCTAATGGGAAAATATTTCCGCGGTCCGCAATAATCCGGGCAATATTGTTATAGCTCTCTGCTAAGTCGATATCGCAAATACTTCCTGGGACTCCGAAACTGTCCAAAGCTTTAGCGACTTGAACATACCGGTCCCCTAGACTCGGAACGGGACAACGGGCTTGATCCAATCCGGTGATTGGAAACATCACAATTTCAGCACCCTCGGCTTTTTTAATTTGCTTAAAAAAGTCAATGTAGCGCTCGGCTTCATACCCTTGCCAATTCAGATTGTTTTCGGGCTCACTTCCCCAGCAATTTCCTTTGCAAGAGAAATCATTTTCATCCGTCAAGTACACCATGATCAGAGTAACCCCAGAACGCGTGAACTTGCTGGCATTTTTAAAAATCGCTTGATAGGAGTTCTCCAACCCTTGTTCCCAAAAGCTGGTATTCGAATCACTGATTGCGTTGATGATCTCTCCGAAGTCTGCAGCAGGGGATGCGGTCCGGGAACTTTTAACAACTTCAAGTCCACTCGCAGTTTTCACGAGTGCGCCTTGGTCTTTAAACGCATCTGTCGTTACAACCGCCATTTGGTAGTCGATGGCTTTACGACTATTTAAAGTTTGTAAAAAAGTATTCAGATTGTCCCGAACGTAATCTCGACGGGGCTTCATACTCCCAGAGTTATCCATCACCCATAAAAAATCGTACTGTGTGGCTGTTTTAGGTTGAATAAACACTTGGCTGCTCAGAGAGTTCGTATAAAACGAAGCGCCTTCTTTACAGCCGGTCACCACTAAACTGAAGATTCCCAATCCTAGGAACATGAATTTGTTTTTCATGACTGGCCTCCATTGCGTTCTTGCATGCTCTCAGATTATCTGAATTTCTAGGACTCTAACGCTGCCCCCCTTTTTGTAGATGCTTTGAGATGCCCTCAAGTACTCTGAAGCAATGGGCTTTTTATTTTTGAAGGAAATTTCACCAACATCTTCTTCATGATTGCTGAATCAATTTCATTCAACTTTTTGATTTCATCACCTGCAATCTTCACAACTATGTCGGATGGCTCCAGAATTCATCTGACAACTGTGACGCTCTCCACATGATTTAAAGGTTAAAACTCACTTGAAGACAGTCTTCAGCACCTGGGGCTTTTAATAGAAAGCCCCGGCACTTACAGCTTTGTGGAATTCTCTTCACCACAAAAAACACATTTTAAGTATTCGTTATTATTAGCTTTTTTAAAATCATGGGGTCGGGATCACTTTTGACTCTGCGTGTTACAACTCTGTACACTGAACCTATCATCCTGAGATGAGGAGGTCACCATGTCAGAAGTTCTCCAGCCCAAGAGGCCCGTCAGAAAACATGTTCGTGTGGAAATGTCGGGAAAAGTCTTTGTACATAATGCAGAACAGATTTTCATTGCGCCTCTTGCGAATATCAGCCGGGGCGGGATTTTTATTGGCAAGCTCGTTTCTCTCGCTGTCGGAGAAACTGTAAAGGTGGTTGTTAAAACTTCAGAGCTCGCCCGACCCATTCAAGCTACGGGCGTCATTGTTCGAGTAGAGACGGAGGACCGGATGGGTTCCGCAGTTCATTTTGATTGGATAGATCCAGAAGCGGTCGAACAACTCGCTCTGTAACAAAGGCTCATTTATGAAACTTTTGCTAGGAATATTGGGGGTCATGACATTGTCCGGACATTTACTTTGGGCTGCCTCAGTCACCAAAGTAGATATTCAGAAAAAAAGTACTATCAAACGACCCAAAATACGCACGGATGAAGCATTTCAAACAGAAAAAGCCAAAGTATTAGCCAAACGGCGGTCGCTGCTCATTCAAGACGTCCGAGAAGCCCTTCGTAGAGTAAAAGACAAAGATCAAAATATCGAACTCAAACACCGCCTTGCTAATCTCTATATTGAAGAGTTTAAATTCCAAGCACAGCAAGGGGCAGATGCCCGAGCTTATTTACAAAAAGCTCAAGGGCTCTTTAAGGAACTAGCTCAGTTAGGCCCTCAATTTCATCGACATGATGAAGTTTTATTTCAGTTAGCACAGAGCTACTTAGAATTCGGTCAAATCGATCCAGCTCACCAAGTCTTCACAGCCTTGCTTGCACAGCATCCCAACTCACCTTTTAAAGACGAAGCTTATTTACAACTTGCTGATTATGCATTTGATAAAGGACAATTTAGGAAAGCCTTGGAATATTTCTCGAAGCTTATCGAGAACCCACAATCTCCATTACTTCTCTATGCCTATTATAAATCTGCTTGGGCTTCCTATAATCTGAGTCAATTGAACGATTCTCTCAACTGGTTTAAAAAAGTGATTGAAACCGAGGAAGTTCGCGGTAATTCCAGTCACAGTTTAGCCCTTAAAAAGGAAGCGGTTCGGGATATCTGTCTCCCGCTCGCAGATCTCAAGAAATACCAGGAGGGCATCGCTTTCTATAGAGAACAGGGAGATCCTACTCAGCGAAAAGGACTTGAGTGTTTAGCTTCGCTCTCCCAAGAGCGTGGAGACTCAAAAGAGTCTATTGATCTGTATCAACAGTTGCTTCAATTGGATAATCACTACGCAGGAAATCCCGAGTATAGCCTCTCAATTATTGACATCCACAGAAAACACTCCAAGCACCCCGAGACGCTGTCAGCGCTTGACGATGCTATGTCAGTCTACTTGGGTGAGTCTTCCTGGAAAGAAATCTTTTCCTCGGATCCAAAAGTGATGGAAAGTGTTCGCTCCTCTTTTGAATCCACTACCCGAAAAACAGCGCTGGATATTCATGCAGTTGGTCAAAAGACAAAAAACCCACAGCTCTACCAAACAGCACGTCAATTTTATCAACTGTACTTAAAGTATTTTCCATTGACCCTAGAAGCTTCAAAGGCACAATTCTATCTAGCTGAAATTGATTACAAGGAAAAACAATTCGATTCCGCTGCCACTGGGTACTACTCAGTTTTCAAGAATCCGCAATCGGGATCTGAACTTAAACTAACTGCACTGAATTATGCCCTCATGGCCAGCTCAGCACAGATCAATCAAGAGCGAAAAGAGTCTGGAAAATCCGAGCTCACAGGAACCACCCATAAAAGCGCAACCAGGACGAAGGGGATGAACAGGTCCCTTATTCGGCCACTGAAGAGCGATTCCTTTTGATTGGGGATGAATTTTTAAGTCAATATCCCCAAGACAAGAAAGCTCCGGAAGTTCTGTTTCAAATGGCCTATCTCCGTTATTTGCATCATGATAACAAACTCGCTTATCAGTCTTTTTGGAAGCTGGTTCAAAAATACCCTGCGCATACCACAGCCACCTACGCTGGACTCCTCTTGCTGGATATTCTGAACCAGAAATCTGACTACTCGAACATGATTGCAGCATGCAAAAAGCTACTATCAACGTCTCAGTTAACCCAAGAAAAATTCAAAGGCGAAGTCTCAGATATTCTGAGAAAATCAGAGCTCCAACAAATTGCTGCGCTTGAAGCAGATAAGCAATATGAAGCAGCGGGCAAGGCTTATTTAGCCTATGACCAAAAGTATGGGTCTCAAGATTTAGCACTCAAGGAAAAGGCCTTGTTCAATGCGGCTGCTTGCTTCTCCCAAGCTGGGGATTCAGAAAAAGCACTTGGCACACGGGAAGCTTTTCTGAAGCAATTCCCTCAGAGTAAATTGCGAGCAGATCTATTGTTACAAGTCGCAAAATCTTATGAAGCCATCACTGACTTTGCCAAAGCCGCACACTATTTTGAACTCTTTCACCGGGAATACCCTCAACACGCACAGAGCCAGGAATCCTTGCGTCTAGCAGGCTTTTACTTCTGGGGAAGTGGTCAACGCGACCGCGCCGAGCAGACTTTTGGAATCTCTAAGAAAATACCCAGGCTCCAAAGACATCATCAGCAAAGATCTACTAGAATTTTATGACACGGAACAATTATTCTCACAGAAACAAGAGTTTCTGCTCAATGCTCGTGCCATGAAGGGAGTTTCTTTTGGGGATTATCTGTATTTCACATTAGAACTCGCAGATCTGAAAGATGCGACTCACCCGGGAAAGATCAATGGTTTTTGGAATGAAGCGGATACTCTGGTGGAGAAATATCCTTCTGCACTCCTCGAAAGTAAAAAAGGAGCTGAGCTGATGGGCCGGGTGCTCCTGCGTCGAGTTGAAAAGAGAATGCAAAACTTTGACAGTATTCGCTTGAAATTACCTCAGGCTCAACTGGAAAAATCTTTAGCCGTAAAAATGCGCATGCTTAAGGAACTTGAAGGGGAGCTGGCTAAAATAGCTAAGCTGGGGGGGGATTCAGGATTAGGAGCTCTCTTCTACCTCTCTAAATCCTATGAGGCTTTGGCCCGAGAAATCCAGGAGGCTCCTGTGCCTTCTGAGCTGACGGGCGAGCAATTAGATATCTACCGAACTGAACTTCAAAAACAAATGGTGCTGCCGTTTCGGGAGAAATCCATTGGATTTGCTCAAACCTGTTTAGATAAGGCTCAAGAGCTCATGTTGAATTCCCAATGGACCGGCTTTTGCTATTCCCAAGCTTCGCGCTTAGCCCCAGAAAGCCATCGCTGGGTAAGAACTTACACGTTGCCTCCCTATTTGATATCTTTCTTGCCCCTGCAAGAAGAGAAGGCACCTGTTACCAACAGCCATTTTCAATCGTCTGCATTCTTTCAGGAACGCCTGAAGGAAAAAGCTTACTCAATTTCACATGAAGCGGTTCAACTCATCTCTTATCAACCTCTGACGGAGAAGCGACTTGAGGATTTTCCGCTCAGTCGAACGATTGCAGAAACCGCATCCCTGGACCAGCAGTGGAAGGCCCTCAATACTTTGCGCATTCATAACCCAGCGGAAGCCATCCGAGCCCTGAAGGGTGTGATTCGTAAACATCCAGATGTCGTTAGTTTCCACAATCTATTAGCGCTGGCTCATCTCGAAGCGAATGAATACGAAAAAGCGAAAGTAACCTGGCTATCCCTCTTGGCTCGGGTATTTCTTCTCCAGCTATCCAAAACAACTTAGGGTGCTCGAAGCACAAGGGAAATCTGAATGCAGCGTCCAGCTTTTTTCGCTCAGGCAGCCCAGGAAAATCACGCCGAAGCTCTGAGTAATCAAGGATTGATTGCCCTAGGCGCTCACAACGGATCTTCAGCACTCCTCTACTTTGAAAAAGCGTTGGAAGCAGAGGCCTTGGCAGTTGCAGAAATGGGTCGCGGAATCGCTGCCCTCCAGACCACGCCGGGAGACGAGGCTCAGGACCGTGTTAAAGCTCTGTGCAAGCAGTTCTCATCAGAGCTCTGGTTGGAAAAACAATGCGCTGAGTTTGATGCTTCTCAGACTATTACGCGTGAAGAAACACGGGATCTTCAAGAGGTATCAGAAAAGCGAATTCGTATTCAAGTGGCTGAGCCTAGCGCTTTGCCCGATTTAGAATGAATTTATTTAACTGGGATTACTGACTTGTTTAGCAGCTAAGAAATCTCTGAGGTAGGAAAACCCCGAATACAAAGATAACACTAAAGCTCCCCATAAGATGGCGGCCCCAATTTTCACTGCAGGGAAACCAAAGGCATTTCCGTACCACATCAGAAAACCCAGCCCCACCATTTGAAAAATGAGCTTAAACTTCCCGGAATGCCCAGCTGCTATAACAATTCCCTCCCCCATAGCCACTGCCCGAAGGGCTGTGATGAGAAATTCACGAGAAAGTAAAACAATCACCAAGTAAGGATTGACTCGACCCAGCTTCATCAAAAGAACCAATCCCACTAACAAGAAAACTTTATCCACTACGGGATCTAAAAATTTGCCAAACAAACTTTCGATTTTCCATTTCCGGGCAATGTACCCATCTAACAAATCCGTGATCCCAGCAATAGCAACCACGATGGCTGCCATCCGTCCTGGGGAGTACCGAAACATCCAGTCTTTTTCAAAAGGAGGCTGGTCGGCATCGTATTCCAGAAACACAGCCATGACGGGGACTAAAGCCAGCCGAAACAGCGTGAGTAGATTGGGAAGATTCAGAATAGCTCGGGAAGAAGTCAGTCGCTCAGTCCAGGTCATAGAACTCCTCACTCTACAGGAGAGCTCCTTTAAAAGAAAGAATCCCTTAGGATTGACTTGATGCGCTAACTGATTAAACTCATCTACGTGATACGCATTCTCAGTCTCTGGTTCCTTCTTGGGGTCGTAGGGTGTTCCTCCTGGTGGCATTCTACATCGCCTACAGAAATCCCATGGCCCCGCAGTGAATCTAAGCCGCGGCGTTTGGTGATTTTAAATTTTGTGGGTTTTTCTCGTGGAAACCACTTTCCCCAATTGAAAGCTGAAGGACTGGAATTGAGTAGGGCTTGGTTAGGTCATTTGCCGGATTCCGCCGCTCTCGCAGAGACCGTACTGATTTCGGGCCTCCCGCCTAAACATTTACTCACCAAAGATTCTAAAACTCTGGAAAGTTTTTCAGAACTGCCTCCCCACTCGTTATTCACTTCGGTCCCCGGCACCCCTGCTCAAAAGCTTTGGGTGAATCACCAAACGGCCACTTCGCAAACCCCCAAGGAAACACTGGAAAAACTCGACAGTTTTTTTAAAACTACTCCCAACTGGAGTTTGGCTATCGCTACTTTTGAAGCCCCAGCTCCATCTATGAACAGTCTATCTCCCTCTGAAATTTTTCAAAATATCCTCGTCACTCTTTTTGAAAATAATTGGCTTTCAGAAACAGTCCTTTTAACGGCCGAATCGGGTCTTCCTGCAAAACAACCCGAGATGACCGGAATCGCTCCCCAATTGACTCCATTGAACAAATTTCCAGAAATCTCTCGAATAGTAGCGGATCACTCGCTCCGGATTTATCTTAAAACTTCTCAGCTTGCCTCTGTTTTAAAAGTTGCTTCAGAAGTGCGTAAGCTCCCACAGGTTTCCGAGGTCTATACTTTGCGGGAAGTTTCCAAGCGATACCATTACATTCGGACTCATCGAGATCCGGGTATTTCAGGAGAGGATTTGGAATGGAGAAAGGCTCGGCATCCCTTGCTCTTACAATCGCTAGCTGCTTCAAAAGCTCCGCAAGTGGTAGCCTTTTTTGCCGGGCATCCCACTCCCGAGGAAAGTCAGCAGGCTTCGGTATTCCTATGGGCTCCCAATTTACGAACACAAGTGCCAGCTCTCAAATATCAGTTCCAACAAACGCCGTGAAATGGGTGGATTTTTACCCGATGCTCTTAGAAGTCATGGGACTCCCCAAGCCGGATCAGGCTTTAGATGGCTCCTCGATGGGGATTTCTAGTTTGATTTACTGACAGGGATGCTGAGCACGAATGATAGTTTTGATGTTCCCGCGGACATTGAAATCTCCCACCACTTCCATCGACCATGGAGCGCACGCTTCTACTAAGTCCGTAAGTATTTTGTTCACGGCACCCTCGTGAAATATTTTTTTATTACGGTACGAGTTGATGTAAAGCTTGAGAGACTTGAGCTCCACGCAAGACTTCTTGGGTTGGTACTTAATGGTAATAGTCCCAAAGTCCGGGAATCCACTCCGTGGGCACAAAGCCGTCCATTCGGGACAGGTGAATTCAATCGAATACTTACGATTTGGTTCGGGGTTTTCAAACACTTCTAAATGAGCGGGGGCATCAGGAGAAAATTCAAATTCATTCATGCCCCAGCTATATTACAAGGGCGTGGTCAAAGCAAGGCCCAGCCGAACTCCCATCAGCTTGAACTGACTTTCGCCCACGGTATTGATAAAAATTCGCGAAGACCCAATCAGTTCCCAGGAATCTCGAAGCCTCCAGGTAATCGTAGGACCAGAAACTGCGAAAATGAAGCGATGGGCGGGAAACTCGTATTCGGTATTGAAGGAACTGGTTTGTCGGGCTTTGAGGCCGTGAAAGTATTCGCCCCCAAAATCCCAATCGACTTCCACTTGTTCTTTTGCTGAAAACTGGTTTTCCAAACGGGAATTCCAAACACACTCTGAGCAAATAGACCCTCTTGAGTTTGAATGAATTGAGAGTACTCATCAGCAATCACTCCGCTACTCGCTACAAATCTTCCTACAGAAAATCTTTGGTAGCCAAGTGTGGTAATCCACCGAAGACTGGGAGTGAGTCTCACTTCCAGTTGGGGGCCAATGGTCCAGCCGAATCCGCCAGAAAAATCTGAATCATAATCCACTCGGCTCAAAGCGCCGAGTCCACTCACTTCCAGTCCAAAACGCCACGGGATAGGAGGGCTTAACACTGCTTTCGATTCGTTCAGTTCAGAGGGCACTGTTTCGACTACAGGAGCCGGAGCGGGGGTCGGAGGAGTCGGAGGTGCCGCAGTACTTTCCAGCTCCTCGGAAAAGGTGAGAGAGCCCACGAGTAAGAGGGTCCAAATGGGCAACCATCGCTGTTTCAAAGTCTGCTCCTCCACCGACGGCCAGCCCAAAGAGTGAGCCCCAACCAAGTCAGTAGCAGCAGTGTCGTCGCCATTCCCGAACGCTCGGAACGGTTCGGCACTGAAGAACACCCTTGAAAACCTACTTTCACAATTTTCTTTTCACTGTCTTGGAAAGCGCCTGAAAGGCTGCCCACAAATTTTCTCTCATCATAGAACAAAGTGCGGATGCGAGCTTCGTGAGCGCCGCCGTAGAGACTCCGGTCGGCTTGCACGAGCGCTTCAACGGTATCAATGAATCCGGGACGGGAAGATACGAAATAGAGGCTTTTTAGAGCAAGCGCATCGGTCGCATCGGCACCCAAGAGAGCTCGTAATTCCCAAAGGCCTGAGGCCCACACTAAACCAGGCCGGTGTCCGGAAGAATATTGTGTCGTGTTATCAAAAACAGGTTTGGTGGACAGATCTCGTTTAAGATTTGAGCAGTTTTGAAAGGCATAGGCCCCAATGGTGGTCAGACTGGAGTCGGTGTTCTCCTTCACGGTATAACTTGCTCCAAAATAATCGGAATAGCCTTCGTGGATCACATCCCCCACCGTGAGCGTATCGCTCCCACTGAATTCAATCCCTGCAATCATATCTGTGACATAATGCTGGTACTCATGCGCAATCACCATGGC
>RFNT01000143.1 GCA_009927045.1 bacterium | reverse complement strand
GAAAAAGCCGACCACTAACGATCCAGAAGAAATGATGAAGAGAAAATCTCAACGTGAAAAGTCTTCGGAAGAGTAATTGGATCAAAGTCTCACTTCTCACAGCGGCTACTTCGGTAGCCGCTGTTTTTATTTCGCTTCTTGTTTTTAAAACAGATTTACTTTATTTACTCCTCAGCAAAAAAATCAATCAGTTAGAACACTCAGGGCAAACCTTAAAATTAAGCCGCATTTCAAAAAACGAAATCGGATTAGACTTTTTTTCAGAAACTTCCAATCAAATCATATCCAGTCGATGGAGGCCAGACTTCTCACTTTTTCCCATGCAGGCGGACCTCACCGGTCACTTAAATGTCGAGTCTCATGAAGTCACGGTGAAGATTCGAGTGCCCCTCTCGATCTCTAGAAACCCGCTTGATGAGATCCAGCTGGAGCTTTTTGGAGCCATCCGAGATCTCAACTATCGAGCCGAGGGAGTAATGCATCAAGTTTCGGACCAGTGGGAAGGCAACGCACAAACTCAGTGGATCCACCCTTCCTGGGGTACATTTGAGCCCCACGTTCATTTCATCTGGAATAAAAACACTCAGGTTCTCGTCACGCTCAAACCCGAGGGGATTCAAAGAAGCTTTATTCAAGCAGATAAAGAAATCAGATTGAAATTCAGTTTGGACCAAGGACTCATCGTGGGCGATCTGACTGCAGATCAATTGAGTTTTTTATTTTCTGATAAAAAGGCTTCCATTCAAGGGTTTTCAATGCAATTTGATGACCGCTCTGAGCGAGGACTTTCCAACTCAAAGGTGAAATTGCTTCCATCTCAGCCGAGCCTTTTATTTCCGACAGTTTGAAAGATGTTTTTTTGAAAACCTCTTGGAATGGAAAAGCAGGTTTGAACCATAAGCAACAACCTTTTTTTTCTCTTCAAGGCCAGGTGAAGGACTCCCTCAATTCAATCGCTATTCCATTTAAAGTGAATGGAACTCCTAACCAATCGCGCCTTCAAGCAAAGCTCAACATCGATCTCTTTGAAGGTTCCGCTGTTGATCTGGCTATGCGAAACTTTCTACCAGATACCAAATTATTGAGCGGAAAGCTTCGTGGACAATTGAGCAATGAAGATCTCCAAATGGATTTGGAACCTGCAACCCTCCTTTTTGGAAACACCTTGATCCGTAGTCTCCAAGGCTCCGTTCAGGGCAATATCCCGCGGCGTGAATTGAGTTTTAAGAAGACCACATTGGAAATTACTGATGGCAATGCCTCCATTTCGCCCTTCACATTCTCGATGAAAAATCCAGAAACCCCTGTTAGTTTTCGAGCAGACGACCTTGAACTCGATAAGATCTTGAGCATCTACCCAAAAAGTCGGTTAAGCGGTTCCGGCCGTTTCCGTGGGACTGGAACATTCATTTTGCGCCCTCCCCAAATATTCCTTTCGAATTTAAAGCTGGAGAATTCGACACCGGGTACCATTAGCTATCCAGATCCCAGCCAACCCTATTTCGAGAAAAAAATCATTTATCTCAACGAGTTCCAAGACCTTCTTGCACAGGGTCAACAGGCGCTCGTATTTAAAGCCCTCGAGAATTTTCACTACACCCATATCCGACTTGAGGCTAACCGAGAAAGCTCAGAACAAATGAAAGTTCTACTCAACTTAAAGGGTAAAAACCCCGATTTAGCAAAAGGGCAACCCTTTGATATTACTTTTCCTATTGAAGGGGAAATTGCCTCCCTGATTCAGGGAAGCCTGCTACAGCAACCAGTAGCAGATGAATTGAATAAACGTCATTTGAGAACGGAGTAATTGCACATGAATGTGAGCCTAATCGCAGGACTGGCTTTATTAGCCGTAACTGCATGCACCCACAAAGTTCAAATCGAACCATCGGACAAACCCTTTGTAGTGAATATGAACTTGAAAATTGATCACGAAATTAAAATGAAAATTGAAGAAGATAATCAGGACCTTCTCAATTTAGAAAAAACTGTTCGTTCTAAAAAGAAAGGATAAGCGATGAAACAATTACTGAGCATTTTATGGATTGCGCTCCACACAACAGCTCTATTCGCAGATATCAACTCCATGAGGGCACGACTGCCCAAAGTAGTTGAGCTTAAGGACAAGGGCCTCATAGGTGAGCAAGCAGATGGGTATTTAGGCGTTGTAGAAGATAAAGAAGGGGCTGCAGCAGTGGTTGCGGAGGAGAATGCAGATAGAAAAGGCGTTTATTCCGACCGGGCGAAAGCTCAAGGTCAAAGTGTTGAAGTGTTTGGAGCTGTGATTGGGGGCGCTAAAACCCGTGATGAACAGCCCGGGCGCTTCATCAAAAATTCCGCTGGCAAATGGATGAAAAAATAGTTTAAGGAACTTAAGGAGAACTCTCATGAAAAGATCACATTTCTTAAAACTCATACTCGGAGTGCCTGCCCTCATGCTGTTGGTTTCTTGTGGCAGCAAACAGTTTACCCAAGGAAAGTATGATGACATCAATGAAGAGCGCTTGCTGGATGACCAATTCAATGAAAGTGATATGCGACGAATAGCCGACACAATGGTGGAGTCTCTGTCTCAAAGCAGAGTGATCAGCAGCGTACGTCAACCTCCCGTAGTACTAGTGACTTTGGTTAAAAACAAAACCGCTGAGCACATTGATATGAAATCCATGACGGATAAAATCCGAACGGCGCTTATTAAAAGTGGCAAGTTCCGATTCACAGAAAAAGAAGTGAGAGAGGAACTCGCGGGCGAAGTGGAATACCAAGAAGAAAGTGGATATGTGGATGCTACCACTGCCAGAAAAAAAGGAAAACAAATCGGAGCAGACTATTTTCTCACTGGAGAAATCACAACTCGGATTCAAGAAGTTGGAAAGAAAAAATACATCTACTATAAAGCAAACTTCAATCTCGTGAACATCGATACTGGCATCATTGATTGGTCAGATGAGAAAGAACTCAGAAAGTTCTACCAAAAACGCTCTGTAGGAATGTAATTTCATGCAGCTGTTTGCTTTTGCTCTACTGGCTTTCATCTTCACGGGCTGTGCCTCTTATACGGAGAAGGCCCGAGATATGGTGGTCGCTTTCGAAGCGCAGAATTATGACGCTGCTGCAGAGAAAGTGAAGGCATTAGCTGCCAAAAAAGACCAAGATGAAGCCTTGCACCTGGTTGAACTCGGCACTATTTACCACGTAGCTGGACGTTATAAAGAAGCCATTGAAACGTTTCAACAAGCTGAGAAACTGGCAGGCTGGAGCGATTACACGAGCATCTCCCAAGAAGCAGGGAGTGTGCTGGTGAATGAATCCGTGAAGACTCACAAGCTCGATAATTATGAGCGAGTGCTGATCAGCATGTACCTTGCTATCGATTATACCCTGCTGGGCCAATGGGAAAGCGCACTGGTGGAAGCCAGACGCGTGAATCATCAACTCGATCAGATGATTCGCCAGGGGCATCCCACCTATTTACAGAACGGATTCGCAAAGTACTTAGCTGGTATGCTCTTTGAACGCAATGGCGAGTGGAATGATGCGTGGGTGGACTACAAGCAACTGCACCAATGGGATCCGACTTTTGCACTCAACCCAGTAGGTCTTCTTCGCATGAGCAATAAACTCAAAAGCGAAGAGGATGTACGACGCTACAAAAAGTTATTTCCGAATGCGCCGAAATTCCAATTAAGCCCCCAGGAAGGGGAAGTGGTACTTTGGCCGAAGTCGGAAAAGCACCTCAAAAATTTCCGGATCCTGAATTTCAAGCGGTGCCTAAGTTCGCACC
>RFNT01000089.1 GCA_009927045.1 bacterium | reverse complement strand
GGAACAGGGTTTACCGTGATCACTCCGCGGTGGATAGCGACTCGGGCGAAGCGTGCGGCACCGTTTGTTCTCGAGATGGACTTTTCTCTCGATTAAGCCCTGAAGGGAGCTACTGTACCTCTGGAGAACAAATCCCTCCCTCTGCAGTGAGAAAAGTTCCCTATGTTTACGGTTGCTGGCCCTTTAGGGATTGTCGCAGCCAAGGCACCCGTTCGGCCATTCAAGTAGGACAACACTGTTATGGGGCAGGCCAGAGACGAGACAAAGGACGTACTGACATCACAGTGGGTTGTTATTGTGATTTGTAAGCGCCATGATCCAATGAGTTTCCTACTTGCTAAGTAAATAGCCTCCCAGTACTTTCTTCTGGGAGAAATTCACATGATTCGCTTACCCCTCATCTTTGCTTTGTTGTGTTGTTTTAATGCACATCACCTTCAGGCTTGCTCGCGTGTTTTTTTCAATCAGCACCCTGGTTTTTTGGTGGCCGGCAGAAATATGGATTGGATAGATGCAATGCCCGTCGATCTGTATGCGCTACCTCGAGGTGCCAAGCGAAGTGGGCTTACTGGCAAAAACACACTGGAGTGGATTTCTAAATACGGCAGCGTGGTCACTGGAGCCTCCGTAGGAAGTCCAGATGGCATGAATGAAAAAGGACTTGCCGGTCACATGCTGTGGTTGAGTGCTTCCAATTACGGAAAATTCAATCCAGAAGGTTCCAGTCTCAGTGTTGGAGCTTGGCTCCAATTTTATTTGGATAATTTTGCAACCGTCGCAGAGCTGGTGGAATATACCCAAACTCGTCCTTTTCAAGTCGTGACTGGAATTTACGATGGCCTAGAGGCCACTGTTCACTTGGCGTTTGAAGATAAAACGGGGGACTCCGCAGTGATAGAAATTCAAAAGGGAAAACCCGTCATCTATCACGGCAAACAATACACGGTCATGACCAACGATCCCACTTACGATAAACAACTACGAGGTTTAAAGAGATACAAAGGATTTGGTGGTAGTCGCGCTCTTCCTGGAACGACCCAAGCTGCAGATCGCTTTGTCCGAGCAGCTTATTTTCTGAAAAACCTACCCGAGCCGAAAAATAGTCGAGAAGCGGTTGCAGAGGTTTTGAGTGTGATGCGAAATGTTGCACAGCCCTTTGCTCCCATTAACTTAAGAGCCCTCAAAACAGGGGAGCCTCACACGAGCCCGACGCGTTGGCGAACTGTGGCAGATCTTTCTCAAGGCCTTTATTTTTACGAAAATTCACTGAATCCTGGGATTCTTTGGGTGAAACTTTCGGAGATGGATTTTTCAGAAAATGCTCCTATTAAACGATTTGCTCTATCTGAAGACCTTGAAAAAGTTGGAGATATTTCAAAGCTCTTTACGCCCGCTCCCATGTTTAGCTTCATGAAACCCGCACTTTAAAACAAGTGATTTGCCGGTGTTCCAACGCGTTATGAATGCTGGCAGGTTCGGTGTATAATTGACAAAGAGTATCTAAGCTATTCTCACGACTTCATTTCACTTCCACTTTTAATTTATGGCTAAACCACTTGTTCGGGATTTCCCCAGAAAACTGATACCGGTTTCTGAGCCCAATTTGTGTGGCAACGAAAAAGCTTATGTAAATGATTGTCTGGAGTCTGGTTGGATTTCTTCCAATGGGATCTATGTGAATCGCTTCGAAGAAAGCTTTTCCCGCTATCTTTCAAGTCCCCACGCCATTGCTGTCGCCAACGGAACTTGCGCCTTACATCTTGCACTTCTGGGTTTGGGAATCGGCCCAGGTGACGAGGTGATTGTTCCTAGCTTAACCTATATAGCCTCTGCGAATTCAATTATCTATTCCGGAGCCACTCCGGTTTTTGTTGATAGCTTACCCGACTCTTGGAATATGGATCCTCATCAGATTGAATCCGCTATCACCTCTAAAACCAAAGCCATCATGGCAGTTCATCTCTACGGAAATCCCTGTGACTTAGATGCCTTGTTGGCAATCACTCGCAAACATGGATTGTATCTCATAGAAGATACGGCAGAGGCCTTTGGAAGCCGCTATCGTAATCAACTCTTGGGAACATTCGGCGATATTTCCACTTTTAGTTTTTTTGGCAACAAAACGATTACAACCGGTGAAGGCGGTATGGTGGTCACTTCCCGCGCTGACCTGGCAGAAAAAATTCGCCTGTTCAAAGGTCAAGGGATGTCACTGCAGCGGCGGTATTTTTTTGAAGTCATTGGCTATAACTATCGAATGACAAATATACAAGCTGCGATTGGGCTGGCTCAACTCGAAAATGCAGAGCATTTTATTCGGGCAAAGAGACGGAACGCTGAACTCTACCGAGAGTTTTTATCAGGCATTCCAGGCCTTCAGTTTCCACATGAGGATGGAAAATGCTTCGATACTTTTTGGATGTATTCGATTGTTCTCGACCCATCGCTGCCTTTTGAACGTGAGGAATTGACTCATTACCTTTCTTCCAAAGGTATAGAAACCAGGCCCTTTTTCATTCCTTGTCATCAGCTTCCACCTTACCGTCACCACCAAATCACTTTACCTGTTGCTGAAGCACTAGGAACTCGAGGATTGAACCTGCCCAGCTCTACATGCCTCACTCGTGAGGATATTTTATGGGTCTCCGAAGCTATCAGGACTTTCATTGCATGCAGAAAATAGTCAAACCCTCCGAGATTCCAATCAAGACGGTCATTACGTTTTTCAAGGCCATTTCTAAAAAGCCTATTCAGGAGCATTTTAATCCCCATCCGTTCGATGAATCCTTTGCTACATGGCTTACCCAATACAACGGAAAAGATGAGTACTTCTTCCTGGTGGAAGGACAGCACATTTTGGCCTATGGCATGCTTCGTGGGTGGGATGAGCACTTTGAACGACCCAGTTTAGGAATATGCTCACATCCCAGTTTTAAAAATCAGGGGCATGCCAACACGATGATGAGCCATTTGATCCAAATTGGCAAAAATCGAAAGGTGAAAGAAATTATTTTAAAGGTGAAACGAGATAACTTAGGGGCAAAAAGCCTTTATAAAAAATTTGGCTTTCTCTTGAAACCGCTGAACGCCGATTATGAGTCCGGTGTTTTGAGATTGGATTATCCATGAATCTTGAGCTTACCCTTTTGATAACCACCATTAATGAGGCAGACAATCTGCGTCTTCTTCTTCCTCGGCTCAATCAGTGTTTTCATTCGATAGGAGCCGCTTTTGAAATTCTTATCATCGATGGCCACTCTACCGATGCCACTAGGACCGTGGCAGAATCTTATGGAGCGCGAGTACTCTGTCAAAAGGGTCCTGGATATGGAGCTGCCATTTGCGAGGGAATCCAAGCAGCTGCTGGACGCTATTTGATTGTGATGGATGCGGATCTCTCACACTTACCGGAGGATGCGGTCAACCTGTTTATGAATCGCACTTTGGCTGACATCGTAATCAATTCGCGTTACATGAAGGGCGGCGCAACAGACACTGCATGGTATAGAGATTTGTTGAGCCGATTACTCAACTTCCTTTTCAGGACAATCTTACGATTGCCTTTCAAAGAGGTTTCAGGGGGATTTAGAGTCTATCGAAAGGAAGTTTTTAGCCACTTCCAGCCAAAATCTCGCTTTTATGAAATCCAAGAAGAATTGATTCTCATTCCGTTTTGGCTGGGTTTCACTGTTGCTGAAATTCCCTACCGGTATCGAGAGCGAGTCAAAGGACAATCCAAAGCTAAGCTTCTCAAATACGGAGTTTATCTCTTAGCCTCCATTTTTCGTTTTAGAAAAGAGAAAGAAGCCCTTGCTTCAAGCGGCCAATTGAGGAACTCTTTCCTTCACACTGGACACCTGCCATAAAGGCACAGGGTGTGCCTTACCCTTTAACGAAAACTCCCCAATGGAAGCCGCCTCCACATACCTTCGAACCACCTCGTAAGCCTCTTGGGTTAAAAGCACAGTGCCAGCAGCAGCTTTTCCTTCCACCCGCTGTGCGGTATTTACCACATCCCCTATGACGGTGTATTCCATCCTGTCATTGCTTCCCAGAGTGCCAGCCACGACGGTCCCGCAATGGATTCCAATGCCCACCCCAATTTGTGGAATTCCTTGCTTCAAAAACTCCTGATTGAGCAACTCCATTTCCTTTTGCATGCTCCAAGCACACCGGACAGCCAGTTCAGTTCCATGCGCAACTGCTCGAGGAACTCCCCAAACACACAGCATCGCATCGCCAATGAATTTATCGATCACACCCCCATGGGCTCGCACAGTGGCAACCATTTTTCCGAAGTAAGTATTGAGTACTTGAATCACTGCCTCAGGAGGCATTTGCTCCGAAAGCCGCGTAAATCCTCGAATATCTGCAAATAAGATGGTGGCTGAGAGCCGTTGTCCTGCAATATTCACTTCGTCTTGATCCCCACTGAGAATGCGTTCAGCAACTTTGGGATCAATATATCTAGAAAAAGTTTTCTCTACATATTCGCGACGCTGTAATCCTTGAGCCATGTGATTCACTGCAGTTGCTAGGGCGCCCAGTTCATCTTTTGAAACAGCTTGGGCACGAGCTGTAAAGTTACCGCTTTCAATCAGTTGGACTTTGCTAAGAATTTCTTTAAGCGGCTGAATTAAAGCGTCCGCAAGAATCTTACTCAAGTGCAGAGCCAGAACCAGAGAGAAGGACCAAAAAATCAAATAGTTCAAGAATCCCTGAATAGCACCGCCTGAGGGAATGCGAGCGTACAGAAAAGGTTGGCCCAGCTCTGACCAGTGGGAAAGAACATAGGACACCATAAAGGGTAAAGTAGCAGCGACCCCAATCCAACGCATGGAACTTTGAAGACTTTTGCTGGATCGAACCACAGTCACAATCAGTGAGCCGACGTTTCCATAAAAGAAGAAAAGGCAAATACCAGAGAGTGCATAACGAACATCTCCTTTTTCAATCAATGGCACTACGGTGCCTAAGACAAAAAGAGTGCCGAGAGCAATCAAAACCCGCCATCCGGTAGGAATGGCAGCAATCTTTCTAGCAAACTTAACTCCATTCAGTACGTTAGCCACCCACTTCATAGCGAGATAAGTCGCTCTAGAAAGCCAGTGTCTCCACAAGGGAATCCAAGCACACAGAAACCCTTCAAATAAAAGAGTGGCTAGTAAAATTCCAAGTGGGATAACGGACCCGGTCGTTACGAACTCAAAAACCAAAATTCCAGTCATAAAAATACCCACTCCTACCACCCAAGGATTTAATTTGAGCTGAAGCTGGTGTTTGAGCACTCCTCCCAAACCCCACAGAAGGAGGATTATCAATGAAAGAACCGGGATGGGATAAGCCATCGCAGCCACGTATAGAATGAAGTAGACCCATTCTGAATGCTGATCACTCGTTCTCAGATATTCTTGATACGCTTGTCGAGCAGAGGCCTTATTTCCTACCTCAAATTGGCTACGCGCCACGATCAACTTAATTCGGGGGTCTTCCTTATTCACATTGAGCGCTTCTTCCAGCATTTGAAGCTCTTTCTCTGGCTCGCCCAACTTTTGATAAAACTCGCTCAATGCCAAATAATCTGCAACACCCAGCTTTTCTTTTTTTCCAATATTTCCGAGCAGACGATGCACTTCTGGAACAATAGAAATCAACTGAGAACTTCCCAAGATTTCCTTGGCTTTATTGGTATACCGATTGCCCATTTCGTCACGTGTACACTTTTCAATCGCTTGCAGCGCTTCTAAGTCATTTGGTTCTTGTTGAAGAATAGTTCGAGCCAGTTGAGGGACTCTTGCGCACTCTTGGGAGCTCACGAGCCGACGCAATTCCTGATGGAGCTCAAGGGAACTTGCAAACCCCATTTGAGCGCCCTGAGACAAAATGAGAATCAACCAAAAAATTAACACCACGCACCATCTCCAAGTCGTGTTGAAATAGTAGCCCTTCTCCTTATCGGCAGTTTCCTTTACACTTTCAAGATGCGTGCTTTCTTCGGAGTAGTATTCATTCTCATCGGTTCTCTCATGTTTCTGTGTGGCGGCATTTTCGTTACGGGCAATGGTGGGAACGAAAGTAGATTAGGCATCGTTTTGGGAATTATTCCCGGAGGCCTTTTATTAGCAATTGGGATTCGACTCTTTGGCTGGGATTCCTCCAAAAATAAAATCTCAAAATCCGATGCGGATCCAGACAGTCCTCCTCAACCACCAGAACCTCAATGATCCACTCTGCTGATACTTATGACCAAATTTTAAAAAGTGGAAATGCCTTTTTACAGATTCCTTTTATAGCGATTGGGATGATTCTTGGAACTCGGCTGATCTTAGCTCGAGCTCGCTTCTGGAAAATGCCTCAGCAACATAAAGATTGGGTCTTACTCTCAGCGGTTCTCGGCGCTATGGTGGGGAGTACGCTTCCTGCTTTTTTTGCAGGTGAAATCATCGAGAGCCGAGCCGTACAGTATCTCATCACCCCTAAAACGATGTTGGGGGGCCTGTTGGGTTCATTCTTTGCGGTGGCCCTGACAAAAAAATTTTTAAAAACCCATGAGGAAACTGCAGACTCTTTTGCGCTCGGAGGGATTCTAGCTTTGGCCGTCGGTAGGATAGGTTGTTTCTTTGGACACTGTTGTTATGGAATTCCTTTCTCTTGGGGATTCAATTTTGGTGATGGCATCCCACGGTTTCCAACTCAACTTCTGGAAGCTGGCCTCCTGTTTTTATCGTTTGCTGTCTTCTACACACTCGAAAAGCATCAGGTTTTAAAAGACCGCCTACTTTTTTTATTTTTCTGTTGGTATGGGATGATGCGGTTCTTTTTGGAGTACTTACGCCAGCCGATTTCAAAAACAGTGCTAGGTTTCGGATTCTATCAATGCCTTGCCTTGAGCGTGATGGGTTTGGGCATTTATCAGTTGATTCGAAGACGATTGGCGATGCACTGATTCAGAATCGGCAGTAAGCCAAGTTCCAGTGGGAACAATCCACCCCGGAGCCACTAAACTTCCTCCCAGTGTTCTAGAGTGCTCTTTCAAAACACTTCCCAAAAAAGGCCCCAAATATTCTTTTTTCCCATCTGGTGTTATCACTCGAATAGGTTTTCTATCTGCCCGATAATCCATCAAAATGGTTGCAAATGCGGCACTCTGATTTTGAAAAGCCGAAAACTGATAAGGCCCATGAATTAAGAACACCTCATTTTCGACATGAGAACGATAGAGAACCAAGTCGTGCATGAGCCAACATCGGTTTCCCACCACAGAAAACTCCACTTTCGCGCCATCATATAACTTGGTTTCAGCGCCGATAGCGCTGAACCGCACTACACAATGCGCTCCAATTTGAACGCCCGGCCCAATCACACTCCCTTCAATGACGGCCGTAGGATGGATTTCTGCAGTGGGATGAATCTCCCGAAAACTCAGCGCGAGTCTCCGTCTCAGTTCGCTGGGTTTTCTTTTGAACAAAGCGCGCAACCAGGCTCTCGGGCTTTTTCTTACTCGTTCCTCTATGCAATTCAATACGCCAATTTGATTGGCAAAAAGGACATCAAAGTCGGTTTCAAAAGCAATCAACATGACTTTGGGTACCGTTGCTTCGCTTTCCTCACAAAGACTTTTTGGAAAGCGAATCGGGTGCTTTGAGATCGGCAGTTCCACCACGAGTTGCTCTTTACCCTGCCTTCCGGACTGTTGGCTTCGAATCTGGATGGGCAGAGCGAGTTTACGTTCTTCTTGAGAGATCTGGGATTGCAATGAATAAAAGTGTCTGAAAGAGACGGGATCTAACTGAAGAACAAGCTCTAACTCAGCCGCAGTGCCTTGATAAGAGGCCAAGCACTTTTCTATCCAATCTAATGCTGACTGATTGAACAGTAGACGCTCACCGAGAGTGACTTGCCAAAGTGGCGGGTTTGAAGTTCTCCCAGCATGAAATGCGTGAAGCGCCCGAGCATGAAAACAGCCAATGGGCTCCCCGATCAGTTGTCGGTTTTCAAGTTCTGGAGCTGGCCCCGAATACGAAAAAGTACAGCAATTCATACCAGCATCCTCACGCTTCTACGCCTTGATGCAAATCGAAAAGAGGGCCAGCTAAATGAGGAAATCCAACAGGACATGGGGCTTCGAGTGAGGGCTTAAGTTCATACCAAATGATTCCAGGATCCGCATGATGCTCATAGTGGATTCCATTATTACAAAAAACCCAATTGTACCAACGGCTCTGGTAGGAAGTAGCATAAGCACCTGCCTTCCGGAGCGGTAAGTGTTGCCCATAGTTATGAAGAGTCACCAAGAACCAACCCCAATAAGTCAGTGCGAAATACCAAATTGCAGTGGGCCAATTCCAAAGTAACAAACTGAGATAGAGAATAGTCAATAGCATTTTCTGTCTTTGGATCCGCTGCTGGATCCACCTAGGTGCTTCACTCATCTTCAGCTGCCGAATGAGATCTGCACGCCCTTTCATTAACTGAGAGGGCCACGCAAAGGCATAAGCCCAACAGTTGTGTGGGACCGCAACTCCATCAGCTTGTGATTTCCAAGTGCAGGAATAATCTTCGGGGCCATTATTGAATCGATGATGGGTGTAGTGGTGCCATCGGTAGCCGTCAAACGGAATCCCACAGCACACCGTCACCAGATCCGACAACACTTTAATCCAACCACTCTCCCGACTCCCTGAAAGATGCACCAACTCATGAAAAGTTACATGCACTCCAAAGTTCAAGGCCAGTGCGGCGATACCCAGCCAGAGCCCCTTCTCCCACCAAGACGAAGCCTGTAGGCACGCACAAAAACTCCAGACTTCGACCAACGGGAAAAGCAAAAGGTGCAAATTCCTCACATGAAGCACTTTATGTTTTTTTTCATTCATGGAGTTTTCTAAACGCTATTTTCAAGTCGCTTTTCAAGTCCTCAGGTTTCTCAAAACCAAAACACAATCGGAGGAGTCGAGGCCGAATCCCCATTTCAGCTTTTTCTTGGCATGAGAGAGAGAGATGACTTCCAGAAAAAGGTTGGGCCACGGCAGAAACAACAGAAGCCATAGAGGTTCCGCGTTCAAACAGTCTCAAACTTTTCATGAATCTTTCTGCTTTTTCTTCAAATTCAGCTGTGAGCTCAAAGAAAAGAATACAACCATACCCTGTGAGCTGGGAGTTGATTTCCGGATAAAAGATCTGTGCCACTTCTTCTTGCTTTTCAAGAAACTCCCGCATTTCCCTCAAAACAGCTTGGTGTCCCTCCATCCGGAGTGAAAACGTTTGCATGCTCCTTCGAATCAGCCAAGCGCTGTGCGGATCTAAGATGGCTCCCGAGTAAAACCGATTTTGAGCAATGGTCTCTGCCAAGTCTTCATGATTGGTCGTTAGAACTCCTCCCATACAGTCACTATGGCCCGAGTAAAACTTGGTCGCACTGTAAACACACACATCGGCCCCTAATTCCAAGGGGCGCTGAAAAAAAGGAGTGGCCCAAGTATTATCCACGACAATCCGTACAGAGGGTTGGGATTCTCTTGCTATCTGTTGAACCTTTGATATGGAGATCGACTTTAAAAAGGGGTTGGTCGGGGTTTCAAAAAAAATCATTTGGGTATTGGATTTCATGGTCTGCTTCAAAGCAGATCCGGCGACATCAATGAAATCAAGTTCAATTCCGTAATGCTGGCAAAAATCCTTAAATAGCTTATAAGTGCACCCATAAATTAACCGATCAACAATCAGGTGATCCCCTGGCTTGAGCAGACGTAAAGCTGCATAAATAGCGCTCATCCCTGTCGTTACCACTCGGGCATACCGGCACCCTTCTAAAACCTGAAATACTTGCTCAAGCTCTGTCGTATTGGGATTTCCTTTTCGGGTATAAAAATAATCCGAATCAGATAAAAAGGAACTGCACTGATATAGAGGAGTCACGTTAGACTTTGCTTGAGAAGTGTTGACTCGAGTATGTAAAATTTCAGTGGTTCGATCCATTGTCTAAACAGGATAATGTGCCCGATCCAAAACTTCAGCAAAATGAACTTGAACGTCCGGTGAATGCCAGAGCTCCACTCCGGTTTCCGTTTGGGATTGCCGGGAACAAATAAAACGCCATTGTTCTCCGGGCTCCAAAGGAATGACTTTCTCAGCATCTTGCCGACAAATCACTTTTTGAGATTCCAGACTTTTGTTTTCAATGACGACATGGCAAGCATTGATGTCTTGATGCCATGAAAAAGAGGATTGTTTTTCCCGGTTTTCCAACCCTGGGTCATTTGTTATTCCCTTTTTTAATGGCGCAAAAGTGATCGGTGTCGGTTTGCCACATCGGGAACAGAGCTGATCGCTATTGATCCCAAGCACTTTTGTTTGAAGGCCAAACCGTTGGACTAATAAGTTGCCACAGTGACGACAGGACGTATTCAATCCTTCATGTTCTTCATACACATTACCTAAATAGCAATGTTTAATTCCCATTTCCAAAGCTCGGAGGCGCGCCTTTTTCAAGAACTCGATATTCGTCCGTTCTACATGCGTGTATTTATAGTCTGGATGGAACCTCACCAAATGAAGTGGCACTTCATCGTCTAGCTCTTTGAGCATCCAATTCACTACTTTTTCGACTTCTTTAAGCGAGTCATTCATGCCTGTCACAACTAAATTACTGATCTCGAGATGATGCGTGCCATAAGCATAGACTTGTTTAATTCCTTCCAGCACGGGCTCCAATCGCCCCTTGGCCACCCGGCGATAGAAATCAGGATCCATCGACTTGAGTGACAGGCTGAAAATATCAATCACTTCGTGGAGCTCATCAATCGCTTCGGGCCCTATGTAAAAAGCAGATTTATATAAATTCAAAAGCCCTTGCTGCCGACCCAACGAGCCGTATCGCACACAAACTCATGCCACACGACGGGATCATTATAGGTCCAAGAAAGAATTCCAATACCTTTATTAAGCGCAGTTTGAACGACTTGTTCTGGAGTGTAGTGATAAAAATCTTTTTTCTTCACATACCGCATCTGTGAAGTTTGCCAATTGTGACAAAAATCACAGTTAAGCATGCATCCAATATTTCCCAACGAAAGAATCGGCTGACCTGGAGAATGGTGCACCACAGCTTCTGTTTCAATCATCTCCTGTGTGAGCTGCACGCTCACACCATAGTTTAAAGTCACCAGTTTTCCATTTTCGTTCTGTCGAACACGACAAAAACCAGCTTGTCCTGGCTTCAATCGACACTGCCGAGGAGATAAGTGACAAACCACCTCCTCATTTTCAAGACGGCTATATAAACGAGCTGGATGAGATTTGAGGCCTAAGCGCTCTTTTTCATTCGGCATGGTCGAAATTGTATCTTAAGAGATCTGAATTGGCTTTACAGAAAATACAAACTGATTTTGATCACCGAATAGGAAGGTGTTCCCAAGCTCCCAGATTCTAAAAAAGTACCCCATTTACCAGAAACTTCCAGCATCACATCTGAATTTCGAAAGAACTGGGCCCCAATTTGCGGGCCCAAAATAAATCCTGTTGTCCATTCGCCTATGCCGGCAGAATCTGGGCGAATACGAGCCGTTCCAAAACCAAAATCAAGCCCAACAAAGGGGTTGAATTCTTTCACGACGAATTGGCTTGGAAAATAGGCAACTCCGATACCTCCATTCAACAGGAGCGCGCCAGATCGACCCATCACTTCTGCGTTGAGCTTCAGAAGTGTTCGATCATAATTAAACGCGTAACCTCCTGAAAAAAAATATCCCACCCCACTGGAATTGAGTCGGGCAAGTACTACGGGCCCTAACCCTAAATAATACCCACGACGTGCTTGATTTTCCGGTACTTGCTCTGCACGTGTTACTGAAATGCTAAAAATCAGACCTAAAAAAATAATGGCTCGTAGCTTCATACTTCGTATTGTAACCGATTTTTCTCAGTGCGCCATTACCTTTCCGCTTGCTGCTCTGGGACAAGCGTTGTGTTCGTTTTGAATATGAAATACCATTAGATTCTATGAAAAAAATTATTCTTTTCCTTTTATTAGTCGCTGTAAGTCCATGTTTTTCAATCGAGGGTCTTTATGTAGGTGTGCAAGGCGGACAAGTCCAGCTTCTAGGCACCACGAAAGACTTTCACGATAATGCCATTGGTTTTGGCGTTGATATTGGCATCAGAACCCAATCTTATCTCGACGTCACGTTCCAATCCCAAATGAGCTCCCACACGGGCTATACAAACTTAGCAAAAACAGTCAAAGGCACCGATTTGAAAATCTACAGTCAAACACTTGGAGCTAATGTTCATTTCGGAAATTCCGATTTTGATTTTACTCTGGGCGGTGGTCCTGGGGCTTACATTATCAACGCGGTGAATTCGAACACTTACTTTGGACTCCATTTGGCTGGAGGTGCCGATGTAGTGGTTTCAGATCAAATTCGTTTAGGCCTGCAAGGCCGTTATCACTTCTTGTTTAAACAGGAACTGAAAGACGATTACTGGACTATCATGGCACGCATTGGATACCAGTTTGAAGTCGAATGAAGATTTTTCTAAATCATCTTTAAAAAAGGAGAAAATATGAAACTGTTTCTTTGGTTGTTACCCCTTGCTTTACTCACGCAGTGTAGTTCCAAAAAGGATGTGACCGTGAGCTTGGAAGAAGCTCCGAAAATGGACCAAAAACTCAATTCCACAACGGGTTCTCGTGGTGAAAAAGTGGGAGTCAAGGACGATACCGTTAAAATCCAGAAAACAGTTTATCTTGAAGAAGATTTAGCTAAATCCCAACGGGAAATTGAGGATTTAGAAAACGCCATTTATGGCCAATCGAAAAAACATCCCGGAGGAATGTACTTGGGTTTGAAATCCTGCCGAAATCGATTGGCAGACCCTAGATTAGGTGGAAATGGGGTCTCTGAACCGATGGAAAAGTGGGAAAAGATCTCTGCAAAAGATCCCGATTTCAATTATCACGTTGACCGCGATAAAAACGTAGTTGCAGTTTCTGAAGAAGATCTTGCATCCAGAATTTCAAACTTACGAAAA
>RFNT01000142.1 GCA_009927045.1 bacterium | reverse complement strand
AGCCCTCTGGAGCGCTGGTATTTTGATTTCCGGGGCCTTGCTCTGGCACCACGAAAACCTGGTCCATGGTCCGGGAGAAGCACAACTCAGTTTTTGTACCGAAGGCAGTGTTTTTAACTGCAACGCTGTGAACTCAAGCTCGTTTGCTGAAATTGCAGGCGTGCCTGTGGTCCTTTGGGCGATTCCCACTTATCTGATCTTGATTGGGCTTCTTTTTCGTCGAAAAAAAATTCCTGGAGTGCGTTGGATGATCACCACTGCAGGTTTTTTGATGACTCTCTTTTCTTTGTATTTGGGCGGCATTTCTTTTTTCATCCTTAAAGCGCTGTGCCTGTGGTGTTCCGTTCTCTATGGCATCAATTTGGCCACTTTCGTTCTGCCTTGGTTTTTTCCGCGTCCCACACGTGAAGAAATTCCCAAGCTGGGAACTTGGGTAAAATCAGCCGCTGTGTTTGCTGGGATGGCTGGAGTGGCCCTCTTTGCGCAGATGAATTATCGAGAATCGGTTCAGGAAAAGTTGCAAGTGCTTCGGGCTCAGCAACGTCCGGATGCTCAAGCTCAGCAATGGGTGGGAAAATGTGCGCCTTCTTTTTCGTTGCCAGATTTAGGACTCAATAAGAATCGAGTCGTTACTTTTGGAAAAGAACAAAAAAAACCAGTCCTCCTGGTATTTTGGAATGTGCGGTGTGGGCATTGTCGTGAAGAGCTGCCGATACTGCATCAATACGCTTTGAAACGCCCCGAAGCTTTTGAAGTTCTCACTGTGACTAAAATTTATCCGGATGAGTTAGACGAAGAACCCAACCGCAAAACAGAAACTTTTGAATTTTTAAAAGATCACCAAATGAATTGGCCGGTACTGAACGATACCAAAGGGTTATCCAGTGCCCTGCAAGTGATGGGCACTCCCACTTCTGTTTTGATTTCTCCCAAGGGCGAATCACGGGGTATTGGAAAGGGTCTATTCCCCAATTGGAACAAGTATTTGATGAGGCTCTGCGAGTGGTGGCTTCTTCCGAAGGGGCGACGTGTGAAAAAATGCCCAACCATTCAGAAGCGGGTCTGTTAGAATGAAAACTTCAAGGCAACACTCTATGATGCGTTTTGGAATTGCTACAGGAATCTTATTAGTCAGTTTAGCCGAGCCTGTCTTGGCTCGGACCGAAGTGCGTACTCGGCATCGCGATCGTCGTGTAGGGGAAGTAGAACCCATGAAGCGCAAACGAGCAGTGGAATCCGGACGCGAGCCTGCTATTTTGAATTTGAATGCAGAACTCGAAGTGTTGAGCGAACTCAATGCTGGCGTGATGGAAAAGGCAGTGGCTGCCACTTCCGAGGAGCTGATTAAATCCGATGCTCAAGTAAAAAAGTCCCAGGAAATCTTTTTCAATAAGTTTTTAGTGGTAGATGACAAAGTGATGCTATTCGGGGATGAGCTGACTGGAGTTTTGAGTTGTAAAGAAAAAGAAGGTGGGAATTTAGTGATCAGCCAAGGCCGGCAAATCAGCACTCAAGCTTTTACGCCCCCGCCAGGATCTCGATTCCTTGGATTTAAAGACGGCAGCCTCTGTCAATCAGCGCTTACCGTCTTTAAAAATGATCCCCAAGGACAGAGCCGCTTAATCGTTGTCGAAACACTTTCTGAGAAAGTGGTCCGATTCGATATCCGCTAGCCCCGCATCTCCATTATTCGCGACGGAGATCTGGACCTTGTACTCGGTTACAGTTGGCTTCGAACTGATTCTTTGAACTCGGAGTGGAGTCAATCAAATCAAAGTACTTGGCGATAGCAGGAACAGTGCCTGCCACATCTTTCGCCGAGCCGTTTCGAAGTTCCAATAACAAAGACCACGAACCGTGGGCCCAGTAGACGTAATCTTCGAATGTTCCATTTGCAGGGTAAATGGCATCGCCCGCGTTGCCGTACGAGTAACCGTTGACTTCTGCGACTTTTCTAAAAATTTCACGGTAACGGTTTTCATCGAGCGTATCGTTGTTATCGGTGTAGAATCCCCAAGGATAAGTGAAATTCCCAATGTATCCGTGAGCTGTTACAGAGCCTGCAAAGCTTCTCGTTTTGAGAAATTCCATCAGTGTACGAATGCTTTTCAGCTTTCCATACCCTTTATCACTGCAAGGACCTGGATAATCTCGGTTGGGATCATAGCCACGCTCATTGCGTGAGCCTTTGTTGTAGCCAGAGACATTCAAGACAGGGACAACAGTCCATTCCATTTGACCTAAGTTGCCTCTCCAGAGTTCATCGCTTTGATATCTGTTCAGCAAGTCTTTGAGAAACTCCATTGCAAATAAAGTGGAACCGGGCTCATTGCCGTGGTGAGTGGCCACGATGAATTGACCGATTTTGGCCGGATCCATTTTTTCGGGTGAAGTACTCACGCGAAGGGCATAGATTTCTGTGCCTTCATCGTTAGTACCAATGGAAAATACCTTGGCCAGAGCAGGGTGACTGCTCTCCAAAGCCATCAATCCATCGACGATTGTTTTATATTTACCGGTGGGCTCTGTTCCGAAAGAAAGAGCCGTTACAACGAAAAAGCACAAACCCAGTACTTTTTTCATGAGTCCCCCTAAAGTTGTTAGACGCTAAGCATCAAAATAGGTGCTTAACAATTTTATTTTAAGGTAAAAAAGAAGGAAGCACTTCTAAAATCTTTGCCTGTCTTAACACTTGTGTCTAGATTCCTGGGAGTCCAAATGTGAAGGAGTGAGAACCATGATGCGAATTTTAATGGGTTGGGCGTTAGCTAGCTGGGGAATCGTCTCTGTTGCAACAGCAGCTACTTTTACGGATCCGAAGAGCCACCTTGTCTTGAATTACGATGATAACGTTTGGGATGTTGTTCCCGTGAAAGGTTCAGATACCGAAACCCTTTTGAATCTCCAGAGAAAAATCGCGGATAAAGAGGGGGACACGACTTATTTTTCTCGGGTCAGTATTGTGAAAGATGATCTCACGAAGCTGAAGAAAGTCTCTGCTTCCAAATTACCGCGCTTGCAAGCGTATCAGAGCCACGCTGTTGAATTTCTGAAAGGGCAACGCTTTGATGTGCTTTCAACTGAAGTGAAAAATACGGAGACGGTCCCCGGGGGGATGTTTGAAATCATTGCGAATCAACGGGATTTTGGATTGACCTATCAGCAAATGGGATTCATTCAAGGGGAAACGGCTTATTTAATCACCGCCACGGTGAGAACTAAGAAATTTCCTGACTACCGGACAGAGTTGAATCAGCTATTCCAATCGGTGAAGATCGAAAAGTAGCCAACGCTTTCTGATAAGCGGTGAGAGTTTGTTTTAAGTGATTCTCAGGAGAGAATTGCTGCTGGACCCAGCGAGCTCCGGCTTGTCCCAATGTGTGAGCCAATTCTGGGCTGTTCAGAAGTTTCTCAATGGGACGAGCGAGTCCAGTTTCAGGATGCAACGGCACCAAAAAGCCCGTTTTTTCATTTTGAATCAGAAAATTCAGAGCAGGGACATCGTAAGCAACGACTGGAGTCCCCAGGGCGGCTGCTTCAGCAACTGCCATTCCAAACCCCTCGGGGCCTCGGTTGGGTTGAATGAACGCTCGCGCTTGTTTCATAGCTGCATGGACTTCATGTAGAGGACGTTTTCCCTGAAAAATAATCCGAGTATCTAATTTGAGTTTCTGAGTCAGAGCTTCTAAGTCTGGTCGTTGAGGGCCATCTCCAAAAATCCACAGATCCCAATGGAGATGCCTGAGCTCACTCAAACTCAAGATCAAAGCGCTGATTCCTTTAAGAGCTACTAAACGAGAAGCCACCACCAACAGGGGCCGAGCTGGGGGTGGAAGCAATTTGGGTTCTGAAACACAAACTGGATTGTAAATCGGAACGATTTGATGCTTGAGAAATCCATCACGTTCTAAACACTCCTGAACATAAGGGCTGATTGCTCCGAGCACTGGGAATGTTTTCAAAAGATTCTTTTTTTGCTGGAATTCAAAAAGAGCATGGAGTCGATGGAAACTCGTTTTAAAGTGTCCCAAACACCCTTCCTGGGAGTGTGTGGCCATGCAACGCCAACCGCTCGGCTGAGAGCAGACGCCTCCACCGTTTGGAAAAAAACGTTGGCTCGAAGGGCAGGTAGAAGCCACCGTGTGCGCAGTAAATACCGAGGGGTAACGTTGAGAAACTGCTTTCATGATCCGAGGATCAAACAGATCAATCCAGTGAATGACATCAGGTCGAATGCGAGCGAGATGATTGAGCAGTTCCTGAATACCCGTTCTCAGGTGCAAGGGATTACTCAGCGTGTTCCATTCCGCTAATTCCGGGAGCTTGAAGAGTTCATGATGGGGAGGCGCATCGCCCGATAAATGGCTAGCAATAAAGAACGTTTCATGCCCAGCATTTCTCAGCATCGCATTTGAATCGTTCAAAATTCGCTCTTGGCCATATGCATCACCAAGTGTTGCGCTTAAAAACAAAACTCTCATGGTAGAATTAGTGTACCACCTCTCAGAAACTGCTATCCAATTTAATGAAAGATTCTATTTTAATATTGCGATTGTCTCGGTTGGGAAGAATCCCTCCCGCCTTATTTTCCGCAGAACTGATTCAAGAATCCGGGCTTCCTGTTTTAGTGGTAGAGTTTGGAAATCTCAAAGAATCAAAAAAAACAGTTAAAGACAAAATTGAAAAAATTCGGTTCGATGCCCCCTGGGCTCGGTGGGTACCCAAAAAATTCCAATTACCAACGCTTCTGGTGTGGGTAACCTTAGCATTGTGCAGTCGGTTCATCTTGGAAGGCCGACCGAAAATTTTAGTCGCTCACGGGCTAGCCGAACAGTTGATGGCCTGGGTGCTCTCCAAACTGTTTTGGATTCCTTTAGTCATACATGCGCATGAAGTTTATAACCCGAATGACATCGAAGGGGCTTTCAGTCAGTTTCTGCTCAGAATTGAAAAACTGGTTTATAAATCCGCGCAGTTCGTCATCTTTCCTGAAAAAAAACGTGCGGAGCTGTATCGCGAGCGGTATCAGTTCAAGGGGCCCATTTTTATTGCTGCAAATACACCTCGGTGGGTTCCGCTACCTAAACCGCGAGACTTACGTAAGGCGTATCAACTCAGTTCCCAGAGTGTGCTGATGGGATACATGGGAGGAATAGGGCCAACCAATTTTTTTGAAAATGCCATACAGGCTCTTAGTTTTCATCCCTCTCTGGTTTTTCTGGTTTGGGGGTGGGGCGAGCGTAAATACATCGATCAACTGACCTCATTGGCGCATTGCTTGGGAGTTGCAGAGCGGTTCTTGTATCTGGGCCAATTAAATGAAGATAAGTTAGAAAGCCTTGCGGGATGCGACTTCAGTTACTGTGTATATCAACCCCATTTGCTCCGCACTCAGCACCAAGCAACTGCTTCCAATAAGTTTTTTGAAGCGATGGCCGCTGGAATTCCCAGCGTCATTTCGTCAAATCCAGATTTTTATCAATTCAATCGCCAAAATCCGGTTGGGGTGTGCGCAAAAACTTTGACTACAGAGGGCGTGAGCGAAGCCCTTCAATCCCTAGTAGCCGATCCTGCTTTCAGGAAGCGGTTAGGGATGAACGCACGAAAAGTCTTTGAATCTGGTTTTCATTATGAGCACCAGTTCTTCAAGCCGCTCCAAGCGTTTCAGGACTTGTATTACGGGTATCCCGAGATCTGGTCTCAAGAACACATCTATTTCCCCCCCGAACAGCTGCCCAAAGCTGCCTAGTTCCATAACGCCCCAAAATCTGTTACTTGTAAGCCCATGTTTACAGGCATTGTTCAGGAAATTGGAAAAATCCAATCCATTCAATCACTTAAGAGCGGGATAGCGCTCGAGATCACTTCCGGACAAGGCCCTTTCTCACTGGGCGAGAGCATTTCTGTCGATGGGGCCTGTTTAACAGTCACTCAAGCGCATGCTGCAAGCTTCTGGTGTGAGCTTTCTCCGGAAACTCTGGAAAGAACCACAGCGCGACAGTATCGCTTGGGGAGTCGAGTGAATTTGGAACGTGCTTTAGCCGTCGGCGACCGCTTGGGCGGCCATTGGGTAACAGGTCATGTAGATTCCGTGCTGACGTTATCCAAAAAAGAAGTTTTCAACGATTTTTGGAAGCTCACTTTTTCTCATCTTCCGGAAACTTTGCGGGCTTTTTTTGTTGAAAAAGGCAGTGTTGCACTCAATGGGGTGAGTTTGACTCTGAATCATGTCGACTCCGACGGATTTGATGTGATGATCATTCCTCACACATTAGAAAAAACAACACTTCAATTCTTAGAGCCAGGAAATACCGTGAATTTAGAAGTGGATTGGATGAGTAAGCTCATCGTACAAACGGTGGAGCGGATCTTGAAAGGAAAAGTATGAAACCTCAGTGGGACAAGATCGAAGCTGCTTTAGAAGATCTCCGGCAGGGAAAAATGATCATCTTGGTGGATGATGAAGACCGAGAAAACGAAGGGGATCTGGTCATGGCCGCGGAAAAAGTGACCGTCGAGGCGATTAACTTTATGGCAAAACAGGGGCGAGGCCTGATTTGTTTGGCGATGACCGGGGAAGATCTCGATCGCATGAAAATTCCTATGATGGTAGAGAAAAACGGAACGCGCATGGGAACTGCGTTTACGGCATCGATTGAAGCGGCTTCGGGTGTAACAACCGGCATTTCTGCTGCAGATCGCGCTCGGACCATCCAAGTGGCAATCCATCCTCACTCCAAGCCCAGTGATTTAGTTATGCCAGGACATGTGTTTCCTCTACGCGCTCGTGAAGGGGGCGTTCTAGTCCGTGCGGGTCAGACCGAAGGCAGCGTTGATCTTGCCAAGCTAGCCGGGCTGCACCCCAGTGGCGTGATTTGTGAAATCATGAATGACGATGGCACCATGGCCCGAATGAAGGATCTGATTCCCTTTTCGGAGCAGCATCAACTAAAAATTGTGACGATTGCAGATTTGATTGCATACCGCATGCAACAGGAAATTCTGGTGAAGCAGTTGGCCTCAGCGGAATTGCCTCTGCAGCCCTATGGAGACTTTGAAATCAAAGTCTTTGATAGCTCTATTGATGGTGCAGAACATATTGCTCTGGTAAAAGGCCCCATCCAATCCGAAGTGCCGACTCTGGTTCGAGCGCATTCCGAATGTCTCACCGGGGATGCCTTCGGTTCGGCTCGTTGTGATTGTGGTGCTCAGCTACAAGCGAGTCTCAAACAAATTGGTCGTGAAGGAGGCGTGCTTCTTTATATGCGCCAAGAGGGTCGAGGGATTGGCCTTGCTAATAAAATCAAAGCCTATGCCCTCCAAGATGCGGATGGGTTAGATACGGTAGAAGCGAATCATCGTCTAGGATTTAAAGCAGATCATCGAGATTACGGAATTGGTGCCCAAATCCTTCGAAGCCTGGGAGTGAAAAAAATGCGGTTGCTCACTAACAATCCGAAAAAGATTTACGGCCTCGACGGGTTTGGAATTGAAATCGTGGAAAGACTTCCCATCGAAAGTGAACCCCACCCGGTAAATTTGCATTATTTACAAACCAAAAAGGAAAAGATGGGCCATTGGCTCAAGCTTTAAGAGAAGAATATGCGTCGCTTTCATGCCAAAGATAAAAAAGCAACATTCCCTATCGGAATAGTTGTCAGTCGTTTTAACGAGGAAATTACTTCAAAGCTGCTGGATGGGGCACATCAGCGGTTGAAGGAATTGGGATTTGACGAAGGCCAAATCACATTGGTGGAAGTGCCTGGTGCCGTGGAGATTCCTGTCGTGCTTCAACGTTTGGCCGAAATGAAACAGTTCGATGCACTCATTGCCTTGGGCGCTGTGATTCGTGGAGATACCAGTCACTACGATTATGTTTGTGAAATGGTGAGTTCGGGGTGTCAGCGGATCAGTTTAGACTTCAAGTTGCCGGTGGTTTTCGGTGTGCTCACTACAGAGAATGAAGAGCAAGCCCTCGAACGCTGTGGAGGTTCTCACGGACACAAGGGCCGTGAAGCTGTAGATACTGCGTGTGAAATGGTGAGTTTATTGCGGTTGTTATAGATTGTGAAGAAAGCTTCATAATTTAGGTCTTGGTAGAGCCTCTCGGAAATTGATAAGATAACAAGGCTAATCCTGTAGAACGTTTGTGGAGGTTTCCCATGTCTGTTTCTCGACTTAACCCAAAAGCTTCCTTTTTTTTGTTGCTCAGTCTTCTGATATTGGTCAGTTGCAAGAAAACTAGGCGAGTAGTGGAAGATCCGGTATCCATTGTTGTGCCCAGCGGTTTCGTCGGGGGATTGTGCTATGTCGATGGGGTGGTTTTTCCCGAATTGATAGGGCCATCATGCAGTGGAGAAGTCGATGGGAAGTGCTATGTCAACGGCAGTCATGCCGATACGTTGAGTGCTCCTTCTTGTTCTGGAAATTGGAATGGCAAAGAATTTGTTCGTAGTCAGGAAATCGCACTCCCGGTTTCGGTATACTTGATGGGAGGTGGACTGATTTTTCTAAAAAACGGTAATTGGCTGGAGTTTCAGTCCATTGGATACGATCGTGGCAATATTTTCTCCAAATGGAATGGTTCCATTAAAACCTTCTCAAAAATAGCCACTCTGTCCTCAGGCCCATTTACTTATACTCATAATGCACAGCCCACGATTGACCTGTACATTGCAGATAAGGGGCCAGGCGTAACTAATTCATACGCCAGTATTGAACTTGCTATGGTGGATGCCAACCAGCGGCTGATTGCATATACGAATGGAAATACGGGTGGGAATGCATCCCCCGTTAAGATCATCACAGACAATACGCTGACAATCACAGCCGGGGAATTTCCTAGTTTTTCCGGAGTGACGGTACCCACAGGTTCATGGATGTTCAGCTGTGCGGGCGGAGCGCCCTCTTACCAAAATCCATTTTGCAAAAATAATAGTCCTCAGGAACAGTTTCAGCTATTCGATTCCATTACTTTACTTTCCGACGACAGCCAGTTTGCTCACGTGGGAGATGAGGGCAATGTTGGAGATACTGTTGAATCCTATGAGCCAAACAACCCTAGCTCTTCACGCATTTCAGGTTTCGGAGCAGTGTCGTACCCTTTTTATATTGCAAAAAATCTTGTGACCTTGGAAGATTATGCAGAGTTCTTAAATTCTGTAGCCGAAGAGGATCCTCACCAACTCTATCATTCAGATCTTGCCACAGACACCCAAGCAGGAGGCATTACACGCACGGGAACTAGCGGTTCCTATCGATATCAAGTACCAGTGGGTAAATCCAAGCGTCCCGTGACTTATGTAAGCTGGCTAAGTGCTGCTCGATACGTAAATTGGCTTCATAATGGAAAACCAGTAGGAGTCGCTGGTGCTTCAACTACAGAAGCTGGAGTTTATAATTTGAGTTCCAGTACGGCCTATGCGGAGTATCCACGAAGTTCAGAAGCTCTGTACTTCATCCCAAATGAAAATGAATGGTATAAAGCTGCGTATTATAAAGGTGGAAGCACTGATGCCGGCTATTGGAAATTTGCTACCCAGAGCGATACACTTCCCACAGCAGCGTCCAGCAATGGCACCAATAGAGCTAATTTTGACTCCGTAGCTTCAGGGACAACAGATGTGGGCCTATTCAGTAGTTCTGCTAGTGCTTATGGTACTTTCGACCAAGCAGGTAATGTTTGGCAATGGTTAGAAGGGGAAGGGCCCTTGAGCTCTCAAAAAGGTCGAAGGGGAGGATCGTGGGCAAATTCAAGTTTAAACAATCCTTCTCGCTTAAGTTCCGAGGTAAGAAGCTCATCCCCAATCTCTGCAACTAGTCAGCATGCTGGGTTCCGAGTGGGCAAGAAATCTGCTTTGCAATAAGTGGGCATGTTTAGTTAGGTTGCCTGTCTGTCAGACAGAGCGCACAAAAAGAACACATCGATTACTGATAAATATTGCGGGTGAAACGTTGGGGCTCATTTTTTGCACCTACTCATTCTGTCTGAATTGAGAAGGCTTGTATTCTCGGTGTCTTCACGACACTGTGAAGGGGTAAAGATTGCGTTTGATCGCACATTACATCCTAATTTTTGTTTGTTCCGGGGCGCTCTGGGCCTCTGAACGCGCTTCAATCGAAGGGCAAAAAAATCCGGCGATTGAGTTAGCTCCTTTGCGGGCGTTTATCGATTTGACCGATCAGTTGAATTCTGTAGCGGATTCTTCGGGAGTTTCTGTTCGTATTGCGCCAATCGGAACTCTTGTGCGATGGATGAGCCGTCCTGAGGGGCCGGCGTTGAGTCCTCAAAAAGGTAAAAAAGTCGGCTTGCCGGCACTGACCACAGATGACAGCCAAATCAATTCCGTGGATTTGAAGGAACTTGGTCTTTCCGGCCTGGCCAATATTTCCGGAGTGGCCCAAATAGCACAGGACGCTCTACGGAGTGAAGGACTCACTCCTCTGCCGATGGCTCGGATGGTATCTCCTGTGGGAGAACGATCGGTTCAGGAACCATTGGACGCTCCCTTGAAAAGTACTCTTAAAGCAAATGAGCCGGACGTGATTGGTTCGCTAGCCCCTGTGAATACTCGTTTTGGCAAGGACAAATATGATCAGAGTGTGTTTACACCCACAGCATCTCCTGCGTCCCAAGGATTTGGGCCGGCGCCAGAAAGCGTGGTTGAGGGAAATCAAAGTGATGCAAATCAGTTTCTAGCAAACAATGGAAACGATTCAGAAGAGTCTCAGGATCCAAAAAAGAAAAATCAGCTTCAAGAAGCGCGGGAAAACTTTCAAAAAACGATGCTGGAGTTTGCAGAACGAACTGAGGATAAAGAAGCGTTCCGTCTGGTGGATTACTATGATTTGAAGAATGTGTTGGCAAAAAACGAGCACTTACTAGGGATGTTTGAAAACGAGGAATTTGATGAACGTTTTGTAAAGAATGCTCAAGTTATTTTTGATCGATTCGCCGACAAAGATAGTGCAGTTGATAAGAAACCTTTTGAAAGATTTTTAAAGCGACTTGCCCCTCCAGAAGAGGCCTTTGGATCTTTAAATTCCAATCCGACTTCTGGACTAGGCTCTCGAAGAAACACACACCGGCCCCAATCACAGTAGAAAAGTCACTGAACCCCAAATATCCGCATAGGTTGCCTCTAAGGGATGGGAGACCACTAAAAGGGTGGAAGCAGGGTCTTTAGGAGCGGGGCGTGCTTGCCACGATTTATCAATAAATAGTCTCAACGGAAAAGCGACTCGCGCAATCAGTCGAGGGGTGAAGTATTCGACCCAGGGACTCCCGGTTAAAAACATATGTTCAGAAACAAAAGTTTTATCGGGCAAAGTATTTACAACGCCCAACTCTTGTTCTTTGGATAAATGGTAATTCCAACCCAGACCCAATCCGATTTTTAACGTCTGCTGACTTTTGTGAATCAGGGCCAGCCCGGTTTCAATCCCCGCATTGAGGCGGGTATCGGAGGTGCGCTTGAGGGGTCGAAACAAATGAAAGGACATGCGGATGAGGGTGGGCTCTTCCGGAGTGTCTAGAATGCCGGTATCGATGGCTAAATGGAGAAAGCGCTCTTCATTCGGGGAGAACTGATCGTATTGCACTCCAATACGACCATATCGCCCCTCACGGCTGATGAACCGTCGTGCGATTTCTACTGAGTAGGTCTCATTCCAGTCAGCAAGCTTGTTATTCACTTCCGTTCGACCCACTCCTAGAGAGCCAAGTAATCGCGCTGAAGCCCGAGCCCCAATTTCTAACACCCGGGTATCCCAGAAAAAGCTAGCTTGTGTGGAGGAGTACCCACTGTAAGTGAGAGTGGAGAGTCCCATTTGAAACCCCAAAGCCGAGGGTTGGAGAGGATAAGACGTCGAAGCTAATTGGGAAAATATCCAATCTCTGCGTTGAATACTCAGCCCGTTACTGGGCCAAAGTAGGATGCTGAGGCTCGCGATAGAGAGGCCAAGCTTGAGCCGGGCTCTCCAGTTTCCATTTGCGAAGTTTGTCATGCAGAGTTGATTTCGCAATTCCCAATTCTTGTGCAGCTTTTTTACGATTTCCATGGCATCTCTTGAGCCTATCTAGAACCACTTGGCGTTCAATATCTGCCAAAGTTACCCTTGAGGTTGAGCTTTCGGCAAGTGTCGAAGCAGAAGTCTTGTTCTTTTCTCGATCAATGAGCTCCCTTAATAAGCTCGACTGGATGTGTGTCCCCCCCAGAACATGGGCTCGAATCAATACGTTCTTGAGTTGCCGAACATTCCCTGGCCAATCGTACTCCTTAAGTGGGGTCAGCGTGTCCAGTTCCAACGTTGCCCCTAATCGCTCCAGCAGCGTGGTTGCGATTGTCTTTAAATCTTCGATTCTTTCTCGGAGTGGCGGGATTTCTACTGGAAGAACTGATAATCGCTCCAAAAGATCCTGTCGAAAGGTTTGTTGTTGAACCATTTCTGTGAGATTTCGATTGGTGGCAGCAATGATCCTCACATCCACTCGGTCGATTCTGTGAGAACCCACGGATCGAATTTCATGAGATTCGAGGAGTCTGAGAAGTTTCACTTGAAGAGGCAATTCCAGCTCGCCTATTTCATCAAGGAATAAAGTGCCTCCTTGCGCAGCACGAACTAGTCCTCTTTGGCTCTGTAAAGCTCCTGAGAAGGCCCCTCGTTCGTAGCCAAAAAGTTCGCTCTCAAAAAGACCGCCTGGAAGCGCTCCACAATTGATGGGGATGAAGGGATGCCTGCTTCTGGGCGACCGGGCATGAATTCGTTGAGCAATGAGATCTTTCCCTACCCCTGTTTCTCCTACAAGAAGAATAGGCCAAGCACTGGAAGCATAACGGTCCACTTCTTCGATGAGCCTAAGAAACCTTTTTGAATGACCTAAAATAAGTTCAGAATGCATCACAAACCTCCTTGCATGCTTTGGTTCTGGTAAGACCCTATGCAATCCATGCCAACCCAGGGACGATTCCCTTTTGAAGGGAGATGAAGCCGTCCGAGGGTCTCAGTTCGGAACTCTTTTCCAGGATTTGAGACAAGGGGTTTAAAAAACGGGCTGGGCTTGCTAATCTGGGGGTCATGTCTTTGCGCTTTTTAAAAATCTTCGCTGTGCTCGGTGTAATCGCTGCAGTGGTCTTGGTTCAGGATTTTTTCAGATTCACTTGGGCTTGTCGCACTTTTGCCGAACGAGCTGCTTTGGGTCCAGAGCAGCTGGCGGTTGGAAAAAAAATGCCTGAGGCGTTAGTGGTCATCACCGGGGATAAAAATAGAATCCCCAAAGCCTTGGATCTCCTGAGTCGGGCCCCGGAAAGCTGGCTTTTAATCTCAGGAGTGTCTAAAAAAACGCACCTGAATGAGCTGGTAGCGCTGCACGGAGGTTCCGATAAACCTCTCCCCGGGATTGAGGGTCGAGTCCTCATAGATTCTCAGGCGACTTCAACCATGGAAAACGCAGAGGAAACTGAGAAACTGCTGCAGAAAAAAAACATTCAAGAAATGGTTCTGGTCACGTCCGATTATCACATGGTTCGTGCTTTGGGCATTTTCAAAAGAAAAGTGACTGCTACAGTAATTCCTTATGCGGTCAGCTCGGATTTAACTGAAGGCCTCTCCGGATGGCCCGTTCTTGCTTTCAAATTTGTGATTGAGTATTGGAAATGGGTTGCGTTCCGTTTCAACATCTACTGAGGCAGTATTGCTTGTAGGTAACGCGCACTACATGCTTGTTTTGCTTGTAGGAATTCGTGGGCTTTCCTCCTCACAACGGCTTGTTTTTCCGGATTTAGAAAAAGTGGCTGGGTGACTTGGATCAATTCAGCGGGGGAGGACGCTACAGTGAGTCCCCCTAACCGGTGTAATTCACTGGCTTCCGGTGAATTTCTAATATGTGGACCTGTGATTAAAATGCAATTATAGGCAAGCGGCTCAAAAATATTGTGCACGCGCTTTTTGAAACTTCCTCCCACAAACACCCAATTGGCTA
>RFNT01000130.1 GCA_009927045.1 bacterium | reverse complement strand
AGGGATGGCGCGCCTGGTTGAGTCAAATGGAGCTAGACTGCCGATACTCCCCAAGATGAAGCACTTTCAATTAATCGGAATAGTAGGGGTGTGGCTGGTTTCTATGTTCAGTGTGACCAGTTGGGCTGAACTGCGGCCTCGAAATGGATTAGGTTTCAGTGTGCTGGGGGGATTTAGTAACACGCACCATCGAGACATTTCACTCGGACAAATCAGCAGCCAGATGGGTCTTACTTTTGGGTTTGGTATGGACTTTCTGGTATTGCCTGAAGTCTCAATTGAAATCAATGTGCTCAATACGCAGAAGAACTTTGAAATCATGCCTTCTGGAGGAGGTAGGGAGTCCTACTTGCTGACGTATCTGGAAGCTCCCGTCATGGTGAAGTGGTGGCTGTCGAAAAATTTTCAGTTGAAAGCAGGACCGTATCTCACTGGGCTTCTCATTCAAGCCAATAGGGAAAGTGGCGGGCAATCTCAACCGGTAAAGACCGAGTTCAATAATGATTACGGAGTGACTGTAGGAACTTGGTTGGGCTTCCAAACAAAAAAGAATCTTTTAGTGGGATTAGATGTTCGTTACGATCTCGGTTTGGCAGATCTCAGAGCCGATAACGCCCCAGAGACGAGCCTGTATACCCGAACGCTTCTTACCATGCTCACGTTCAATTTCTTATTTTAGGTTATTTCTTTCCGGTCAATTTATTCAGCTCTTCCAGCATCGCATGGAGTTTATGATGCAAAGCTTGCAAGCGTTCTAAATTGTTTTGAATGTTTTCGGTGCTCTGACTGACCACGGGACTAGGAATCTGAGTTCCGAGGGGATGGCTTGTGGCTGGGGTCGTCCGAACAGGAGCTGAGGCCTCTGCTGCTTTTTTAATGTCTTGGGTTTGCTGCAGCAATTCCTTCACATTGACGTACATAAAGGCATGTCCTGCACTGCGATCACGATGAGCCATATAACCTCCACTTTGTTCACACCCACAGGTGGCTCTTCTAACGATTTGAGTCACAACCACTCAATCTCCGCTCTGAAAAAAGCAACGTGTGTGCCACGAGCCGTAGTATTCAGAAATAAAAAATAAACAATAAAAACAATAACTTATACTTAAGTATGAGTATTCACTTCAAGCAAAGTGACAAAAACGGCCTTTGTCTTTTTGAAAACATGCCCAGTTTTGTTCCGAACTAACCGATAAGCCATACGAGGGATACTCTATGGAAACGGTATTGGTGAAGGCAGAAGAAGCGTCTTTGGATCGACTGCTGATCGGATTAGGACTGTTTTTTGCTGTGTTGGGTTCTTTTTTTCTGATGAGAAGCAATTATGAGGGTGGGCTTTTAGAAGGAGTCCAACCCATCGGTGAGCTTACAACAGGAAAGATGGTGAACCGAAGGCATGCTCGGGCACTTGCCTGGGGAAAAATAGAAAAGGTAGGGCAACTCTATCCCAAAGACATCGTGTATACCCCTCCAGGGATTTCGGCCGAAGTACTTTTGAATAATCAGGAGAAGCTTTATCTGGCTCCTGAGTCCATGGTGGAATTTGATACCTTTTCAAAAAAGGGGTCTCAACTCGTTCTTTTGCAAGGAATTGCCAAAATTCGGGATCAAAGTAACCAAGAAAAAGAACTCAAAGCAGTCGTAGAAGCGGCACCTTTAGCGCCCACAGTTAAACCGTATCAAATCACCCCCATCCTTCTCAACACAGAAGCTTGGAAAATGACTCAATCAAATCTTCTGGCGAGTGTTTCAGCCATTCCCAGAAAGCTTGATTTTATTCCAGAGACTGTGGTCACAGTGCCCAATTTGGATTTAAATTTGCTCTCAGATTTTGTAGTCCAATTGTCTGCGGCTAAAATGCTGTCTGATTCCAGTCAAGAAACTCCTTGGTATCGTTTGGAATGGCAATCGGTGCCTCTTCCCGGAGTGATTTATGATGTAGAGATTTCTCGGACCGAGGATTTTAATCGATTGATTAAATATGAAACCAAAAATGCATTTTTAGAGGCTCAGTTTGTAGGCTCCGGAAAATATTTTTGGCGAGTGACTGCACGGAATCAGCGAGAAAAGAGCCAATCGACTATTCAATCTGTGATGGTGGGCCCCTAATTCATGCTGAAACTCGTGATGCCATTACTTTTGCTCGTAGTCAGTGGTGTGGCAGAGGCTCGTCCGCAGGGAGATCACGAGGCCACTAAACAGACTCCTAAAAAACAGCGAAAAATCGGAGTCCGAGCTCCTGGAGAAGATCCGTGTCTTGGGGGACGGGGGTTAGCTGCGTTTGCCAACGGAGAAGATTTTAACATGGGGGGGATGGTCGCTTTTCTTACCGAGGCCTCTTGCCAAGAGCGACAGAGCTTTATTGTTCGGGATGCCCTCAGTCAAAGAATCGCCTTCAACGAAGATCCTTTCCGATTGAAACAAGTAGCCGCTACTTTCAATCCAGCTTCTTTACAAAGTGTGGAACGAGCGAATCAAACGTTACTCAGAATGGTGCCAGTCGTTTTAAAAGACCACCCGATGACCAATGATGCCATTTTGCCTATTCTGGGCCAAGTTGCGGTTTTGTCACAACCTGCTGCTCGTAAAATCATCAGTGAAATGATTCAAAACGAATTGATAGCTGCTGACAGTCTCATGAAAACCTCCACCCGAGAAAAAGGAGTATTGGCCAGTGATTTAGCTCAGACATTGCTCGCCTACGGTGCTAACAGCCCAGTAATCGCGGCTGAAATGGCAGAGGCTACTGAAGAAATGGCATTGTCGGCCCAAGTTAATTCTTTAGCGCGTATCTTGAGTGGACTTGCGGAAGCCGCACAGGCAGAAGGTGCTTTGATTCCCACGTTGGAAACTACTGTGGGGGGTGCCCGTCGAGGAGTTGAAAAAGCTCAAAATTTTGCAGATGAAAAAAATAATCTAGCAGTGCTAAAAGTTATTTTTGATAGGATCAAAACTGCATTCCTTGCGGATCCTGAATTTGACGGGGTCTCAGCGGATTACGATCGGGCTCTCAAAGTTTTGATTAAAAATAGAAGTTTTAATCAAACGGGCCTCAGAGAGGCGTGGAAAGAC
>RFNT01000064.1 GCA_009927045.1 bacterium | reverse complement strand
TGCTTGAAAGTGTTAGCTACCAATCGGCTTCAAGGGTCGCTGGCACAAGCCATGGCGCTTTCTTTAACCGGTGATTTGGTTTATCTCAATGCCAGGATAAATTGCTTTGTTTTCTTCCGCGAATAACTACAAGTCGATTGCAGTGGCTGTGCAGCGCTCATTTTTATCAGCTTGGAATGAGGCCTGGGCTAACGTGAATCAAGGACGGATCCCTCCTCAACTCTTCAACCAACGCAAGGAGCGCTACTTCATGCCGACTGTGGGTGCGGTATTGGAATTAGAGCCAGATTTTATTGAGCACGAATGGCTCAGATTTGTTTGGGAAAAAGGGTTCGTCAAAGAGGAACAAGTGGAGTCCCGATTTCCGAAATTGCTCATGGTTCAGTTGAAACGACGGGAACAAGCTTTGAAAAATCTTAATTTTGATTCTAGTTTCTCAAGCATGGTCTCGGCTTTCATAGAAAATATGGAAGTCGCTCGAGATTTAAGCAGTGTCGAATTGCCCGCCTTGCATCAGTGGATTAAAAAACAGGAGATCCCGCCTGTGGATCCGGAATGACTTCAAACCAGAGAAGCGCCCCCGTCCACCTTTAAGTTAACACCCGTGAGATAAGAGCCTTCTATTAAGAACTGAACAGCTTCCCAAATATCTTCGGGAGTCCCTAGTTTGCCCAACAGCGTGCGCTCTGCGTGTTGAGCTCCCTCTTGCGAAGAAAAGGATTCAGGCAACAAGACCGGTCCGGGGCTGATAGCATTCACTCGTACATGAGGTGCGAGTTCCTTCGCTAGATTTCGGACTACGGAGAGGAGCGCCGCCTTCGCTGCTGCATAGGCCACATAGGATTTTAAAGGCTTGCTCCCAAAGATGTCTGCAAGAGCGATGATTTGGGATTGAGGTTCTAGAGATGCCGAGCAAGCTTGAGCTAAAAAGGTGTGACCCTTTACATTGGTCGAGAACAGGTGTCCCAGTCCTTCTCCGTAACTTTACCCCAGGGGTTTTATAAAATTCACTGGCCACCAATAGCAGGCCTGACAGTGAACCGTTACGGTCTGTAATCTTTTTTATGAGATCCGGATAAGCATCTGTTCGCACAAATCAAAAGAGAAGAGGCGCACTGACGGGTGCTTCCGGCATAACTCTTCAAGTTCCGGTGTTAAGGTTCGATACAATGCCGAGACCTTTGCCCCTCTTTCCAGCAGTTTTCGAGCTAAAAGGAGTCCGAGTCGTTTTGAAGCGCCCGCGACTAACCAATGAGAACCTGGTTTCAACATCAGGGGAACCTAAAAGGTTGTATCTTAAATGACAAGAGGGCTTGATCTTTGAAGTTCTCCTAAAAGTATGCGAAAGTGTCTAAGTTGAGAGGTAACCCATGAACAGTATATTTGTTTTAGGTGCAGACACATCAGTTGGTAAGACCCTCGTGAGCTCTGGATTGCTCAAAGCAGCGCATGGGTACGGACCCGTTGCCTATTGGAAGCCCCTGCAAACCGGAACGATTGTGGGGGATGATACTGAAGAAGTACGCTCTCTCACTGGAATTTCAGCACCCGATGCCGTTTTGGAATCTGTATATCGGTTCACTGATCCCATGGCTGCGGTGCTGGCTGCTGAAAAATGGGGAAAAAATTTGGAAGTTGAAGCCATTCTTGAAAAGTATCGTGAGTATTCCAAAAACAATCGGGCTTTGATTGTGGAAGGGACAGGGGGCATTTTAGCGCCTCTCAATCAGAAAAACTTTCAAGCGGATTTGATTCAGGCGTTAGGACTGCCGGTACTGATTATTGGCGAAGACCGCACTGGAATGGTGAATCAAATCCTGATGACGCTCCGCTGTGCTAGGGACTGGAAACTGAAGATATTAGGTGTGGTTCTGATGAATAGTCGCGGACACTTAGGAAATGCACCTGCAATTAATCAATTCGGTGAAGGAGTGAAAGTCCTGTTAGAGGTACCTCCTATGCCGGACAAACGATCGCTAGTGGCTCATTTAGCAGGAGCATCCGAACTTAGAAAATTATTGGGTGTTTCTATTATTCCTACTTGAGCCCTTTGAAACCCTCAGCTGCTCTCATTTTAAAACGATTTAAAAGATCCGAAATCCCGTTGCGTTCGGCCGCTCTTGCGTTTCATACCGTCCTCAGCATTATTCCCGTCCTCGGCCTAGGCTTCTGGTATCTCAAACGATTAGGAATCTCAGGTGTTTGGTTTGATGCACTCGAGAAGTTGATTCTTGAAAGGCTCAATATCGGGGCGAGTGCTGAGTTCACAAAGATCACCCAACGTTTGACGGATGGAGTTCAAGGAGAGAGTTGGGGATGGTTAGGATTGGCAGTCCTCCTCTACACCGTTTTGAATGTGATCAATAAGTTTGGTCAGGCGTTAGATACGGCAGCTCGAGCAGAAATTTTAAATGAAAAAGACACACGGAAGTTGCGGCTGACTTGGGCTCGACGCGCAATAGGACTTTTGAGTCTCCCATTAGCTTTAGTGGTTTCCTTGGTTCTCACCCAATGGATCCAAGCGGACTCTTTGATGAATCAAGTTTTGAAGTTAAAACATCTCGGGCCTTTGATAGGCAGACCCTTAGCCTGGTCTACGACCACAGTTTCCGTTTTTTTTGTATATTATTTCATTCCGGCCGTGCGTATTCGAGGAACCAATGCCTTGAAAGTGGCCTTGGTGGTCGGACCTCTTCTTGAGTTCTTAAGAAATGGGCTGGGACTTTATGCTCGACATGCAGTTTCAATCCATAAAATTTATGGGGTCTTTGCGATTTTACCGCTCTTTTTTCTTTGGATTCAGTTGAGCTGGGTAGTCTTGCTCACGGGGGCGCTGTGGCTCCGTCCTCAGAAGATTAATGGCAGGAGATAAACATGCATTGGACAGTAAAGTGGTTGCAAGAGCCTTTTTTTAAACCGTTTATGAAGCAGTTCCTCTCGGGTGAAATACTTTTTCATCAAGGAGAAGCTGGTAATCAGTGCTTATTGATCCTATCGGGCTCTGTCCAGTTGCTCATGGAGAGCGAAATTGGAGAATACGTTTTTGCCATTCAGAGGCCGGGAGATTTCCTAGGTGAAAAAGCCCTATTGAGCAGTGGAATTCCTCGACAGCGTATCTTTTCTGCGCAAGCCGATGGCCCCGTGACTGTCCTTCAAATTGGATTTCAGGAGCTAGAGTTGTTCGAAAAGGAAAATGTCCAATGGGTGGTAGAACTCTTAAAGCAGGTAGTCGAAAGCGAAGCGATTCGTCTCGACAAAGCAAATTACTTAGCTCGTATATTACGCGGCTCCGATAACAAAAAACGATTTTTGCACTCATTGGTGTACCTGGCCCAAATCACCGGCAAAAAAGTAGGGCAACAGGTGGAGATCCCCACGTTGATCCCCGCTTTAGATTACTATCTTGGACTTGCTCCAGCGGAAAGAGATGCCTTGATTCATGACTTGGAAAAGCGGGGACTTTTGAAAAAAGGGCCTTCAGGGCAATACCTGCTCACTGATGAGAAGTCGCTTCTCAGTCAATTGAATGAGTGAACCCTAGACACTCCTGTCAGCGATTAAGGGCACATTTGTGAATCTCGTGAGTATTCTCAACGAATACATTGCGCTTGTTTCCTGTGCCTTCTGGCATTCCGCTTGCTGCTACCCCCTCTGAGCCCAGCGACGAGAGCTGGTGTGGAAGTTGAGGGAAGCGTTTTGTTGGAAGAAGCACGATTTTTAATAGCCTCAGGGATTTTCTGGGGTGTTTTCTTTTGGCTCTGGAGCAGAAGAGACGCTTGGCTGACACTGCTGAAATCTGATCGTGGACGCTTAACCCTTCGCTTTCGGCCCGCGCTGAAGGATCTGATCGATCTCTACCACAAACGAGATGACAGCTCTGAATTGATCCTGCTCAGAGAAATCCGCTCCTCCTTATCCACTTCAGATGGCCGAAGCGAACAAGAAGCTTGGGAGAATCTTCTGGCCGTCATCGAACTCCGCCGAATTGTGGAGCAACGAACGGGCCTTGGAAAAAAGGCACTTCAGGAAGCTTTTATTTTTAGGAAAAAAGCAGTGGAGTCTGAGGAACCCGATCCTCTTGATTTTGATGTCGTAGGATTTGATGAAATTGGTGAGGCTGCAGCGCAAGTGGCCCATCTTTATTGGAAGGTATTGCGAGTAGCCTCCAGCAAAAATAAAAAGGTAGCTCAATTAGCAAAAGATCTTCTCCATGAAGTGTTCGGAAAGCAGGGATCAGAAGCTGCCTTGGTGGCTCATGTAGAATCGGTTATCGATGCTATCCAGCGATATGATGGAGTTCCCTTTCTTGTTTTGAACCTGATTCAGCAGAACCGGTGGAGCGAAGCAAAGAGTTTAAGTGCTCGGGTTTTAAATCAGGAACTCGCACTGGATGAGGAGAATCGGGCGTGTTTGTATTGGATGACCGAATTGACCTGGTTTCAACGAAATCACATTGCTGCTTCAGACTTTGAAAGCAGTATTCGGTATCTCTATCATCTGACATTTACGAATCCGGAGCGTGTAGGTTTTTTGGAAATCGACAGCCAATTTTTTTCACAGTTTGATACAGTGACGGAGCTGGCCAAGGAAGGTTTCTTATTTAAAGAAGTGTTGATCGATCGAGTGCTCCAGTTTTGGGAGCCCTCCATGTTCTGTTTTTCGCCATTGTTTAAAGAAGTGTTGGAGTTGCTTACAGGGCAAAATGGGAAAATTTATCAAGATAAGGATGTTTGGGTTCGTTGGTGGGATCGCGAGAAAGAAGGATTTCAAAAAGAAATTTTGTTTCTTTTGGAAGCCAACTTGTTCTACTCTGCTAGGGATTATCACTCGGCACTTTTGTTTGTTGATAAGGCATTGGCTGCCAATCCGCACTTTAAGCCCGCGTTGTTGAATCGCTTGTTCTGTTTAGCCCAGTTAGGAAAAACTGAATTGCACACTCAAGCCGTCCAGGAAGTGTTGCAGTTCCCTGCATTGTTGCCTCGAGCACTTTCGGTAATAGGCAACTCGTATTTACTTTTGGGGAACTCTGAATCTGCGCAGACCTTTTATCAGCAACTAGCCTCGGTTGAAGGCTGGGAGCGAAAAACCGATTACTATCAATCCACGTTTTGTTTTGAGCATGGTCTCTTTGAACAGGCTTTAGAGTTCGCGCAGAAAGCCCACGCAGTTCAGCCAGGGGATTTAACTTTAAGTTTTCACCTCAGTCAGTGCTTGAGCGCGGTAGGAAAGAAACATGAGGCACTTGAAATCCTGCAGAGTCTGGAAGGGAAGGGGCCTCAGTGGCTCAATTTTTATCGATTCACGCTTGAGCGGGATTCTGGCTTGTTTCAGGCTGCTCATCTCACCTTGTCCCAAATTCCCTCTGATTATTTTGATGATCCAGAGGAGTTAGCTGCCGCTGTTGATTTTGCAAAAAACACCAGCGACCTAAATTTGCTGCGCCGCCTCAAAGCCCAGCGTTAAGTCTGGACAATGCTTGCAGATTCCTTTTTTCCGCGATAAGACCACCCTTTGTTTGTTAACCACAAGGGGGCTTTTGTGAACATCAACACTTCCGATCGTTTTGACGCTATCATCATCGGTGGCGGTCATAACGGACTTGTTACGGCGAATTACCTGCAACGTGCGGGCTTAAACACGTTAGTGTTAGAGCGGCGCTATATCGTGGGTGGCGCTTGTGTTACTGAGGAAGTGTTCCCTGGTTATAAAGTTTCTACTACCAGCTACGTTTGTAGTTTGTTTCGACCTGAAATCATTCGGGATTTAGAACTGAAAAAGTTTGGTTACGAAATTTTAGAGCGAAATCCATCTTCTTTTTCGCCTTATCCCGGAAATCGGTACTTGATGTTTTGGCGGGATCAAAAGAAAACCTGTGAAGAGATCGCGAAATTCTCTAAGAAAGATGCCGAACGCTATCCTGAATTTGAAAAGAAACTAGAGGAACTCTCACAATTTGTTCAACCCCTTTTGAACATTGTGCCTCCAGATCCAACCAGCAGAAACCCTCGAGACTTGATTGAAAGCCTCAAGTTGTTAGTTCGAGTCAAAGGGCTGGGCCGAGATATTTATGAACACTTGAAAGTGTTCGCGATGAGCGTCTCTGATTACCTGGATATGTGGTTTGAATCCGAAGAGCTGAAAGTACGGATGGCAACCGATGGGGTGATTGGAGCTTGGGCCGGTCCATGCACACCGGGTACAGCGTATGTATTGTTCCATCATGTGATGGGAGAAACCGAAGGACGCCCAGGAGTTTGGGGTTACGTTCGAGGAGGAATGGGGGGACTGACTCAAGCCTTAGCTCGTTCTTTCGAGTCCGTAGGCGGAAAAATCATCACGCATGCGGATGTTGAGAAAATATTAGTACGTGACGGGGAAGCTCACGGTGTTGCGCTCAAAGACGGTCGAGAATTCTTTGCAAAAAAAGTGATTTCCAACGCCGACCCGAATCGGACTTTCATTCAAATGTTGGGCGAAGAGCACCTGCCCAGCGAATTTACGGAAAACATCAAGCGGATTAAGTACCGAAGCGGTGTCATCAAAATCAATGTGGCGCTGAATGAACTGCCCAACTTCAGTGCATTACCTGGCACTACGGCAGGGCCTCAACACCGAGGCACTATCCATATTGCGCCGACCATGCAGTACATGGAAGATGCTTTTGATGATGCGAAAAGAGGAATCCCATCCAAGAATCCAGTGATTGAAATGACGATTCCGTCTACGGTGGATAATACGCTCACTCCGCCCGGCAAACACTTGATGTCGATGTTTGTTCAATACGCGCCATTGGAGCGTACGGATGGTAAAGGTTGGACTCAGGCAGATAAAGATGAGTTTGCAAAACGAGTCTTTAAGATCGTGACTGAATATGCACCTAATTTTGAATCTTCTGTGGAGCATTTCCAAGTGGTGAGCCCCTTGGATTTACAAAATGACTTCGGTCTCACGGGCGGGAATATCTTCCATGGAGAAATGACTTTGAACCAGTTGTTCTTCATGCGGCCTATTCCTAAATATGCCAACTTCCGAACTCCCGTTAAAAACCTCTATATGTGTGGCTCTGGCTGCCATCCTGGAGGTGGCGTGATGGGTGCTCCCGGTTACATCGCGGCTAAGGTAGTGCTGCGAGATAAACGCATGCCCGCGCTATTTCAATAAAGCAGGCAAATTAGCTCGGGTGTGAAGAAGTCTGGGGAACGGTAGCTGGGCTTCCGGTTTCTAACGGTATCAGCACTTTCAGGGTATTCTCAAACGCTGGAATAGTTTCCTCTCGAAGTTTTCTAAGACGAACCGCGATGGATTCTTGAATCGGCGGGAGTAAGTTCTTAGTTTCTTGAAGAATAGCATCATCGAGGGCCCCAAACTCATGGCGGAATTCAGTTTTTAACCCCTCAGCGAGCCGTTTGCCTAAGCCGCTTTGGGATTCAAATTGAAGCGAGTCCATGCCGCCCCGAATGGCTCCTTGAACATCAAACGAGTAAAGCCCCGCTAGCATGTTTCCTAAGCTTTGTTCTATCTGTCGGAAGCGAGACCGAATCTCATATTCGGTGTCGGCCAATGAAATATTCCATTGGAAGTCGATCTTATTGCCTTCAGATTTCCCTGTGAGTTCAAGCCCCGCCAAAGCCTTAGCAATTGTGATTTGCACGTCTGGAGTTTGAGTTACGGGCCATTCTGTGAGTTTAAAGGCGTCGATAGAAACATTGAGCGTTTCCTTGGGGACCTCACCGGTATGATCAATCACAGCGTTTATGACTAAGTTGCGGAATCCTTTTTCTGGGTAATCTGCTTTAAAAGATAGATGGGTAGGCAGACGAAGCAATACAGGGTCCGAGCTTAAATTATCGCAGGTGCCGTTGATGGTGATCTCATCAGGTTGAGCAGAGTTCCCGGAAGTGAACGTTACATGACTTAACAGAAACGAAGGGAGTGCGCCGACTTTGCCGAAATGCACGGAGCGTTGGCCTTTTCTCGACATAACAGTCATTCCATACGAGTCAGCGATGATTCCTACAGGGCTTTGCTGACGACTGAAATCAATCCAATACGATAATTTCTCCAGCAATCCGAGCCACGAGGGTCCAAAGATCATATTTGTGATATCTGAATGTTGAGTATCAGGAATTCCGAGTTCCCGCCGAACAACACTAATATCTTTTTGTAGCAAGTGATCGGTTGATTTCATCTCCGTTTCAACATTTTGAGAAAGCTGCTGGAGCTGGTTCAAGTTGAGCTTGATATTGAGGATATGATTACTGAGTTCTTCGCGAGGTGTGAGTTCCGGCTGAGCTGAGAGCATTTTCCTTCGTGAATCTGTTTTGAAAAGACGAGTTTTGAGTCCCTCAACGGCAGCGGGGGAAGGGAGTTCAGTCTTTTTCTTTTCCCACACCAGTTCCTGCTCAGAGAGTTCCGAAAGAATCTTTTTCAAATGTTTTACAGAGCTCAGTTTGTCGGCAAATTTTCCTAATCGACTGGGCAGCGTGAATCCTGAGCCCAGTTGACCTAAATGTCTCAACGGGTTGTCCGTGAGTTCATTGCGAATCCCAGAGTAAATACCGGTTGAAGCTCGATCCATGAGGGCAGCAGGTAAAATACGATTGAAGTCTTGATCGTCAAAGGTTCCTGGGGTTTGCCTTTGAGTCCAGTGACGAATTTTCTCGACGTTCATGTTAGAAATGTGAAGTTTTTTTCTAAATAATGGACTGACATTGATTTGAGCGTTGATCTGGCCGACTTCGAACGTGTTCCTCATGGGACTGATAGGATTGCCAAATTCAACGTTGGTTAATAAGAGCTCTCCGCGAAGCAAGTTTGTGTTCAGCTCTCCAATAGTCACCCGAGCTCCATTGAGGAGTGAAAGCTCCTTTTCAAGCCAAAATTTGACTTGGGCATCAAATACGAATCGACCATAAACGTAACAGCTGAGTAAGCCGACGATGAAAAATAAAACACCCCGAGGACGAATATGAGCATTGAGCATTTTAATGGGTCATTCTCCGGTAGTGGGTATAGGCCCGTTGAATCCGAGTAGACAACCAAAACGTATGAAGAGGAGCGCTCCATTTGCGAACTAAAATCTGAGAGAGCAATAATAAAGGAACGAAACAAGCGGCAGCGATTAACGTTCCGCCCATCACCGAACTGTAATTGAAAGCTGTGAAAGGGAGGATTGGAGCATGGTAGGCTCTCGCCCAGATGGGTAATAATGATTTGTGAGCAGTCAGAGTCCAATATCCAAGCTCTTCAATGGGGCTTTGAAGGATCCAAGAGAGAAGTCCAAAGCAAGCAGCTGAAAGAAGAGCTGCGAGCAAGTTCATTCGTACAATGAACAAGCACCCGAGTAAGCACAACCAATGCAAAGTAGTCACCGGGATCACGCCTAGCAACATGCCAAAAGTAATTCCAAAGGCAATTTGAAGCGGAGAGCGATCGAGAGTGAGAAGCTGAAGGAAGCGGATACACCCAAAAATAACCATAAACCGTCCTTGAAACTTAAATTCAGAAGTTAAAAATTCCGTAATGAGCTATTATTGTAATACAAGCTAGACTCTCAGCCCACAGGGAATTCACATTGAAAATATCGCTGCATACAGTCATTTTGTTGCTTGGTGTTGTGCTCAGTGCATTCGCACAAGCGCTCGATCTTCGCTATGAATCTGGTTTTCCAAAAGCACTTTCCTTTGAGCCGCCTCAAGAAGCCCTAGAAGAAACGGAAGCTGTGTCTCAATTTCTTAATCGTGAATTCCGATTCCCCGCCTCTTGGGAATGGATTCAACTTCAAAGAGTGGTCGATAGCTCTCACGTGCATTTGACTTACGAGCTCTCGGTTCATGGCTATCCCGTTCATTTTCACCGCCTAAAAATCCATTATCGTCGTTCGGGTTTCATTGATTATGTAACCAGTTCCTTGCCAGGACCTTTTGAGGTTCCACCATTGCCGGAGCGAAGTTCCTGGGAATCAAGAAAAGAAACGGCGATCGCTGCGCTCGTGGGAAAGCGCGTTTCTGTGGGATTCTCGCGAGGAAAACTGGGGCTTTGGGTGTCTGAGGAAAAGGGTCGGGCTGAGTGGGCTTTTGATGTAGAAGCAGTGCCTATCGGACCTGAGTTAGTAAAACGCGGAGTCGTTGCTGTGGAAAGTGGTCGCGTTCTTGAACGCAAGCGAGTGATTCGGCATTTTCATGAGGGGGCAGGGGAGCGGGCATCTGCCACTATTAATGTATACCTAAATTCACCGGATGGAGGTCCTTCTTCCCAAATTATCGATACTGAAGCTACAAAATTAAAAAATTCCATTTGCCATGTTCAGTTTGATAGCAAAAATAAAAAATTAAATGAGATAACACCTTCGCAGTACTCAGCTTCAGGAGGTTATCGATCTGATTGTGATTCCAATGACGACCCAGATATCCCCACGAATTGCCCCAACCAAAAATTAGATTCTGGCAATGTATACTACCACCTCACTCAATATCGAGGATGGCTGGGAGCGAGTGCGACTACGTTGGGCACTTCATTAAATCTCAGTTACGATCCCATTCGAGTGATAGTGGATTTCATGAGTAAGCTCATTCAAGACGGAGTTACGGCTGAGCAGCAAGCCAATAATGCCGCCTATATCGGGGGTGTTTGCAATGATGCAGGCACTGTCGATCATTGTCTCGTGTTCCTTCAGCCGGCATCCCAAGGATGTTTTAAAGGGGATACTGCAAAAACCTTTTTTTCTCTCGCCCGTGAGTCCATGGTGATCGCGCATGAGTATCAGCATTATGTCACAGACATGATTGCAGGGATTGAATTTAGCGGGAGTGATACGCTCACGGTGGGGGATGTGGTCCACGAAGGCTATTCCGATTACTTTGGAGCGAGTTATACCGTGAAGGAGAATACCGATTCCAGTCTGACGACCATTGGGGCCTATGCCTTTCAAAACTGCTCAAATTTAAAACGAGATCTTTCCACTAAACCCGTTTTCGACAATACGACGCAGTACACGTCTGGGCACAAGCCTGGGTTAGTCTGGGCCTCCGGCCTTTGGGAATTGCGCGCTCTCTTAGGTGCCGATGCCACCGATGCGCTTGCTCTAAAAAGCCTCTATTTTGTATCTTCCCGTCCTGGATTCATTGATACCGTTGAAGCGCTCGTCCAAGCCGACCGAAGTCTTTACGGCGG
>RFNT01000199.1 GCA_009927045.1 bacterium | reverse complement strand
TCTAGAGGATTTGAAATCCGGAATCCAAATAGAGTCCCATTTAATACCTCCGGCACAAAAGTCGTTGGCAGAGCAGTGCCAAACCATCATTCAAAGCGGTTCTTAATCATTCGCTTTAGCGAGCCAGTTGTTCGATAAGAACAATCGAGACTCAGCGCATTTTTTATATGGCTGGTGTCGCTATGTCGATGATGCGATCGATGAAGTAGAGAACGTCGAAGAACAAAAGAAGTTATTAGCAGATATTCAAGAAGAAACCGAGAAAGCGTTTTCTGGATTTCCCAGTGAAGTGACTGAATTTAAGGCGTTATCGCGTGTCGCTCGAGAGTATTCGATCCCTAGTTTTTATGCGTTAGAGTTATTGGAAGGCATGCGCATGGATGTGGAAAACACTCGGTATCGAGATTTGAAGGAATTGAGTCTTTACTGCTATCGAGTGGCTGGTTGCGTAGGACTCATGATGAGTCACATCATGGGAGTCTCAGAGAACAAAGCTCTGGAGCATGCTTCAGACGTTGGGATTGCTATGCAGCTCACCAATATTGCTCGGGATGTGATTTCCGATGCCCGTATGGGTCGAGTCTACTTGCCGCTGGATTGGCTGACTGAAGTTGGGCTCCAAGAAAGCGATCTTCAGAATCCGGCGTATCGTGTCTCAATTGCTTACCTTGTGCGGAGGTTACTCAAAGAAGCTGAACGGCATTATCAACGAGGCAGTGAAGGGTTGAAATATCTCCCCTGGCGGGCATCGCTTGCGGTGGCTATGGCTTTATCGGTTTATCGTAAAATCGGACTTCAAGTGGAGAGACGGAGAGAACACGCTTGGGATTCTCGAATTGTTATTGGAAAAATTCAAAAATGCCTCTGTATCGGGCGCGCGATGGGGTTAGTTTTAAAAACTGTACCTTATCGGCTTTTAAAACCGTGGAAGAGGGTAGATAATTTGACTTTGTGGAGACACCAGTGGACCGCACTAGAAACTTTTTAGAAGATACCCTCCTCTATGCCAGCCGCATGAAGCTTTTCAATGTGGAGGATTGGCGGGTCTATTTTGCCTGGGTCGGTTTGATGTTGGGTCTTCTGGGATCCGTCACAGGGTTTCTGGTTTTCGGTTACCTGAATGGTGTTCGCTACCCGGTCTACGTCTGGAATGTGCCAATAGGTATTTTCATCTTTGTAGGTGCGATTGCTTTTGACACTATAGGGCATCGGACAGTGTATAAGCAGGCTCTTAAAACCGGAGAAGACCTTGTCCATCACATCACCATCTTCGCCGGTATTTCCAGTACCTTTTTGCTCTGTTTGGCTTACTCCTATCGAGAGTTTTTTGAGAATACCCGCTTTGGTCATGCTGATTCTTTCTGTGTTTTACAGCGTGATCGACGAAGCCATGCATTGGCGACGGTATATGGCAGGTAATTCAGACCGAATTGAAATGTGGAGTCATTTTTTTATTTTCGTCGGGCATTTGATTATGGTTGTTGGATGGTGGCACTGGTTTGAAAATGGTTATCCGGGAGTCGCTGAAACACTCGCCTTCTTGCCTTAAGCCATAGTCAGGCGCAAAAAACCTGTTAGAATTTGAAACCATGAAATCACGTCATTCTTTTTTCTTTAAAAGAGTTGTTCCCATTATCACCGTTTGTTTGGGCGTCGTTGTGTTGACCATGTCCATCCTTCCGTTAGTTATTGATGTGGATAAGTATCGTCCCCAGCTTATTACTTGGGTGAATTCTCAAATTGAGGGCGAGCTGGAGTTAGGAAGAATACAACTGTCACTGTGGGGGCAATTAGGAGTCAAAATCGCGCATGCTGAACTGGTGGATGCGTCTCGAAAGCCAGTTTTGAGTACGGGAGAGTTTTCTTTGGCTGTGCCAGTGAGTTCACTGATTAAGGGGCAACCGCAATTAGTAGTTCGCCTTTCAAAGCCCAAGATTGTGATTGAGAGAAATGAAAAAGGCCTTTGGAATATTGCTACCCTGATCAAAAAATCCGACAATCCCGAAGAAAAGTCGAAGTCAGCTCCTGAAGCATCAGAAGCGAAGGCACAGCTGCCAGATTGGGTCGGAAATGCCTCAGTCTCTTTAGATATTCAACAAGCAGATTTAGAGATTTCAGATTTGAAAACACAGGCACAGTATCAACTCAAATCGTTAGCGCTCACCAGTGACGCAATTGTTTTAAACCGGCTCCCCGGCTTTCAATTGAAAGGAGTTCTCGATTCGTCATTTAGCCCTTCTGGAAGAATCAGGGGTCCTTTTAGAATAACGGGTGTTCAAGACCAAAATGATTTTTCTCTCTCTGCCGATTTTACAGCAGTAAAAATCGTAGTAGGGAATCATTTTGAAAAAAATGAAAACATCCCATTCACTGTTAAGTTCAAGGCTGTAGAGAGTCCCGAAGTATGGAACCTAACACAAGGGCAGCTCGTTTTTCATCAAGCAGTTCTCAATTTTGAAGGCGCTTTCGGCAAAAAAAGTGGGAGTGCCTCGCAAACCTTGCAGTGGAAGAGTGAGCTGAATAATCTCGTTTTAGATGAATGGAGCGAGCTATTGCCCTCGCTGGATAAGTCTCTTTTGAAAGGAAAAGTCAAAAGTGTGCTATCGGCTTCGGGAACTGTAGATGCTCCAAAGGCACAGGTGGAAGCGAGTTTGGAAGGGGGGCAGTTTCAAGGAAAGTACTTCAAACGACCCTTGGATTTTTCCGCAGTGTTCAAAGCTGATTTAGATTCTGTCGATCAACTGAAAATTCAAATGAACGCTCCTGGATTTGACGTTCGAATTGCGAGTCAAATCAATTCCTACGAAAAGCCCAGTATCGTTGTTCAAGGTGAATCTAATGAGATGGACTTCGACCAACTCATGGATTGGGAGAAGATGAAAAAGGACTCTTTAGCTGCTGCTCCTGTTGCAAATTCTGAAGCGCCAAAGAAAACAACTCCACCTGTTGAGAAAACGGGACGCGCAGTCTCGGTTCCTGATTACGATACGCCCCTTGCTTTTCTTTCCAAGAATGACCTTGCAAAAAAAGCTTCGGGAGTGGTGACTTGGAACGGTAAAAGTCTGAAGTTTTATAACGTGCACATTGAGCCTCTCAAAGGGAAATTTCTTTTGAAAAATCTCGTCGTATCAGGTGGTTTTGAGGAAGCTAGACTTTGGGGGGGGAGCGCTCGCGCTGCGGGGGAATTTTCATTCCAGGGAGAACGTCCCAAGTATAAATTTCAGGGCCAGCTCAACACGTTGTCGCTGCAGGAGGCTGTCGCTTCTCAGATGAATCTCTTCAAGAACATTACGACTGGGATGTTGAGCGCCCAATTTGAGGGAACAGGAGAAAGTTTCAACCCTGTTCTTGCGAAGAAGAACTTGAACGCCAAGGGTAAAGTGAAAGTGAAGCCGGCTAAACTATCTTCCATTGATATGAATAAAATGATCTCTGAGGGGCTACACGAGGCGATGGTTCAAATCGGAAATAAAGTTCCCAGCCTAAAAGGTAAGGAGTTGCGCAATGAACCTATCACTTCTGAGTTTTCTCAAATGACTGGGACCTTCAGTATTCAAGAAGGTGTGTTTTCCGCGCCTGATTTTTTTGCTGAAGCGGTGCCAAAAAAAGGTGTTGATGTGAGAGGGGATACGCAAATTGGTTTGATTGATTATGCGCTCAATGCCCAATGGGAAATTTCCGATCCTTACAACCTGTTGAAAGCACAAGATCTGAATCTAGATCAGGGAGGGATTCAAGTACAGTCGGTATTAGTGGAGCGAGGGAAGCCTTTTCGGTTGCCCATTCGAGTGAGCGGTACGTTGCTCAGCCCTAAATTTGATTACGGATTAGCCCCCGAGTTTCTCGCAAAAATTGCTTTGAGTAATTTAGGGTTAGCGGCGCAAGATAAAGCCAAATCTGAAGTGACTAAAAAAGCCAAGGAAGAGGTTAAAAAACTCACGGATCAAGCGCCGAAGCCAGTTCAAGATATTCTCAAAGGTATTTTTAGGTGAGTGTGGTTGGGGCGCCAGGATTCGAACCTGGGAATGCTGGAATCAAAATCCAGTGACTTACC
>RFNT01000110.1 GCA_009927045.1 bacterium | reverse complement strand
CATGCGGTGTACGGGCTGATATTTCTTCAGTTGTTAAAAAGTTCTCGTATTGAAAAGTGGGGAAAATTCCACTTCGTCCAATGTTTGAGCCAAGGGTCGCTCTACATATTTGTTTTTCATTTGTTAGTCCTTTATTTAATGTTGCCTTTTTTTCAGGATCTCACGATCCCTGTGCGATTGCTCCTCTTGCCACTGGCGCTTTTAGGCTGGTCCCTATTTTTCGGTGAGTGTGTTCTCAGTTTAAAGCAGAAAAGAATTTCAATAAAACTGACTAAAACGAAGAGGATATCTTTTGACTGAGGACTCCATAGCTATTGTTGGGTACGGGTGCGTGCTACCTGGAGCTGCCAACGCCGAACAATTCTGGCAGCTCTTGATCTCGGGGCTGCCACAGTTTAAATCATTGCCCTACGAGCGCTGGGGGTTTTCCGAATCTGCCAACCTAACTGAGTCGGATCTTGCAGCTGTTGTTGAGGACAGTCTATTTGTTAACTCCGGCTCTGCTCTCCCTCGGCTCCACCAAATGCTCGACCAGGCGCTAGAGGAAGCCTTAGAAATGGTGCCCTGGAGACCAAAAATAGAAAATAAAAAAACAGGCGTTTTTCTGGGGTGCATGAGCGCAGAAGATACGGCGGGAAACGTTTACCTCAAAGCTCGGAAACAACTGTTGTTGGAGGAGATCACAAAAGATCTCGATGGCCCACAGGATTCACAAACTTCCTTAAAAGAGGTCTTTGAGAATTGTTTTGGTGAAAGTCACCCTGAAATGGATGCCCAGAAGTCGTTTACTAACTCACTTGCGGCCTGGGTTCATCAGAAGTTGAACACTCAAGGGCCTGCACTGTGTTTGGATTCGGCATGCGCTTCTTCGCTTTCGGCCCTCGATGTTACGGTTCAATATCTACGCTCAGGATTGGTCGATGTAGGCATTTCTGGAGGCGTTGAAGGTAATTTAGGCTTAGAAGCTTTCATTCCCTTTTCTAAGTTGGGCGTACTCTCTCAAGGAAAAAGCCTCCCATTCGATTCCAGAACCGATGGCATCATTCAAGGGGAGGGGGCTGTGGTGTTTGTTTTACAGCGCCTTTCGGATGCCCTTCAAAATGATTCTCCCATTTTGGGGGTCATTCGGGGAATCAGTTGTTCCAGCAATGGCTCCAAGGCCAGTTTATTTTCACCCTCCTCAGAGGAACAATCTCGATTAAGTGCAATCAATAACAAAAAGTATGGGACTCAGGACTTAATTTACATCGAGGGGCACGGAACGGGGACTCGAGTTGGTGATGAAGCGGAATTGAAGGCTTTGGAGAACAGCTTTTCGGGAAAAGAAAACCCTATTTATTTAGGCTCTGTAAAAGCATTGATAGGACACACCAAAGGAGCTGCAGGTGCGGCAGCATTGCTCAAATGTCTTTTGAGTTTGAAACATCGGATGATTCCCCCATCTCCCTATTTTAAACAGTTCCCAGAAGGTGTTCCAGGAAAGGTTCTTCAAATCAATCAGGCAGTTCTACCGTTCCCCCTAGACGCTCCAGCGGGAGTTCAAATGCGAGTGAATAGTTCTGGCTTTGGTGGTGCGAATTACCAATTGGTGCTGAGTTCCTTTCAAGATCATCTGCCTGAAAGTTTGGAAACTAAAAAAGAACTGCCCCAACTTGCAGTGTGTGGTTTTTCAGAAGTTCATTTTTCAAGTGTTTCCACAGAGATTCAACGCTACAAGTGGAAAATACCCCCCAACCAAATAGCCCAATTAGAAGTTAGCCAAATGGCGGCTTTAGTGGCTGTAAAAGCGGCACTTGAAAAATCACTCATTCCCGTAAAGGCATTAAATCCGGAGCGTACAGTCGTCATTTATGCTGGGGTCTCCCGCTCTCCAGGTATGGAATCTATTTTGGAAAGTTTAGGAATGAGGACACTCGCTTCAGTTTCGGAGATTCATGAAAGGGTCCGCGCAAAAATGCTGGAGTTGTCTCGAGAAAAACATGAGTTTTCGGAAAATAGCTGTCAGGCCATTTGTAGCATGGTGAGTGGTCGCATTGCTCAAGAGTTCAATCTGACGGGTGTGAATTATCACTTAGATGCCGACTTTGCTTCTTCAGGTTATGCTTTTCTGCAGGCCCAGGTCTTACTGCAATTGCAAGCAGCCGATACAGTCATCGTAATTGCCAGTCAGGAGTACCCACAAAACAATCCCCTTTTGTTGAACCGGGAGCGAATGCAGGCGTGGGTGCTGTGTACGCAGGACCAGGCCGAAGCCAAAGACTTACCCAATTTAGGAACTGTTGAGTTGCATCCATGAGCTTGTTTTCTGGAAAAGTAGAGTGGAGATTTTCACCGAATCTTGTGCCTAGGCGTTCTCGCTTAGCATTTGTGTTTCCGGGCCAGGGCGCTATGTTTCCAGGGATGGCTCAGCAATTTCAAACCAATTCCTGTTTTCTTTCGTTCTGTGAACGTGCGGATCGTTTTCTGAACACTCACCAGCTGCCTTTGGTTTCTGACTACCTGTTTTATAAACGACGACTCACTTTGGAAGAGCAAGAAGCTGTTGAAGTGTATGCATTATTCACTTTTGAAATTGCTCTGAGCTTTTTACTTCTTGAGGTTGGTCTCTACCCCAGTGCAGTTACTGGGCACAGTTTTGGTGAATATGCTGCTCTTGTTTTGTCGGGAGTATTAACCTTCGAAAACGGCTTTGAGTGTATTTTGGCTCGAGAATCGGTACTGCCAGCTCGGAATGAAGCTGGCTATATGCTGGCTGTCTCACTTTCGGATGCGGATCTGAGAGAGATACTTAAAGAGGTGGAGTTCTTCATTGCAGTTAAAAATGCTCCAGACCAAACAGTGCTAGCTACGGATTGGTGGAGCCTCATCCAAATTGAAAAAAAACTCCAGGCGCATCAAGTGCGTTTCAAGCGGTTGAGTGGACCACAGCCGTTCCATTCTGCGTTGCTCAAGAAAGCTTCGAATCAAATCAAACTAGATAAAGGTTACAACCTCAGTGTGAGTTTCCCGGTCACGCCGGTTTTTTCTGGGGTCACCAAGCAGTGGCTGAATGAGATCGAAAATATTGAGGAGGCAGTTCGAACTATTCTTAAGAGGCAGTTGGTCGAGCCGGTCGATTTTATTGAGCAGGTGAGAGCCCTTGCTGAAGTGGTCGATCATTTTGTTGAAGTCAGTCCCAGACCTCTCTTGGGTTCACTCATCAAAAAAAATGCTCCTGAAAAAAGCGTGACCTTTGCTCTAGAAATGCTTCCTGAGATTCAAGAGGAGACTGTCCCTCAAGTCACTGCTCTTTCGCCTTCTTTGTTAAAACGTCTCAATGCTGTCATTGCCCGAGTCACTGGCTATTCGCTTGACGAGATACGCGTTGAAAAAAAAATTCAAGAAGACTTAGGGATCGATTCTATCAAAACTATGGAGCTCTCTATTGAAGTTCTATCGGAGTTTCGGATTCCTAGAGAGCAAGTCGTGTTTTCTCGCCAAGTGAAAACAGTCGGGGATCTTGCTCTGATGGTGCAGAAGCGTTTAGAGGCAGGCCTTGTTGCTCATATTCAAGCTATTCCAACAGAGTTTCATAGTTATCAGGAGCGGTGGATCCAGGCTCCAAAGGAACTCCCTTTTGTTCCCGCTCGTGAGGAGCCTATCCAATGGGTTACTTGGAGCCCGCAGTCTCATTGGTCAAAGCCCCTCAGGAGAAAAGATGGCCTGATTTGGGTGATTGAGATTATAGATGAAATCCACAAAGGAACTAGCAAATCGGTTGAAATACTCAGGAGCTTTGTAGAGCAGATTCAATCGTGGATCCACTCCGGAGAAATTCATGCGGATTTGTCTGTTGTGCTCATCGGCAAAGAGGAAAACAGTCCATGGCTGCGGGGCTTTTCTGGATTTTTCAAATCTCTAAAAAAAGAAGGTGAAATTGCTTTTTTCTGCCAAATGCTTGTTTTAGATCCTATGTTGGAACAGAAGGCACTTGAGCCGGAGATCCAACGACAGGTTGCATCCGGACACCATACCCAGCTCCGCTATAGCGAAGGGCAGCGATGGATTGGCGCTCTGGAACAAGTAGTTACTTCGAAAGATTCGGATTACTCCGGGGGAACCGGTTGGGTCATCGGAGGTGCCAAAGGAATTGCTTTTGAGCTTTTGAAACAGTTTCCCAAAAGTGCGTCGTGGGATTTACTCCTGGTGGGTCGTTCCCACGAAGAAGAGGTTATTGAAAGACTTCAGATTTTAAAAAATCAGGAGCTTCACTGTCGCTATGTTGCTGTGGATTTTACGGATCCAGTAAAAGTGGAGCAACTGATCCAGCAGGAGAGCGATGCGGCGAGGCTTCCTCAGCTTCTGGTACAGAGTGCAGGTATTCAACTCAGTAAGCGTCTCCGAGATAAAACAGCTTCTGAAATTATGGAGGAGTTGAGCGCTAAAATTGATACCACACGTAATTGCCTTCAGTCCCAGCTCATTTCTCCACAGACTTCGGCAATTCTCATGTCGAGCGTCATTGCTCGTTTTGGGAACCATGGACAATCTGTTTATGCTTTAGCGAGTGGATTTGCCGAGGCGCTCTGGCAGGAGCATTCTTGGATTCAATGGCCGCCATGGAAAAAAATCGGAATGACTCAGTCTGAAATGGTTTCTGAAGTGCTAGAAGCTGCGGGGGTTTCTTTAATCGAGCCCGGGGAGGCGTACAGATTTTGGAAAAATGCCCGTGATTATAAAAACACCATTGTTTTGGGAACAGGAGATTCATTTTTATATCAAACCCCATTATTGGATTTTAGGGTTTTGGGAGTTCAGATCGATCAAGTCATTCCTCAGCGTCGCCGAATAGGAATTTATTTTCAGTTGAATGATTTCTTAAAGACCCAATGCCGAGATCATGCCATAAAAAATCAAGCAGTAGTGCCGCTGGCGTGGATGGCCCAATGGTTTTTGAGCTGGGGACAACGCCTTTCGGCTGGGGAAGTTTGCCTCAAGAAGCTTGCAGTATATCGGTTTTTAAATGCATCTGAAAACTCGGGCTTGCACTGTGAGGTGAGCGAAGAGGCATTGGAAAGCTCAAGTTTCAAATGGGTGTTGAAAGATGCTCAAGGAGTGATTGCAGAGGCCTGTGTTGAAAAGAGCCAAGCGTCCTCCGAGCTGTTGCTTCCTCAACGCAACCCATGGGAAGGAGGTTATTTAGCTGGTGATTTATACACACGCAATCGATTATTTCATGGACCCCGGTTTCAATTTATCAGCGAGCTGAGGATTCAGAAGGCTACTGGATCAGCGAAAGCTGAAATGCATCTTCCAAGATGGGAGCTTTTTCAGATTGTGGATGCGGCCTTGCAGACGTTAGGAGCCTATTTGCTCGAAGTGGAGGATCAACGGGGTATTCCTGTGGGGGTTGGGAGATTATCGTATCAGGCGAAGGAACCTGTGCAAGGAGCACTTTCGTGTGAGTTGATTCGGGTGGAGAAAGTAGAGGGAGGCGCTGAGGGGAAACTTCAGGTCTTTAATCAAAACCAAGAGCTTATTTGTGAGCTTGAAGGAGCAAAGTTTCGAGTTATAGATTCCTAGCGGTATTAATAAAAACTCGAGCTACCATCGGGATAACTGCGGGACAAGCTACAGTCCAAGCGGGCGGATTACCAGCGCTGACCCACCCGGTTCCAACAGGGGGAGGAGGCGAGCCTCGTCCAACAACCAACCCGTTACAGACAGAAACGGTTACTTCAGCTAGATACTGATTCGCACCCAGTTTCGTCAATGTGACGGCAGGAGCCGTTTCTGGGACAATATATAAAGTGTCTACTGCGGGCTGAGCATTGGCAGGAAATAGCGGGAATCCCCACAAAGCATTTACTGTTACCGGAATAAAAAAATCTCCAATATCATAGCGGTAACAACTGCTGCCGGCGACTCCTGTTTTTGGACAGGGAGTGAGCAGCGGATTCAGGTTTTTTTGGGTGTTATTGGCAATCGCAACATTGGGAGAAACACAGGTAGCTCTTAAATATTGATCCAAATCATTATTTGTCGGACATCGGGGAGTGATTGTTGCTGGCCGTGTGGGGGGATTGGGGAGATCGCGAGCTTCCGGATAATATTTTGCGATTCGTAAGTCATCGACCAAACGCGATACGATTGCTTCCATAATCGCTTTGTGTTGGTGTTGCGCATTAATTTTTCGAGCCTGGCCGGTTTGTTTGGTCAAAGCATACCAAGAAAACAGTCCAATCGCCGTTCCCAGAAAAGACACGATGAGAACTCCCGCCAAAAAAATAGCGCCTGATTCGTTTTTGTGGGAAACTACGAAGGGTTTCATTTGTTAAAGAATAGCAGAAAGCAAAAGCATGAAAAAGAAATTCTACATGAGTTTGAAATCAGGGCATGGAATGACTCTGGTAGAGGTCGCCGTTTCTGTGGGGATTTTATCTGCGGCTATGTTAGCCAGTGTTCAGCTTCGGCAAGTTACCTCAAAATTAGCGAAAGCAGCCACCGTGAATAGTCAGATCATGGAAGAGCATCGGTCGATTGCAACTCTTGTAGGCTCCATTCCCAAAATTGAAGCGAACGCACTATTAAAGGATGACACCAATTCACCCTGTTCGCCCCATCCTCGTCAATCCGCAAGTTTCGACGTGGTTACTGGCCAAGTGAGTTGTAATAACGACAATCCTGGAGCCCTCATAGATGATGCTGTGTGGGAGGGACTGACTACAGCATTCTGGAACTTTGTGGGATCTTCTGAATTTGGCAGCACTACTGAAAATCTCAGCGTAGCTCGGTTCGATGAACAAGTCCTGCCGGAATTGAATAATGCAGGCTGTGTGGGATGTCATGCAGGTGCTAATTTTTTTTTCGATCGGACCCAAAAATGGGGACTGGGGAGTGTGATGGGAAGAAGACTGTTGAGTCCAGCCATTTCCTTTCCCGGAACCTTGGCCGATCAAAATTTACAACATTTTATCAATTTTCAGGCTAGGTCGTACAACTTAGCTACCGGAGAAATCAATTCCGAACCGAATGAACAGTGTAGAGCGTTGGTCGATTCAAATACTGTGAGGACGTTGGGAGGATGCACCAACAACTGTCCTTTGGGTCAGCTTGTGCCAGGTAGCCTCTCTTGTCCGTGTGTTAGGCAGTGTTGTGATCGGTCTGGAAAAAATTGCAGTTGCTGTCAATGGATCTCTCGGTTCAGATGTCGCGAACCTCAAGTCAGTCAATCCGCTGCTACCTGCACAAGTCCATTGGTAGTCCGAGGCTATCAAGCCTACCGGAATGTAACAGCACCCCTAGCAAACTCTTGTGGTGGAGCCGGTGTTAAAACTTACTGGCGGTGCGGAATAATGGACCTCCTCCGATTCCTAACCTGAGTAAATGGTCCATCAGCTACGAAATCACCACAAGGTGGATCAACGAGAACGATAAACTTCCAAGAAGCATGGTGACTCGAGGAGAGCTCAAATGAAATTAGAGAATCATCAGGGGATCTCACTTGTTGAAGTGCTCATTGCTACAGGGATTGGGGCTGCAATGCTGGTGTGGCTCAATAGCATGATCGGATCGGGTCAAAAAGCCTCAACTGAAATGGAGCGCTTGGCGTATGCAGCCACGGATTCCACTGCAGTTTCACAACAAATTAAAAGGTACTTGGGTCGTGGTCGAGGAAGAGCGCTCACTGATGTTGGAGTTACGCAAGTGGGAGCAGCGGCCGCTGGTTTTTTAATCAATCGCTCCGGAGCCTTTATTTTTAATGCAGACTTAAGAGCCTGTGAAGCGAATGGATTTGATCCTTCGACGAGCGCTACGAATTTATCTCGCGTGGTTCTGCTGTGTTGTGATCAGAATATGGCGTTGAATGCTAATTTACCTGGTGGAGCTGGCACGCTCAGTTTGAACTCTGCATGTACCAACTCGCGCGGACTTTCCATTCAGGAGTATCAAGGAACTGTACAGGGTTATTCAACTTGCAGACCGCATATAACGGAGATGTATCTGCGACAACTGGGAACTATCCCCATGGGTACTACTCGCCCCTGGCCACTCTCCAGGCTTATCTATGGTTTTGACTTCACTGCACGCACACAAACTTTTCGAGATGGTCGTATTGCTGAGGCGGGCCAACGATTGAACTTCTCAGTAGCCGGATCCTTGAGCAATGATTTGGATGCCTTTTCAGTTGCTTGCTATCGCTGAACGAGCTGACGACTGACTTCATTGAGGCGTTCTGCACAAGCTTCATCATGAGCGTTGGGGTTAGGTGATTGGAGTGGCCATCCTCCTTGTGCGGCTTCTCGAGAGCGATAAATTCCGATTTGGCTGAAATAAGCCCCTGAGTGAGAGGCGACTTCTGGCGCCAGCAGAGTATATAACGTTGTTTGAGCGCCTTCCCAGGGCTCTAACATCCCTCCTAATCGAAATAGGGGTCGAAGCAGAATGTTTTGTATCCATACCGGCATCGATGAACGAATCAACTGTGTGCGAACCCACCCCGGATGAACACTGACGGCGGTGATTCCCCGATGGGCCAACTGCTTTGCCAGGTGTTTGGCATGCAGTAAATTGGCAAGCTTGGATTGGGCGTAAGCTGTCCAGCCATCATATTTCCTTTTTTCGAAATGGAGATCTTCAAAATCAATTCGGCCTTCACGGCCCATAGCGCGATCATGAAAACAACTCGAAAGGTTCACAATCCGAGCAGGGGCACTTTTTTCCAGAATCGGGATGAGAAGCTCTGTCAACAAATAGTGTCCTAGATGATTGGTCCCAAATTGAGTTTCGAATCCGTCCCGAGTTCTTCCAAAAGGAGTATTCATAACTCCAGCGTTGTTGACGAGTCCATGAAGCAATGAGTGAGTACTCAAAAAGTGCTCGACAAAACGTCTCACCGATTGCAGATCAGCCAAATCGAGCTGAGCGACTTGGATTTGCGCTTTTGGATTTTTAGCTCGAATTTTAAGTGAAGCTTTTTCCCCTTCTGAGGGACGACGGCAGGCAAGTACTACTGTAGCACCTTGTTGGGCCAATTGTTCCACTGTCACAAGACCAATTCCCGAGTTTCCGCCTGTCACAATGTAAGTTTTGCCAGTGAGATTCAGTGTTAAGAGCTCTTGGGGACAGAGGAGTGGCTTTTTCATGGAACAGATTATAACATTACTCAAAGTGAGGTGAAGCGATGTTCCTGAAAATAGGACAGTGGGTAACAGCAGCGGTGATTTTTACCAGTGGATTCGTTTGGGGCGCAGGGAATCGGTTGCCCATTTTAGTCAAAAGTAACAGTCCGGGTTATGTGCTTCCGGATTTCAGTTTTGGTGAGAAATGCAGTCTTTATGCAGATCGAGTCGAAATCGAATACCGGATGTCGGAATCGATTGTCAAAGAAGTGCGGAGTCTCAAAGGTGCCAAATCCCTCGAATTACTAGTGTCTCGTGCAGCCACCGATAAACTGCGGTATGAAGATAATTTGCTCTGTGATGGACCGTCTACGGAAGTTGTTGGCTATTCGAGAAATACCACCAATAAAGTCGTTGTGTATTCTACAGGCGGCTGTGGAACCCCCAAGGCGATTCGTGAGGGCGGCGCTGCTTACCAACTGATGCGTCTCATTGAGAATTACTGCGCTAAGACTCACTAAGGGAGTCAATCGGGGGCTTAATGACGAGTTCTATAGTTCAGGAAGTTCATGGCTTGCGGCCGAACCTCTATAGAACTTAAGTCTCGGGTTTCAATCCAGTTGCCGTTGGCATCCAGCTCATCAACAACGAGATCGTGCTTTCCTACTGGGAGCGTGATTCGAGCTACTTGTAGACTTCCTGGCAGAAGGAGCCAACTCCTGAGATCCGGGCGCTCAGAGAGGAGAATCAACATGTCTCCAATGGCCCCTACGTTTTTATTTTGCGCCTTTTGGGCTGCGGCATCTACGGCAACTTTTTTTACAGCAATACTGGCAATACGTTTCGCAATCATCCCTGCACGTTTTTCTTCTAAATCGAT
>RFNT01000241.1 GCA_009927045.1 bacterium | reverse complement strand
GCCCACGTATTGTGATCGTCCATGAGAGATACAGGTCCCTCATAAGCAGCAATTGCAGCTCCCACCGCTATGCCGGCATCGTGTGAAGCTGGTGCAACATGAATCGCTTTAAATCGACTGACCTGAGGAATTTTTCCGACCCAGACACTGTTATGAGCACACCCACCCGCCAACGCCAGAGTCTCTGTGTCCGTTTTGAGTTCCAAATACTTCAGAAGATGATTGGCAATTTCTTCAAATCGAGTCTGAACTGACTTTGCCAGATCCCAATGATCAGACAATAACGGATCCGATGACTTTCTTGGCGGAATTCCCAAAATGGCTGTTAAATACGAGGCATTGTAAAAAGGAGCTACTGACGGACGATGATTCTCCACAGAAAACCCGCGGGTCGCCTTGTGAATGGGAAAAGCCTCTAAATTGATGCGAAATCCGAAGGGTTCCGCCTCTCTTACCAAGTTTCTCATTTGAGATAAGAAGCGAGGCTTACCTAAGCTTGAAAGTCCCATCACTTTAAATTCATCACCAAAGTGGGGAAAGCCCAAATACTGAGTCATTGCCGTATAAAAGAATCCTAACGAGTGAGGAAAAAGAACACGATCTAAAATTTTGAGACCCTGAGGAGAGCTTCGTCCAACAGCAGTCGAGACAAAATCACCCAAGCCGTCGAATGAAAGTAGTGCTTGAGATTCAGATTGCGATAAATAATAAGCGCTCATCATATGAGCAAAGTGGTGCTCACAGTGAAAGTGCCGAGCTCCTTCGAGTCCTAGATCCCGCAACCAAAGCTTGAAGGCATTTGAGTTATACTCTCCCTTTGATTTTTTTTGTGCCAGAACACCAGGATGCGCAAGAACGAAGCTCAATTTTTTTCAATGCTTGATTCCAGGGTTTTTTGGCGATGGCTACGCATTGAATTTGTGAGGCGCCAACGCCCCCTTCTTTCAGACAATAGTGAACTGCTTGAGTAGGAAACCCTGCGAAGTGTTTAATCCGATTAAAGCGCTCCTCTTCTGCAGCAGCAATGAGCTTACCGTCTACAATGAGGGCCGCTGAAGAGTCTCCATGACCAAAACTGATTCCTAAAACAATTTTAGTTCGCCGCAGCATAGGTTGGAAATCCGATTAGAAAATGATGAAGAAATTATGTCTAAAGTTTAACCGTTATTGTGACGATCCACCATCTGAGAATGATTCTATGTTGGACTAGGCTGGATGCCTTCGCTTCATGACAATTCCACTCCCCGAAAATCTACACGTCGCGTTTTACATGGCACTGGGTTTGAGCCTAGCTCTGCCGCTTTTGCTGCTGAATATCAAAATTGCGCCGCGTCTAGGTTGGGTTGATTGGCCTAAGGCACGCGGACTTTCTGAGGACCACGTTCCCATAGTTGGGCTCTCATTAGTTACCGGATGTTTCATCTATTTAGGTTTGTTAGCCCTCTACGACAAAGTGAGCGGATTTGTGCTTGCTAGCAGTGCTCTCATCGCTTTGATGGGTTATTTAGATGACCGCTATTCTCGTCCCGCGCTCGATAAGATTTTGGTTCAAATATTCTGTGTTGTTTGTGTTGTGTTGTTTGATCCCACCCTTCAAAAAACGATTTCTCAAACCTACGGTCCTTGGGGAACTTTCGGAGCTATTTTCTTCATTTTAGGTCTCATGAACTCCATCAACTTTATTGACGGCATTGATGGACTTGCTGGCTCGGTTTTATTCTTCGGAGCCCTCGGCTTGTACCTCTTTTCCGGAAATCCCCAGGGCTTCAATACCATCGGAGTCTTTGGCGGCCTGCTCATGGGAATGCTAGTGCCGTTTCTTTACTTCAATGTGGTCCAGCGAAAAGGATTCCTGGGAAATATCGGCAGCTACACACTCAGCTACCTATTAGCAGTTCAGCATCTTTCTGTTCCCATTGAAGATGGAAATATTATTACTCGATTAGCAATCCCCGGTCTGTGTTTTTTGGTGCCAATTGCGGATGCTGCTATGGTTTTAACCTATCGTTTATTCACTCGCAGGTCTCCGTTTCAAGCCGACAAGGGCCACTTGCACCATCGGCTCATGCAATCCGCTCTTCCGCTACGAAATATCTTGTTCGTCCTCGGCATCATCGAGGTGCTAGGTGTTCTCATTGCCTATCTTTTAAAACTTCAAGGCGGCTCACAATCTGCATGGATAGCTCCCTGTGTTTGCTTCACTCAAGTGATCACGGTAGCCACACTGATTGTTTTGGTAGAAAAGACTTCCAAAAAACGGCTCGAGGGCCACTTCTCCCATTTAGATCAGGGAAAATCCATTTACTATCTACGCTATCAAATTGCAGGTTGGGACAACGTTGAATTGCCAAGTTATATGATGAAACGATTAGAAGCTCGTATCAACGCCGAAATTCGCGTTACTGATCTCTGTTTTATTCAGGAACCCAATACTCTGTTTGTGGTTTTAAGAAACATTTCAGAACCCTTCAAAGGGTTTTCAGCTCGTTTGGAGCGTATTTTTGAGCAAGAGCGGGTTAAGCATTCACTCACTATAGAACACGGTGAATTTGTAAAAATATCGGACAACTCTCGCTTTCACTCGAACAGACAAACCCTATCCAATTAGCTTTATTAATATTTACAGCACTTTACCTCCGTTTCCCTTCGACTAAATTCTGCACTACTTTTTCACGCAGCTTGAGTTATTCTCCGGCCGATGTTCGTGCGAAATTTACAAAGTCGCTTTCCAGCGCTTTCAAAGCTCATCCGCAGGTTAGCTCCCTACAAAGGTCGCGTGGGTCTCATTTTATTGTTGGGCCTGGTAGTTTCTTCTATTCAACCAGTGAGTGTTCGACTCACTGAAAAACTCATCAATGAACTTCAAAAGGGTCGCACTTTAGATCCTCGTTTGTTTGATTGGATTCCACTGGTTTTAATTGGTCTTTTTTTGGTGAGCGGGCTCGCGAAATATTTTTACAACACCCTCCGCAGAACTCTCGCAGAGCGATTAGTCGCTGAAATACGAACCGAACTGTTTCAAAAGTATCTCGTATTGCCCTTATCTGTTCTCGATAAAAAACGTACAGGGGAAATGCTAGCGAGTCTTCAGAATGATTTGGTTCAACTTCTTACCGGGATTGAAACACTTTCGGTGGTACTCAAAGAACCATTTACTTTTCTGGGATTGATGGGCGTTGCACTCTATTGCGATTGGCGTTTGACGTTAGCCACGCTTTTAGTAGCTCCGCTAGTTGCCATTTTGTTTTCTCGTACCGGCAGTGCCGTCAAGAGATACGCCGTTCGTAATCTCGCCAACTTTGCCGATTTGATGGCCCTTGGGCAGGAAAGTTTCGTGGGCTCTCGCGTGGTGAAAGTGTTTGGACTGGAAAAGCCGCTCTCGGCGCGTTTCCAGGAAATCCAGGATCGATATCTAAAAACAATCTCCAAATCTATCCGCGTTCAGGAACTGGCAACACCCTGTGTGGAATTTGTGGGCGCTCTCTTAATTTCTGGTGTGCTCATTTATGCAGGTCTAGCCGTTTCCAAAGGACACCTCACTTCTGGAGAACTCATCGCTTTCATCATTGCTATCGGCTTAGCCCAAATGCCTCTAAAAGAGCTGAACAACTCTTTTCTCAAGCTGAAGAATGCCGAAGCTGCTCTAGAGCGCATTTTTCAAGTGTTGGACCAAACCACACCCCAGGAGATTCAGGCGAATCCCGCAGCGCCGGTTCACTTCCAAAGAAATATCAAATTCGAAAATGTTTCTCTTCAATATGGGGAAAAGCAGGCGCTCCACCAAGTTTCTTTTGAAGTTCTGGCTGGACAACAAGTGGCTTTGGTCGGACAAAGTGGCAGCGGCAAAACCAGCATTGTTAATTTATTGCCCAGACTCTACGACGTCACAAGTGGCTCGATAACCATTGATGGTGTTCCCCTTCACAGTTTTAACTTGCAGGCCCTTCGACAACTTTTCTCCTTTGTCACCCAGGACACATTTTTGTTTCATGACACCATTTATAACAACGTAAAATGGGGAAATCTCTCTGCATCCACAACGGATATTGAGAAGGCCTGTGAACTCGCGTTCTGCTCAGAGTTCATCGAGGAATTGCCCGAGGGAATCCACACACCCGTGGGGGATCGGGGAGCGTTATTGAGTGGTGGCGAACGTCAGCGGATTGCTATTGCCCGAGCCTTTTTAAGAAACGCTCCCATCTTGGTTTTGGATGAAGCAACTTCTAATTTAGATACGAAGTCAGAAGCTGTTGTTCAAAAAGCGCTGAACAGCCTCTCTGAGGGACGAACGACTTTCATTGTGGCCCATCGATTGTCGACGGTTCGAAAAGCCGACCGTATTTTGGTATTTGAAAATGGGCGGTTAGTAGACCAAGGCTCTCACACAGAGCTGACCCAAAGAACCAGTTATTATCAAGAAGCTCTGTTGTTGCAGTAATTAGCGCTCTTCGGAATTATCATCACCCACAGTGGAACTGGCAGGTGGCATAAAATCCACTGCTTTTAGACTGTGTTTCTTCGGTTCGACAATCAATACTCGACCAAAGTTAGTCGCTTCATCCACAGGCCCTACGCCATACATTTTCTTAATCAGCATTTCATGTGCTTCGGATTCCAGATCCTCAATGAGCGATGCACGAACGTGAATGGGAACATGAGCTAAAGTTGTATCAAGATAGCCTAAGTATTCACGCGCTACTTCTTTTGAAAAGGCGGAGGCGTCTTCGTAGGAACGGTTAAGGAGATGGTGCTCAAAAAGTTGCTTGAGCGGGTCCTGATAGCTTGAAAAACGACGTGACATCCAGAAAACCTCAGTTCAGCCCGATTCCCTGGACCTGATTAAAAACTGCGAACTTCCAACACCCAAGCACTACAACGGCACCTCGGAAGAGATTCTTTAGAAAGCTTTCGTGGAGAGTGTTTCACAATTAGGCAGGCTAAATCATGGAATTTTCTTGAAAAATATTGGGGTGCCGAGCCAAGCTCTGAGCCTTGGTCACTCAGGGGGCTTCAGACTCTCAGGAATAAGCATCTAGAATTATTCGGTTTTTAAATTTAGCTTCTGGCTTGGCCCTTGCAAATCAATCCCACAAGAC
>RFNT01000204.1 GCA_009927045.1 bacterium | reverse complement strand
CGACATTTTTTCGGAACCAAAAAGAACTGTTCCAAAAGAGAGGTGTTCAAAGCGCTCCGCCCATTCGTATCCCATCATTTTCAACACACCAAATAATTGCTGGAAATGGAGCCGTTGTTGTTCAGAAACAATATAATAATGGCGATCAAATTGGAAACGATTGAAACGATCAATAGCCCCCGCAATATCCCGAGTTAAATAAAGGGTAGTACCATCTTTCTTTTGAATCAGTGCAGGGGTGGAAATGTTCGGCAATTCCACGATCCAAGCGCCTTCACTGATTTTTGCATTTGTTTTTTGTTTGATTAAACCCAGAACGGAATCCATTTTTGAAATGTAAGTGCTTTCACCTTCCACAATATCAAAGGCAACTTGCATGCGTTTTAAAGTGAGATCCATGGCCTGGGTGGAAATGGACCGAATTTGTTTCCAAAGGTTGAGTGTCTCAGGATCGCCTTGTTCCATTTTTTGGAGGCAAAGAGAAGCTCTTTCCTGGAGTTCCGGATGAGTCTCAAGCTCTTGGTGGAATTTTACATAAATTTGAAGCAAATGATCCATCGCTGGAATCAAATGCTCAGGCTTCAAGAGGCTGCGATCTCCCCACATTTCAAATGCCGCCACCAAGCGAGCAAATTGAGATCCCCAGTCACCTATAAAATTGATTCGGGTAACGTCGTAACCCAGGTGCCGGTAGACATTCGAAAGGACATTTCCAATGAGCGTGGAGCGGATGTGTTGAAACCCTAATCGCTTAGCAATATTTGGCGAACAGTACTCGAAAATCACTTTCTTGCCGGCTCCCACAGAATCCGAGCCATAGTGAGGGCCTTCTTTTCGAAGTTGTTGGATCGTTTCCTGATACAAGAGGTCTGAGCTCAATTTAAAATTTAAGTAAGGGCCCGCAGCAAGTGCCGTAATTCCTGGAGGGTAGGAATGCTGGGCCAATTCCTGGGAGAGCTTTCCAGCTGGTTTTTGAAGGATTTTTCCCATTCGGAAGCAGGGTAACGCTAAATGACCCATTTCTAAGTTTGGGGGAATTGTGAACTCGGGAAGGAGGGTTTTTGCCGTAACCTCCGGGTTTTGTAGGTTCTTTTCCAAGCAATCAGCAAGTTGTTCTTTCCATTTAAAAAATGGCATGGATTTCCCTCAAAGTGTGAGCTTTTGTAACTGAAACTGGGGCAGGCCGCAAGCAGCTTGCCAACCGTGGCTTTGAGCCCGAAAATATTAAAAAAAGGAGAGATTTTATGAAGCTTGGGCTTTTTTGGTGGTTGGCCCCTTACTTGGCTTTCCAGTGTGTGAGTTTTGCTGCTCCCACTAAAGAAACGACGTATCTTCTGCCTTTGAACTGTTCAGAACTTTTGCCCGATAACACCCCATTTCTGAGTTATTTAGAATCCGTCGCTAAAGGGCAAGTGATTACGGACAAGACCCTCTCTCAGAAAATTTTTCGGATTCTGGCTTTGAGAGACAAGCTGAACCAGGCTTCTGGGCTTTTTGAAGGGCCTAACCCGATTGATACTGTGATTCGAAGAACCCTTTGTTATTACCGGCAACAGAAGGATGCATTGCAACCGGTCCCTTATTTTGACCCTAAAATTTTAAGTTTTTTGAAAGAAAACATTCGAGAGTTGGAAAAGAAAGTAGAAGCGGTGATTGTGGAATGCCAATACCAAGTTTTGAATCGAGAACGGCTTGCTCAAAAAGCCCAACAAAATCAAGCGCTCGTGGAAACATTCGTGAAAAAGGCGGAACAATCAGCTGACCAAACCTTTGAAAGATTGGCCCGCGAAGCAGCCAAGAAAGCTAGGACGCCTTAATGCCACGTTTTAAATGGGAAAAGACTCTCCAAAGCCTCTGTAAAGGAGCCGGCAAGATTCTCCTTCAGTACTTTGGAAAGGCGCATCGCGTTAAAGAAAAGCCGGGTGCGGGCATTGTGACAGAGGCCGACCCGGCCGCTGAAAACTATCTTGTAAAGCAAATTTTAAGAAAATTCCCAGAAAGTTCGATAATTACTGAAGAAACTGGAAAGTATCCAGGGACGTCGGACCTGTTGTGGGTCATCGATCCTCTGGATGGGACCACGAACTACGCCCATGGGTTTCCATGGTTTTGTGTTTCGATTGCGGTTTATCAGGGAACACAAGCTTTGGCGGGCGGAATTTATCATCCCATCCTGGAAGAGTTTTATTTTGCAGAGCGAGGGTTGGGTAGTTTTTTGAATGGTAAGAAAATTCGGGTTTCTAGAACGACGAAGTTATCGCAAGCACTGTTGGGAACCGGGTTCTATTATTCAAAAAAGAAGCAACTCGCTGAAGAGATGAAAATCTTCCATCATATGAATGAAGTGGTTCAAGCGGTGAGGCGGCCGGGAAGTGCAGCACTCGATTTAGCGTGTGTTGCGGCTGGCAGGTTCGATGGGTTTTGGGAACGTGGACTCTCCAGTTGGGACGTAGCTGCTGGCTTGCTTTTAGTTGAAGAAGCAGGGGGCATTTGTTCCAACTACGAGGGGTTATCCACCGATCTGTTCAATGGAGAGATCGTAGCTTCTAACCCCCGGATACATGACGAGCTCGTAAAAGCTATTTGTTCCAGTAAAGAGTTTTAATCTGGGGAGTCGTTATGCAGGGGCCCGGCCACAACCAATGGGTAGTGTTGCTGAATAAAATACCGCGTGGCCCTTTTTCTGCTGATGAAATTCGATCCCTTTTGAATCAAGGACTCCTGCGACACAATGATTTAGCATTGCTGGTCCAATCGGAAGTTGAAGGTGGGGTCGGTGTCTGGAAGTTTTTGTGGCAGTATTCTGAGTTTGATAGCCGCTTGCCAGCAAAAGATCCCTCCCAAATTCCAGTTGCCGTTCTAGAAAAACGCCAATCTAAAAACGAAGAGCAAGTAGCCCAGGCAGTAAAAGAACTGGTCCCTCTGGATCTGCAAGCGATTCGCATTGAAGATTTGATTGTGAAGGCGAGTTCCGGCGTTCGAAAAGAATTGGGTTCTTTAAAGGCAGGGGATTCTTTAGCAGCGCGTCCGACTTCTTCCTCGCTCCCTCGGTTCGAAAAAATTCCCACTATTTCTGTTCGAAACGTTTCAGGAATGTTTGTGTTGGCTTGTGTGTTGGTAGGTGGCTGGATGGGGGTTTCAAAACTGAAAGTAAAACCTGAAGAAACCGGATCGGCTCCCCCAGCGGCCGGCAAATCAGTTCCAGAAGCGACCGCACAAGTAGCTCCACCTGGAATGCGCATGCCTGCGGGGGCCAAAATGCTTCCACAGCCTCGAAATGGAATGCAGCTGCCAACGTCTCGATTACCCGGCCCTGGTCCTGGCCCCGGGCCCGGGGGGGCCATGCCTATGATGCCGCCTCAGCCGGGGCGTCCTCCGATGCCGGCCTTTATTCCAAATAATGTGCCTCGTGAAAGAGATCGCGGAGAAATTCGGGAAGATGAAATTCGTCGGATGCGAGCGGAAGAGTTGCGACGCGAGCAGGAAGAACGAGAAATGCAAAAACGTCGCGAAGCTGAAGAGCAAGGGCAAATGGAAGAGGGGCGTGAGATGACTGGACCGATTGGGAATCCTCCGAAATCTCGAGGACCTCGACCAGGACCTAGCGATTCTGAGGGAGATGATGAACCTCCATTGGAGAGTGAAACGGAACCCCCTCGCGGCGAAACGGATGAAGCACCTCCATCAAGCTGGGTCGAATAACTGGCTGCGCTTGCACCCTTTCTCAAAAACAGTTATTGCTGGCAGGGTATGGACTTACTGCCCTCCTTTCAAGAAGCGTGGTCGCTTGTATTCCCGCCCGCGCGTTCTGCTTCAAAAGTAGTGGTTGGCGTTTCGGGAGGCCTGGACTCCGTGGTTTTACTCCATTTGCTGAGCCGAGTGCTTCCTACTGAACACCTCGTAGTCGCTCATTTGGATCATCAAACTCGACCAGAGAGTGCAGGAGATGCGGAATGGGTCCGTTGCCTTTGCGAGTCCTGGAAGATTTCTCACTGTGTGATCTCACAACGGGGTCCAGGAAAGATTTCTGAAAATGCCATGAGAATCGATCGACTTGCTTTTCTGAAACAAGTCCAAAAGGAGACGCTGGCTCGGGGAATCGTGTTGGGTCACCATGCGGATGACCAAGTGGAAACCCTTCTGATGCGGTTGATTCGTGGGACCCGTCTTGAGGGCCTTGGTGGGATGAAAGCTAAAAACGGAGCTTTGCTTCGACCCCTCTTGAATTTCACTAAAGCGGAACTTTTGGCTTATGCCCAAAAACACCGCTTGCAGTGGCGAGAAGACAATTCCAACCAAGATCCGACTTATCTGCGCAATCGCTTGAGAAAAGAACTGGTTCCGCTCCTCCATACCTTGAGTGGAGAGTTTGGAGGCAAAAAGCGTTCACGACAAGAATAGAAAAGCTCGCTCGTGAAGCTCAGACCCAATCGGCGCTCAATCAACGGCGAGCACGGAATTGGCTTTCAGAAAAAATGGAGGATTCTCGGTTCTGGTTGAAGTTTTCCCGATTGGAATGGCTCCAACTCAATCGAGTCGAGCGTTTGGCAGTTGCACAGACGATATGGAAAACAAAGTTTCAAGATTCGCTGGAGACGCGGGATTTTGATTTCCTCAATCAAGCCATTGAAGCTCAAAAACGAAGCGTGTTGAGTGGCGAAATCCTAGTGACGGTATCTTTTAATCAAGTCTTTTTTGAGGGACCCGAGCAACTCTTGGAGCAGCAACGTGCGCTTCAAACCCCCAGCCAACTGCTGAACTCTTTGGTGAGGGGTAATCAAGAACAATGGCTCCACTGGCTGGGTGAAGAAAATGCAGAGGTTCGATTTTTACAACCCGGGGATCGTTATTTGGGTAAAAAAATGAAGCGGCGTTGTTGGGAGCATAAAATACCCAGAACGCAGCGTAAGCTGCTCCCGGTCATAGCGAGTCGAGGGCGTTCAGAGCTGCTGTGGCATTATCCACTTCCGCTTCCGGGAAGTTTTGATCTCAATGTTTTCTGGCTGTCTCAACAGCCCCAATCAAAAAATATATAATATCAATTGCTTAGACTGCAGTGCTTCAAGTAAAAAAGAGGCGCCAATTATGTCCTAATCCCCATAAGGTTTCACTACTCCCTGACCGATAGTTGAGAAACAGGAGTTGAAGTAAAACCCATGAAGTCCTCACAAAAAACCGTATTTGCTTGGTTAATTCTGGTCATGATGACAGTAGCGTTGTTACAGACAGCTAAAGTCAATCCTCTCGAAAAGAAAATTCAGTTTCCCCAGTTCATCGAAGCGGTGAAACAAAACCAAGTGGAACAGGTGACGTTCAAAGAACGCGGGCGGATTCACGGGAAATTTAAAGCAGATTATGAGAGCGGAGTGAACTTTGAAACTGTGGGGGATACTTCCTCAGAATTTTATACCAAATTGTTGAGCGAACACGGAGTCACTCCCAACTATGAAATTGACGGGGGCAATTCCTTAGCAGTTCAGCTCCTCATCAGCTGGGGGCCCATGATCGTTCTGGGAGTTCTTCTGATTTTCTTCTTGTAGCAGATCCAAGCAAGCGGCGGAAAAGCAATGTCGTTTGGTCGGTCGCGCGCAAAAATGCATGCGGATGGAAATACTAAAGTGCTCTTCAGCGATGTAGCAGGTTGTGATGAAGCAAAAGAAGAGCTGAAGGAAATCGTAGATTTTTTAAGAGACCCACGCAAATTTACTAAGCTGGGTGGCCGAATTCCTAAAGGAGTGCTGCTCGTAGGAAGCCCCGGTACTGGAAAGACCCTGCTTGCAAAGGCCGTAGCAGGAGAAGCCGGTGTGCCTTTCTTCAGCATCAGCGGTTCCGACTTCGTTGAAATGTTTGTGGGTGTGGGTGCCTCTCGAGTGCGGGATTTATTCGAGCAAGGACGCAAACACGCGCCTTGCATTATTTTCATCGATGAAATCGATGCCGTCGGTCGCCATCGAGGTGCTGGGTTAGGTGGGGGACATGACGAGCGAGAGCAAACTCTCAATCAATTACTCGTCGAGATGGATGGGTTTGATTCCAAAGAAGGCGTTATCTTGGTAGCTGCTACGAACCGTCCGGATGTGTTGGATCCCGCTCTGCTGAGACCCGGTCGTTTTGACCGCAATGTGGTCGTACCCAAACCCGATATCAAGGGACGTGAAAGTATTTTGAAAGTGCATGTTAGAAAAACTCCTTTGGATAAGAATGTAGATCTTTCTGTGATTGCCAAAGGAACCCCAGGATTCTCCGGAGCTGATCTGCAAAATCTGGTCAATGAAGCAGCTCTGATTGCAGCGAGAAGAAATAAAACTGTTTTATCCATGGCGGAATTTGAAGCTGCAAAAGATAAGATCATCATGGGTAGTGAGCGTAAGACCATGATCATTGGGCCTGAAGAGAAACGCGCAATTGCTTACCATGAAGCAGGACACACGATTGTCGGGAAAAGCTTACCGGGATTAGATCCTGTACATAAAGTCACGATCATTCCTCGAGGCATGGCTTTAGGGTTAACCCAAACACTTCCTGAGGAAGACCAGCTCACGCTTTCTAAAGAAAAGGCGGAGCGCATGATTTCCTTCCTGATGGGAGGAGCGATTGCTGAGTACTTGATCTTTGGGCAGAAAACGACGGGCGCAGGGAATGATATTGAACGCGCGACGGATCTGGCTCGACGCATGGTCTGTGAATGGGGCATGAGCGATGCGATAGGACC
>RFNT01000186.1 GCA_009927045.1 bacterium | reverse complement strand
AACCCGAGAAGGACGAGTCATTCTTTTAGATAAGCTCCTCGACGAAGCAAAAGAGCTAGCCTTAGCAGAGTGCACTCAAAAAAATCCTCAACTAGAAAATAAAGAACAGGTTGCTGAAATGGTGGGAGTTGGTGCGATTATTTTTGGAGAGCTCTCTACACATCGCACTCGGGACATGGAATTTGACTGGAAAAGCATTCTGTCTTTTGAGGGAGAAACAGGTCCTTACGTGCAATATGCAGCGGTACGTTGTCGTTCGTTGCTTTCCAAAGTGTCCACACAGGAAATCTCTCTTCAGCAAATTCCAGATACTTCTCAGTACTCGTTTTCATCTGAAGAAACAGCACTCGTACTTCGATTAGCCCAGTTTCGAGACACTTTACGATCGATTGTTCATGATAACGAACCGTATCACCTCACCCACTATTTGATTGACGTCGCAAAAGGATTCAATCGTTTTTATTATAAACACCCCGTACTCCAAGCAACGGACAGCGCCGCTCGGCAAATCCGCCTTCAGTTGGTGCAAGCCACTGGAGCAGTCCTAGAGCTTGGCTTGAGCTTGTTGGGAATCTCGTGCCCAGAAAAGATGTAAGAAAGATTCTCATTCTGCGTTTAAGCAGTATGGGAGATATCGTCATGGCCACTGCTCTGATCCGTTGTGTGCGAAAAGCCTACCCTTTGGCTCAAATTGATATGGTGGTACGTGCTGATTTTCTTGACCTGATCCGGGACAACCCTCATCTCGACCGAAAGCTCACCATCGATCGAAAGGAAGGACTCACAGCCCTCTGGCGCCTCAGGAAGGAAATCAATCGGCAGCACTACGATCTGGTTTACGATGCTCATCGCAGTTTACGCACTCGACTGCTACTCCCTTTGCTCCGATGCGACCACAAAGTGATATTAAAGAAAGGATACTTTAAACGGACGCTGGCTCTTTTGTTTAAGTGGAAACGATTGATCCGAGGCTCCAAGCGAATGCTCGAGCGCTTTATCGAACCCTTGCACCCTTGGGGAGTTTCCTATGATGGCCTTGGGCCTGAAATTTTTCCTTCCCCAGAAAAATCCTGGATATGATTTGCATCGAGAAGGGATTGACCCACTCAATCTTGGGTGGGCATTATTCCTTCAGCGCAATGGCCCGGAAAACGTTGGGCTCCGGAACACTTTCGGAGTACTCTCAAAATGCTTTTGAATTCAACTCCGGAAAAATTTTTAATCTTTGGAGGCCCCTCGGATACTTTCTGCAGTAGCATTACAGAAGGACTCTCCCCAGAACGAGTGATCAACTTACAAGGCCGCCTGAGCTTATTAGAAGTGTTCACACTCTTTCAACGAGTGAAAACTTGCATTGCCAATGACACAGGTCTGATGCATGTCGCCGATGCCATGGGAATTCCAAACGTTTTAATTTTTGGGCCCACCAATGCGGATATGGGTTGCTTACCCTTTCATCCTAAAAGCCAAATCATGGAGAAAGCGCTCTGGTGTCGCCCTTGCTCAAAAAACGGTCAGGCTTGGTGCATTCGTTCCAAACGTTGGTGTCTGGAACTGATCACTCCCGAAGAAGTTGCAGTCAGTACCCAGCATCTGCTTCGAGAACTGAGCGTGGAAAGAAGCTCATGATCTGGCTCTACCGTGTCAGCTGGCTTCTGTTTTTCCCGTTCCTCTGGATAGTTTCCTTCGGAAATAAAAAGCTGAGAGAGGGCATGTGCGGGAGAATTCAGGGCTGGAATCGGTTACAACAGTCGCTTGCTCAGAAACCACACGCCCACAAACGATTATGGCTCCACTGTGCTTCAGCGGGAGAATTAGAACAGGCCCTGCCTTTACTCGAGAGATTGCGCGAAGCGGAGCCCCAAGCATTCATTGCCCTCACTTGTTTTTCACCCTCTGCATTCCGAGCGGTGCAAGCAGAGCGCCAGC
>RFNT01000061.1 GCA_009927045.1 bacterium | reverse complement strand
CCGGGAACTCATCGTTAACAATTATAACCGGGGTGTGGAAATTCTTCAGAACAAGATAGCGATCTTGCATGCCATGGCCGCTGCGCTGTTAGAGCGAGAAACGTTAGAACGCGCTGAAATTGAAGCTTTGATGGAAGGGAAGACACTCCCTGCGCTTCCTGTGGCAGGAGAGCCCTCCCGCGGGGCTTCTGAGCGGGGCTCTGGGGAAGAAGCCGCCCATATCTCTTTGCCCCTACCCGGGCAAACTTCTGAAGTCGCTTAAAAGAGGTCTGGCAATCTGCATATTTCCTTAATAATTTCCGCACTTTTGCCGATAAATCCGTAAAGCACTAGAGTGTTTATCGGCATGGAAACCTTTTTCAGTAACATTCGAGAGATCATTCGGTGGAACGACATGGTGGATATCTTCCTCGTCACCATTGTCGTATACCGCATTTTATTGCTCATCCGAGGCACCCGAGCCGTGCAGATGCTCACCGGATTTGGCATTATTCTGATGGGGTATTTTTTATCCCAGAAGCTGCAGCTGCATACGTTGCACACCATTTTGGATCAGTTCTTTACAAACCTCATTTTCATTCTCATCATTGTTTTCCAAGAAGAAATTCGAAAAGCGCTCACTCAAGTGGGGAGAAATCCCTTCTTTACCAGCACCAATACCATTGAGGAAATTTCCATCGTGGAAGAAATTTGCCAAGCGGCTCAAACCTTGGCCGCTCAACGTTTAGGGGCTCTAGTGGTGATTGAGCGAGAAACAGGCTTGAAGAACTACATCGAAGCAGGCGTGCCCTTGGATTCGAAAGTGACTTCAGATTTGCTAATCAGTATTTTCCAGAGCTCTTCTCCCATTCACGATGGCGCTGTGATCATTAGAAATGCAAGAGTGTCTTCAGCAGGGTGTTTGTTGCCACTTTCTCGAGATCCCGCCATTAAGAAAGAGTTTGGAACGCGCCACCGAGCCGCATTGGGGTTGACTCATGAAACCGATGCCGTCGTAGTGGTGGTGAGTGAGGAACGCTCTGAAATTTCATTGGCTCATCACGGCACCATGGAACGGGATCTGAACAGTGAAACCTTGAAAAAACATTTGCTGGACTTATTAGATCTCAGCAAATACGAATCTAGTCAGAAGGCGATATGAACCGGTTTTCTATTCAATTCAGTGAAAGCCTTGCATTGAAGGCAGTGAGTGTGTTGTTGGCACTGATTCTTTGGATCACGATCCTTTCATTGAAAGCGGAAGAGAAAAAAATCAAAGTCCCTCTGCAGCCTTTGTTGCCGGCCGGCACCCAAATCATCAATAACATTCCAAGTGCTATTGAGTTTACATTAAGTGGACCTAGAGTCTGGTTAAATGAACTTGAAAAGCGAGTGCTTCCCATCCAGCCAGATTTGCGAAAAACCAGGGACACCACAATTGGGTTTTCTATTTCTGAGGACTTGTTAGGCGAATTGCCGGTCGGGGTAAAAGTACTCGGGTTTTATCCTTCCCAAATCCTCATCCGGCTAGATGAAATTGGAGAAAAATATATTCCCGTAAAGCCCAATTTAGCGGGGAATCCGGCATCGGGATATGAAGTCTTGTTGATTAAGACCTCCCCCACAAAAGTTGCTGTATCCGGGCCACTTTCAGTGCTAGAAAGCTTGGAAGCCGTAGGGACTGAGGAGTTAAGTATTGATAATCTCAAAGGTCCCAAAGAAGCCGTTCTCACAGTTGAAGTCGATGAACAAAAGGGGTTAAAACTCTCCCGGGAAACAAAAGTGAAAGTGCGAGTGATGACAAAGAAAGTGGATATTGGTGAGCGGTTGGAGGAGACCCCATGAGTCAGCGACTTTTTGGTACAGATGGGGTGAGGGGCATTGCCAACCAGTATCCCATGACTGGAGAAATGGCCATGCAGATAGGCCGGCTGCCGCTTATCTCTTTGGTGACAAAGATGCCAAAGGCCAGTTGCGTCCGACAAAAGTCGTGATCGGTAAAGACACCCGATTATCTGGCTACATGTTTGAAAACGCCTTTCGGCGGGTTTTTGTTCTATGGGCGCAAAAGTTTCTTAGTAGGACCCTTTGCCAACACCCGGCATCGCTTTCATCACCGCAGTATGCGGGCAGATATTGGTGTAGTGATTCTGCAAGTCACAACCCGTTTCAATATAATGGCATTAAAATATTTGATCGCAATGGATGCAAACTTTCTGATTCTCTTGAAAAGCACATGGAACAGCTGATTCAGACTGGGGAACTCAATACCATTCGTCCAGTCAATGAAGCTGTGGGCCGCGCCATGAGAATTGAGGATGCCAGTGGCCGATACATTGTTTATTTGAAAAACACGTTTCCAGAAGATTTGAACTTGAATGGAATCCGAGTGGTTCTCGACTGCGCCCATGGGCCTCTTATAAAGTGGCTCCAGTGATTCTTGAAGAACTAGGTGCTGAAGTGTTTTCTGTGGGAATTTCTCCGAATGGAAGAAACATTAATGATCAAGTGGGAGCTGTTTACCCTCAGAGCATGTGCCGTGCTGTTCACCAACACCGAGCTGAAATTGGGATTGCTTTGGATGGCGATGCCGACCGAGTCATTCTTTCTGATGAAAATGGGGAAGTAGTGGATGGAGATGAAATTTTAGCTATTTGTGCTCTGCACATGTTGCAAGAAGGAACGCTTGCCAAAAAAACAGTAGTCGGAACTCCTATGAGCAATATGGGGTTAAAAGTGGCTCTCAAGAAAGCGGGTGCTTGCCTCATTGAAGCGCAAGTGGGGGATCGTTACATTGTAGAAGCCATGCAAAAGCAAAAATTCAATTTGGGCGGAGAGCAATCGGGCCATATTGTCTTTTTGGATCACAACACTACTGGAGACGGGCTCATAGCAGCACTCAAAATTTTGGCTATCATGAGAAAGACCGGCAAAAAACTTTCAGAGCTGAAGAAGTGCATGACCCATTACCCGCAAGTGCTGCACAATATTCATGTGAAAAACAAAGAAGACTTTAGCCAGTTTCCTAAGATCGTCAGCACCATCAAAAAAGTAGAGCAAGCGCTGGGTGAAAACGGTCGTGTTCTCGTCCGATATTCGGGGACCGAACCCTTAGCTCGAGTGATGGTAGAAGGGGAAGATTACTCCGTGATCCAAGGTTTTGCTGACGAAATTGCTCAGTCGATCCGAGCCCATTTGGGGTAGGGAGTTCCTATGGAGCCACTTCTCACACGAGAGCAGATCCGCTCCGTGGATCAATACGCTATTCAGCAGCTGGGCATTCCTGAACTTCTTTTAATGGAACATGCAGCAATCGCAGTGGCTGATGCCATTTCCAATCGCTTCGGAAGTTCGCTCGCTTTTTCCAAGGGACTTGTTTTAGCTGGGCCTGGGAATAATGGTGCGGATGCGCTAGCGTCCGTTCGCATTTTGGAGGAACGAGGCTGCCAACAGATTTTTGTAGTCCTGGTTCATGACGACCCTGCCAAAAAGGCCGCTCCCTTAGTGGATATTCAATTGAGTATTTTAGGGAAGTTAGGAATCGCTTCTGGTGTGGAACTCACTCGTGAGCTTTTAGAAGCGTGTGATTGGGTGATTGATGGCATTTACGGGACCGGACTAAAACAAAACCTTTCAGGGAAAAGCTTAGAAGCTGTTCAGCTTGTCAATCAGTTTGCCGGGAAGAAATGGGTTGTCTCAGTAGACATCCCGAGCGGTCTTAACAGTGATACAGGGAAAGTCATGGGTGCTGCGGTTCAAGCGAATGAAACCGTGACTTTAGGCTTCTTAAAGCGGGGATTAGTGACAGCGCACAGTGCGGACTATGTAGGTAAGATCCGATTAGCAACTATTCAGATTCCACGAATGGTGCCTTTAGTTGTGGATGCTTTTTGGTACACGCAAGCGGATGTCAGTCGGTTGCCCCTGAGAAAAAAATCAAGCCACAAAGGTGATTTTGGACATGTGTGGGTAGTGGCGGGTGAGGCAGACAAAGAGGGAGCGTGTGTTTTGACTGCATTAGGGGCTCTCAAGACGGGAGCAGGGCTTGTTTCCTTGCTAGGAAGTGCTGAAGAGTTGAGTCGTTTAAAACCCCGCCTCCCGGTTGAAGTCATGACCGAGCAGCTGACTCTTGAGTTCTTTAAACAAACTCCTCGCGGTTCCATAGTAATGGGTCCCGGATTGGGAGTGCAGCATTTTGAAAAAGTACGAGCATGTTTAGCTTCACAATGGCCGGTGGTGTTGGATGCCGATGCGCTGACACTTCTGGCTCAGCATCAAAAAGAGTTATTACCACTTTTCAAAAACAGGAAAAATACCGCAACGGTGTTGACTCCTCATCCGAAAGAAGCGGCTCGCTTGTTGGGAACCACAGTAGAAGAGGTTGAAAATGATCGGTTTCAAGCGGTGCAACAGCTTGCGGAAAAATATCAATCGTACGTATTACTCAAAGGGAAGGGAACCTGTATCCGAGGGCCTCAAGGGCCTACTTTTGTGATCACTCAAGGAGATAGCGGACTGGCCAAAGGGGGCAGTGGGGATTTGCTGTCTGGTATTTTGGGCACGTTGTTGTTACAGGGCCTGAGCCACCAACAAGCGCTCTTATTAGGGGCTTATTTGCATGGAAGAGCCTCGGAATTGCTCACACAAAAAACAGGCACCAATCGTGCTTCTTTGCCCAGTGAAATAGCAGGGCAACTCACAACCGCTTTAAGCGAGCTAGAAAATGAAAATCTGCATTCCCGATAAAAGCCGAATTTCAGAAGCTGCAAATGCGTTTTTGGCCACTTATCCATCGGGGGGAGTGTTTGGCCTGCAAGGTGACCTGGGTGTTGGAAAAACAACTTGGGTGAAAGCTGTGATAGCCGAGTTATGTGCCCGATCCGGTAAACCCATCCCGCGAATCACAAGTCCCAGTTTTGTCATTCACCAGAATTACGCTATGAAGCCCCGGGTGGATCATTTCGATTTATATCGATTAGAAATCGCCTCAGACGCTGATTTGATTGAAATTGGCTTTTGGGAAGCAGTCGACTCGTCTCAGGCAGAACATGGGTATTGTTTTGTGGAATGGCCGGAAAAAGCCACTTCCCAGAATTTAAATCTGACCTCAACCCTCAAGTTTTCGTTTGATTCCTCCTCGGAAACCCGCAGATGGATTGAAATATTTAAATGAGCCTGTCCGACTTAGTGCAGAGAAGTTTTGATCTGGGGTTGTAGCTTGGCGGGGTCTTTTTATTTGGTAATTTTTCTTTTTAAAGTGTCGTATAAGTAAAATTATGTATTTTTAGGCCCAGCTTCGATTGACCGAAGCCAGGCCCAGACATTATCAATCGTCGATTTACTTATTCCATGAAGAACGTGTTGAACCACACGTCCACCACTGGAAGCACATACCGTTGACCTTGGACTTTACGGACAAAGGTACTGCGTTCACGGGTTTGATTCCCATGGGAATCGACTTCTAAGACGCTCACATATTTCAGATCCACTGACTCAACGCCAGCGCGATCTAAGGACATCATTTCCCAGCGCTGGCTAACGCCGTCGCGGTTGCTGTCAATCCAGAGCTTCAGTTCATCCCAGCTCTGATCCTTATAAGTGAGGAATCCATCGCCATTGCTATCCAACGGACGCAGCGCCTCAAAACCATTTAAGGCACGTTCGCCCGAAGGCAACCGAGTGGCATTTCCGAAGAGCTCGGCTCCGGATTCAATGCGGCGGTCTTCATCCAAGTCTCGAACTAACAACGCATCGTCTTTGTCACCGATCCAACCCGTGCCGATGGCATAGCCAGTATCGTTGACGTCGAAACGAACTCCGTAGTCCGGTCCCACCAATCCCAAACCATTGCCTTTCAAGTCAAAGACCAGAGGACTGTATTGAGTTTCACACTGCAAGGGGTTCTTGCTCTTAGTCAGGTGTCTGCCACTCCACACTTCAATTTGAAGGCTGCGTGGAAAAGCCGATGCTTTGAAGGCAGGGACTTCATAAGCCAATTGATGCCGTGAAGGTTCATCAAAGCAGAAGCCATTCGCATTACCGTCCTCACACACGCGTACATTTAAGTAAGCATACCGCCATGAAGACCCCATGTTCTTTTTGAAACGCTCCATCGCTAATTGAAGCTTTGAAGCAAATTTACCTTTCATGAGATCCACACCTTTCAGTGAGAAGGAAGCCACGCTGTGGGCTTTCACGCCATTGAGGGTCAGAACTCCCTCACCTGATTGTGGCAATCTCATGAATCCCATACTCGCCCAAAAGCTCGTCATCCCTCCTGAACTGTTATTCACAGCTTCAATCGTAAGAATGGGGTTCTTAGCTTCTTCAAAGAACAATCCCGTTCCTTTACTGCGATTGATGGAACACACGCGTCGCAATTGGAATGCGAGTTTACCTGGATCTACTTGTGGCTTACAGCCACACGGATTACAGCAAGTAGGCGGTTTTGTGCCTCCTGTTGTGCCAGTGCTCCCGGTGTCCTGAGTCGGCGTCGTACCGCCTCCAGCAACCGTTCCCGTATCTTGAGTTGGAGTTGGATTTGTTCCTCCACCCGAAACGCTGCCAGTGTCTTGAGTGCCGCCTGTAGAAGTTTCACCACTGGGTAAGCT
>RFNT01000177.1 GCA_009927045.1 bacterium | reverse complement strand
CTCCGACCTTCGGGTTATGAGCCCGACGAGCTACCAGGCTGCTCCACCCCGCGTCAAAACGGTAGGGCTGCACACTACGACTTCCCCTTCTGGCTGTCAATCTTTAGGGATTTCAGTGGAGGAAGCTTCCGAACTTTCTGAAATGAGGACCTCTTCTGCTGGGCCTTCTGCCGCCATTTCCTTCAAGTTCTCTTCAAGCCGACCTTCCGGACTCAAATCTGCTGGGGTTTCTCCCAAATGCAAATCGTTATAAGTCATGGTGCGCTTACGACGACGATAAGGAGTGGTTTCCTGAAAAGCTCTCAAAGCCTCCTGATTTGCATGAGCCACTTCCGCATGTTCTTTGGATTCGTAGACTTCATCCTGAGAGCGGTCAGCATTTTGAATCAGAGCACTAAATTCATCCAGGCCTTGTTGAAGTTCCAAGTTGCCCACATTTTCCTGATCTGAAAGTTCTTCAGTGATGAATCGATCCAACCCTTTTTCCAGAGTTTTCATGGGGTCTTCAGTATCCCCTTGCAGTTGTTGGAGTTCGCTCAAAGGCGGTAAATGGGCTAAATCGTCGAGTCCCAACATTTCTAAAAACTTGGGAGTCGTTGCATACTGTACGGGGCGTCCGGGTACTTCCGCTTTGCCCGCCATTTTTACGAGGCCTCTCTCCATTAAAGTTCGTAAAAGATGGGAGCTATCAATGCCCCTGACCGCATCAATTTCTGAACGAGTCATTGGCTGGCGGTAAGCAATAATTGCTAAAACTTCTAAGGAAGAACGCCCCAAGCGAAACGGTTTAGTTTCTAAAAACTTTCTCACCCAGTCTGCATTCTGAGCTTTTGTGATGAATTGGAATCCACCTTGAGCTTGTCGCAGTTCAAAACCGTAATCAGAGCCTTCATAGCGCTTTTGAATGAAACCCAATGCTTCTTCAACATCTTCTTTTTTGGGATTGAGGTCTGAGAATACTTCCAGAAACCTTGCAATTGAAACTGGCTTATCGGCTGCAAATAGAATCGATTCAATAGCAGTTGTAATTCCATTTATTTCCATAACGCTCTCTCCATCAATACTGATCTAACAACCCGACATTGAGGTCTCGAAGCTCTTTCACTCGTCTCACTTGAATAGGACCTAATTGTTCGGCTTGTAGAATTTCAATAAACTTTAATTTAGCAAGTTCCAGGAGCGCTAAGAAAGCCACAATCACATCTCTCACATGGCGTTCTGCTTTGGGAGGAATCAGTTGATCAAAGCGAATCACTTCCTCTTGCTCTAGGAGCTCTTGAACCTGAGTCACTTTTTCTTTAATGGATGTCGGATCGACCGAAATCTGCATGGGAGGACGTTGCGTGCGATCATTAGCAATTTTCAAACACAATAAGAGTTGAAACGGATCCACGTTTTCAATGGGCGCATCCATGAGGGATTCCACCGGCATGATATCTGAAATCGCAACAGCGCTTCTGGCATAAAGTTCTCGACCAAGCCACGGAGTTTGATCGATCGTTTCAGCTGCTTTTTTGAAACGTTCATACTCGAGCAGTTGAGCTACCAGCGGGAGTCGAGGATCTTCTTCCTCTTCATCGCCACCTTCTCGAGGCAACAACACTAAAGATTTCATCAGAGTGAGTGTTGCCGCCATTACCATGAACTCACCAGCAATGTTCACATCAATCTGGCGCATCAACTCCAAATGTTCCAAATAGCTTCTACAAATTTTTGAAATCGGAATATCGTAAATATTGATTTGTTCTTTTCGGATCAAATGCAGGAGTAGATCGAGGGGACCTTCAAAAACAGGCAAAGTAACCCGGTAATCATCTTTTTCGGCAGCTTCGCGACTGACAGGAGTTTCCCCTGTCGGCGTCATAGCCGAATCCAGCGCCAACTTGGCGTCTAATTGAGCACTATCCCCCATTGAAACCATGGGAGTTTTATACCACTGGGAATCCAGTTAGGCTATGTGAAGTTTATCTCTGGCTACCGGGCCAAAAGCCCATAACATCAAGCACTTCCCGGATTGTCTGGGAAGCAATGGTTCTGGCTTTCTGGTTGCCCTTTTTGATAATTTCATCGATGTAGGCGGGTTCTTTTTCAAGCTCGGCCCGTCTTTTTCGGATGGGATCCGACCAAGCGATGATTTGGTCAGCCAGAGCTTTTTTGTCATCAAAACAAGTGAGAGTGGCATTTCGGCACTCAGTTTCAATTTGGGCTGTTCGCTCTTTGGGTGTGAATAATTGATGGTAAGTGAACACGGGGCAATTTTCTGGGTGCCCTGGATCCTCTCTTCGGGGTCTTTGAGGATCCGTAAACATACGAGAAACTTTTTTCTGAATACTTTCCGGCGATTCGGAAAGTTCTATCGTGTTACCATAACTTTTACTCATTTTTCGATTGTCTAGCCCTGGTAGCTTGGCAGTTGGCGTGAGTAAGGGAACAAATTCCGGGAATACGTCTTTTTTATAGGTGGAGTTGAATCTTCTGATCAGTTCTCGCCCCATTTCCAGATGAGGTTTTTGATCCTCTCCCACTGGGACATGAGTGGCTTTGTAAAGACACACATCCACTGTTTGGAGTACCGGATAGGAGAGAAATCCCAGGCTTCCCGTATTTTTTTCCCCGAGCTCTTGTTTTTGTTCTTTGTAAGTGGGGTTTCGCTCTAACCAGCCGACTGAAGTAAACATGGAGAGCAGCACAGTGAGCTCGCAGTGTTCAGGAACCGCTGATTGCACAAAAAGAGTCGCTCGATCTGGATCGACCCCAACGCTGAGCCAATCCAATAACAGTTCTCTCGTGGTTTTTCCTATTTCTATCTTAGATAACTCACCGGTAGTGAGCGCATGCAGATCGGCCACCATGAAAAAGCAATCGAACTGTTTTTGCAGTTCGAGGTAATTCACGAGGACACCCCAATAGTGTCCGAGATGGAGACGGCCCGTCGGCCGCATCCCACTGAAAATACGCTTTGGGTGTTTTATGTGCCGCTCCTTAGACGCTCAATCCGAGTTTCCAGATTGGGATGAGTCGCTAATAGCGCTAACAGTCCGCGAGGACGTCCACTGATTTTGAAGCTGGCCATCGCAGGATGTGATTCATCCACTTGTTCCAAAGTGCCTTTCAAAGATTGCAAAGCATGGATCATTTTATCGCGACCTGCAAAAAGAGCTCCGCCTCTATCTGCTCTGAATTCTCGCATTCTGGAAAAAGCGGCGACTACCATGGCCCCTAGAAGTGAAAACAAAATTTCAAAGGCAAATTGAGTTCCGTAGTAAACCCAAGGAGAAGGACTTCGGTCTCGGTCCCGGTCTCCTGCCATTGCGTTGGAAATTGCCCAAGCCGCGATTCGAGAGAAGAACATGACGAACGTATTGATGACCCCTTGGAGTAACGTCATCGTGACCATGTCTCCATTGGCTACGTGGGCAATTTCATGTCCCAAAACACCTTCTACAGCTTGAGAATCCATCCGTTGAAGGAGGCCAGTGGAAACGGCTACTAAAGAACGTGATTTGGAGGGCCCAGTAGCAAAAGCATTTACTTCTGGGCTTTGGTAAATGCCCACTTCCGGCATTTTGGTAAGTCCTGCTTTTTGGGCCAATCGGTAGACCATGGTAACCAGTTCTTTCTCCTCGCCTCGAGCAGCTTGAGGATCAATCACTTGGACTCCCATTGCAAATTTAGCCATCACCCGAGAAAGAGCGAGTGAAATAAAGGCGCCCGCAAAGCCCCACACGGCGCAAAAGACGAGCAGGCTTTGGTAATCAATCCCTCGGGCGTCCAAATAAGGGCGTACACCCAATAAGTTCAAAGTC
>RFNT01000036.1 GCA_009927045.1 bacterium | reverse complement strand
AGCGAAATAGTGAGAACTACTAGGATATTTACCGCTAGGAACAAGAAAATCCGTTTAAAAATAGCCATGAAAAGCTCCTTTTCTGGAACAATATAGTAATCGATTGGGAAGAGTCCAGGGAAGAAAAACCCGCTTATAACAGAAAGTGAATGGTCAAATCGTAGGACAAAAGTTGGGTCTCTTGATCCGAGCGGAGCCCGTTTTGAAAATTAATCGAAAAGCTAAAGCCTCCAAAGCCCAACTCGTTCGTTTTCCAAGTGTCGGCAAAGGAAAGCCCCAAGCCCACGTTATAGTAAGGAATCCAAAAAGTTTCGTTCAAGTCCAAGGAAGAGCCCCTCTGATTGAGCCATTCAGCTCCACCCGAAATTAACAGGTAAGGGCGAATCAAATCGAAGTTGGGAATGGAATATTCCGTTCTAATCCCGGCGGAGAGCGGTAACCAATGGAGAGTGACATCAGCGGTGCTAGAAGTGCCATCTGGTGCCGTGAGTGAGTAAGTGCCTTGATTTCTCGCATAGCCCGCTCGAGCAAACGGAAACAGCTGAAAGCGTCCCCAGGGAGCTGTTGGGACACTGAAGCCCAGTTGGAATGCAGAAATTCCAAAAAAATTTTTTGAATAACTGACTTGGTATTCACGAGCCGAAAGCACTAATTGGTTCGGGTTCATCACCGAAAAGGTTCCAGTCACTTCCAGCTCAGATTCCACTTCTGCAACTGAGAAAGCGCTGAAGCAAAGCAAATTGAAAAAAACTAAAAAACGAATCATTCGTTCATCCCCTTAATGCTCCCATGGTAGCATGGTCCCCATGACAACGCCAAAAGCTGCCGCCCTTAGAAGTTTCTTGTTGGGAGGCCTTCTTCCCATCGTTATATACACTATTTTGGAAGAAAAAGTGGGCTCGGGATGGGCTTTGATCTTTGGTATGGGTTTCGGAGCCTTAGAAGTCCTGTATGAGGCTTTCCGATTCAAGAAGGTTCAAGCGATTACGTGGATTGGAAACGGGCTTCTCATCGGGATGGGGGGGATTGCTCTCATCACCCAAGAGGGGATCTGGTTTCGACTCCAGCCAGCGTTACTGGAGGCAGGGCTGGGATTGGCTTGCTGGACTTCTTGGTTGCTCGGAAAACCTCTTTTAGTTGTTATGAGTGAAAAACAAATAAATTTTAAAACAGGGGATCCTGTGCTTGTAGGAATCATTAAGAAGCGGTTTTCCGGGATGACGTGGCGGCTCGGTTTGTTTTTTTTGGTGCATGCAGCAGTGGCGACGTATGCTGCTTTTTATTGGTCTACAAGGGCCTGGGCTCTATTGAAAGGTTTGGGCTTAACGGTGAGTTTGATCGCTCTTTTGGGACTTGAGGTCTATTTTTTAAGAAAGACGTTGCATGGAAACCAGAATTAAAATCTATTCGTATCGACGGTGTCCGTTTGCAATGCGAGTTCGCATCGCTTTGCATGAAAAAAAGATTCCTTTTGAGGTCATTGAAGAAGATTTAAAAAACTTCTCTCCGGAACTGAGGGCTCTGCATCCAGAAGCTAAAGTACCCCTCCTCGTCCATGGCGAAAACGTGATTTATGAATCCGCTATTATCACGGAATACGTGGATGATTTACCTTCAATCGAAAAGAAGCTGATGCCCGCTTCGCCTGCAGAACGTGCTCAAGTGAGGCTGTGGACTTATTGGTGCAATCAAGTGTTTAAGCCAGATCTGGATCGCTTCAAATATGGGACTGCCCGTTTTCCTGAAGGAGAGTGCCAAGGAATTGAGATGAAAATGATTCAGCACTTACAGAAACTGGATGCGGTCTTGTTTCGACAGGGGCATCTGGTGGGTTCCGAATTTTCTTTGGCAGATGTGCATGTATTTCCCTTTGTGCGACAACTTTCTCGCATTCAGCCTGAACCCGAATTTATGGCGAAATTCCCCGCTGTCTTAAAGTGGCGTGATTCCATCCAGCAGCGCCGGTCAGTTTTGGAGACACTCAAGAAGTAGAACTCTTTTCATTTCTTTGATCTAAGCGATTGTGAAGAAAAACACACAATTGTCCCCTGGTTTTGGCTTTTTCAAATTGCGTATAATAGGGAAGCTCTTTCACTGACGAGGTATGTATGTTAAAAAAATTCCTGTCCCTGGTTCTGCTCTCTACATTAAGTTTTTCTGAAACAGAGTCGCTAGAACAGTTTCAGAAGCAAGTGGCTAAA
>RFNT01000166.1 GCA_009927045.1 bacterium | reverse complement strand
TAATTCTGGATATGCCAGCTGTGATAGCAACAATGCCAATGGCTGTGAAACAAATACCAACACGAGTTTGAGCAATTGCGGTGCGTGCGGCACTGTTTGTTCCCCACAAAACGCGGCTGCCGCCACCTGTACCGCTGGCGCCTGCGGCTACACGACTTGTAATTCTGGATATGCCAGCTGTGATAGCAACAATGCCAATGGCTGTGAAACGAACAAGAACACCAATGTGAATCATTGCGGAGCTTGTGGAAATGCTTGTTCCACCAACCATGCAACGCCTTCTTGCACAGCAGGAGTTTGTGGAATTGCATCGTGTGAGGCTGGCTGGGCAGATTGCGATGGTTTAGCATCCAATGGATGCGAAGTGAATGTTGCAACCTCTCTGAGCAATTGCGGCACTTGTGGAAATACGTGTTCCCCTCAAAATGCTGGAGCCGCGACCTGTACCGCAGGAGCCTGCGGCTACACCACGTGCAACTCGGGCTACGCCAGCTGCGATAGCAACAATGCCAATGGCTGTGAAACCAATAAAAACACCAACACTTCCAATTGCGGCAGTTGCGGAAACGTTTGCTCACCCCAAAATGCAGCTGCTGCTACTTGTACCGCTGGCGCGTGCGGCTACACCACTTGTAACTCGGGTTACGCCAGTTGCGATAGCAACAACGTCAACGGGTGTGAAATCAACCTCAATACGAGCACTTCAAATTGTGGATCCTGTGGGACCACCTGTTCACCGCAGAATGCTGGCGCAGCAACGTGTTCGTCTGGCACTTGCGGATACACCACGTGCAACTCGGGCTACGCTAGTTGCGATGGCAACACTGCCAATGGTTGTGAAACGAATACAAACACCAGTCTGAGTCATTGTGGTACTTGTGGAAATACCTGTTCGCCTCAAAATGCTGCTGCAGCTACTTGCACAGCTGGATCTTGCGGATACACCACCTGTAATAGCGGCTATGCCAACTGCGATAGCAATAATGCCAATGGCTGTGAAACCAATAAAAACACCAGCACTTCCAATTGCGGCAGTTGTGGAAATGTCTGCTCCCCCCAAAATGCAGCTGCTGCTACTTGTACCGCTGGCGCGTGCGGTTACACCACCTGTAACTCAGGGTACGCAAGTTGCGATAGCAACAACGTCAACGGATGTGAAACCAACACAAACACGAGTTTGAGCAATTGCGGTTCGTGCGGGACTGTTTGCACCACACCGGCAAATGGCACAGCAGGATGCTCCAGTGGAACCTGTGGCATTGCTTCTTGTAATTCAGGTTACGGGAATTGCGATGCGAATACCGCCAATGGCTGTGAAACGAATCTCAATACGACTGTAGCCCACTGCGGAGCTTGCGGAATTACTTGTTCTGCACCTCCCAACGCAACCGCCGGATGCTCGGGCGGAGTTTGCGGCATCGGCACTTGTAACTCCGGCTGGGCGGATTGCGATGGCGATCCTTCCAATGGATGCGAAGTCAACTTGAACACGAGCACCACACATTGTGGAGCATGCGGAACCACCTGCTCCACTCCAAGCAATGGCTCTGCAGTCTGTTCCAGTGGCACATGTGGATTAGGTTCCTGTAACTCAGGGTACGGCAACTGCGATGCGAATGCCGCCAACGGCTGTGAAACAAACATAAACACCAGTGTGAGCAATTGCGGTGCGTGCGGGACTGTGTGCTCCACCCCTGCAAACGGCACCGCTAGCTGCTCCAGCGGAACGTGTGGCATTGCTTCGTGTAATTCGGGCTTCGGTAACTGCGATGCGAACACCACTAATGGCTGCGAAACGAATACCATGAATAGTCCGAACAACTGCGGAGCCTGCGGCAATGTCTGCTCGCCTCAAAATGCTGGTGCAGCCACCTGCACGGCCAGCACATGCGGCTACACCGTATGTAACTCCGGCTACGCAAGCTGTGATGGCAATACTGCCAATGGGTGCGAAGTGAATCTTTCCAATAATGTGAACCACTGCGGAACTTGTGGAAACGCCTGTGCCGGCGGACAATTCTGTTCCAGCGGAACTTGTTTCTGATAGAATTCCGAAATGAAAAAATTCTTCACCTCTCTGCTTTTGTTCTCTCATTGCTTTTTGCAAGCTGAGTCCCTCGAACATCGCCACGCAATCGCGGAACGAGATTTCAATCCCAGTTATGCGAAGTTAGCTACAGGAGATTTTAAACAACGACGATCTTCTCAAAACCACTCTCGATACCCCTGGCCCGTCCAGGTCAAATCCATTGGGCACACCATGGCGAGCTATCAGAATTACTCATTTGCTGGAGCTGCTTATTTCCACCATGGCTTGGATATTCGCGCCGATGCCGGTAGCGCGGTCTATGCTTCAGCTGGAGGAAAAGTCATCAATATTGAAAATTACATGCCTGGAGATCCTGCTTACTGGGAAGTTGCAATCCTAGATGACGAAGGATTTATTTGGCAATACCACCACGTAGATCGGGAATCGATTCCAGAGACCCTTTTTCAAGCCTATAAAAATCAAACACCCATCGTTGCAGGAGCGAAGCTCGGCGAAGTCTTCTATTGGCCAGTCGTTACTTTCGGAGAACGATTTCATCACATTCACTTGAACGTTTTAGGAAAAGACAAAAGCTATTGGAATCCGTTCGAGTTCCTAGAGGTTTTACCCGATAGCTCGAGCCCGGAAATTGCTCAGTTTCATTTAGTAGTGAATGGAAAGCCCGTGTCTGGAAATACAGTAACTCAATCGGGCTACTCGGTTGCAGCTGAAATCAGAGATTTCATTTTGAGTGATGTGTTTATAGTTCCTGCCAACGAGGTTCGAGTTGCGATTGATGGGGCAATTCCCTTCACAGTTTGGAAGTTTGATGGTCTTCCTGGCGGCACTGACACAGAAAAGTTTGTAAATCAATTCTATGTTCCAAGTCTTGCTTGCGGAGATTACCGCTGTAGAAGACCCGTCATTGACTTAGGCTTCAAACTGAATTCGACCCAAGTATTCCCAGTGACTCTAGGGAGTCACTTCTTGGATCTCACCGTGATCGACTATAACGGAAATTCAACCAGTCGACGTTTTACATGGACTGTAAAATAATTCGGATTAAGCAGCTTTCTTCACGCTGGGCTTCTTAGCGCTGCCATGCTTTTCCATGAGGTGGCTCACAATATCTTGTGTCCATCCATGAGCTTGTGCAGATTTATAACTGGAAGGTGCGCCTTTGGCCCATTCAGCTTCAGATTTGAACCGGTTGGCAACTTTTCGACAGCGTGCCAAGGTCCAACGCATTTTTTGTTCTTTCTTTTCTTGAACTGCTTTTACTTTGGTTTCTTTTTCTGAGTTGCTAGCAGCTTTTTTTTCTTGATTGGCCATAATTCCCTCCACTTTCCTTTTCGGG
>RFNT01000109.1 GCA_009927045.1 bacterium | reverse complement strand
ACCGGCACACTCTTGCCGCCGTAAATGAGCCTGAGCTGAGGTGCAGTGTTTTTTAATTCCATGATCCCATCCCAGCACCCTGGTTAACACATCGCGCCGCCAGCCGCAAGGGGCTTCACCTGACACTCCCCTTGGGTAGTTACTTCACTTTTTTGATTTTCGGCCCAGACTTGAAGAGTGATTGCTCCGGAAAGCTCGATCGCTTTCACTTTACATCGGATGGTGAGCACATCACCTGGAAAAGTAACTTTTTTGAATCGTGCAGAGAACTGTTCCACTTGAAAGTTTGCCTCTGGAAAATGCTTGCGAATGCCATCCGCTAAAAAAGCCATCGAAAGCATCCCATGCGCAATCACGGAAGGATACCCCGCTTCCTGAGCAAATTGGGGATCTAGGTGAATGGGATTGAAATCGCCTGAAACTTCAGCATAGAGTCGCAATTGTTCAACTGTGATCGGGCCTTTTTTTAAAGGGATCAGTTCTTGTCCCACCTGAACATTCATCACTTCTTCATCTCCCCGGTCTGACGAATCACCATTTTACTTTGGGACGTGATTTTTTTTACGCCATGTACTCGAAGGGAGGTCTCCAATGTCACAAACTGCATGCCGGCTTTAGTTTTGTTATCTGTAACTTGGGTATCGATTTCAACTAAGTCTCCCACCCGGATTGGCTCATGATAGAAATAGGTCTGTTCGCTGTGGAGCAATTGGCGCAAATCGATTTTTAAATCATCCAGCAGAGAAAATTCAGACTGTCGAAAGCGAGTCGCAAAAGTCAGGGGAACCCCCAACGACTCGGTTTGCGTGCCTTTTCGGAACGATTCAAACGTCTCAGCAGTAATCACTTCTGAAAAGGATGGTTTCATGATCCATTTTGAGATAGTCTTCCGGGGGTCTGATGTCAAAAAAAAGGATGTTTTGAAAATGATGAATGGATCATTGCTCGCGCTCTACGCAGGCTCTATTTTCGCCACAGCACTTCTCGGGGGGATTCTCCCTCTTTTAATCCCAACCAAAAATGATCATCTCCTGAAACTTTTTGTGAGCTTAGGCGCTGGTTTGCTTCTAGGCATGGCGTTTTTACATATGCTTCCGGAGGCCAGCCACATGGTGCCTCATTCTTTTGGTTTGTGGTTTCTCGCAGGTTTTGTAGTGCTCTTAGTTCTTGAACGCTTTGTGATGATCCATGCCTGCGATGAACATGGCTGCCATTATCACACGGTGGGACTCACTGCTTTTTTAGGCCTGGCGGTACACGGAATGATCGAAGGATTAGCACTCGGATCCAGTTTGGTCCTCCCCCCGTTAGCCGTTTTTGTTCTTGTTGCCATCTTGGCGCATAAAGCCCCGTCCGGATTTGCCCTAGCTTCGATATTGAAACTTGCCGGAAAATCCAACCGCCAAATTTTATTATTTTCTGTGGGAGTGGCACTTTCTGGTCCCTTGGGCTTGTTACTTGCTTATTTTTTCTTAAGCTCTCAGGATTATGCACCCGCAGCCGGTGCGTTGCTGGCACTTTCTGCCGGCACCTTTTTATACATCAGCGCCTGTGATCTCTTACCAGAACTCCATCGAACTGGAGACGATAAAGTGAAGCGCCTGATTGCTTTTTTATTAGGTCTAGGAATTTGTTTAGCGAGCGGTTACTTGATGCCTCATACTCATTGAGCAGTAGGCACTCGACTTTCATTGGCGGGAACTGCAGTGTCCTTGGGTAAACCCGCTAGCTTTTCTCCACTTTCTTAGCCATGTCTTTATCTTTTTTTCGTCGCTAAAATCACAGCGCGTTTGTAGAATTCCCGAGCTTTTGGATACTCTTTCATTTTTTCGTATACGTCGCCCATGTGCTCAAAAATGATTGCTTCTTCAGGTTGTAGTGCGGCTGCTCGCTCGAGGGCTTCTTGGCTTTCCTTCAGTTTTCCCTGTTTGAATAGAACCCAACCCAATGAATCTTCGATAAATCCATCATTGGGTTTCAGAGCCATCGCTTTACGAACGAGTTCCTCAGCTTCTCCCAAGTTCTGCCCCATCTCTGCGTATAGATAACCGATAAAATTGAGCACATGGTAGTTCTTCGGGTTCAAAGGCAGAATCTCTCGCATCGTGCTGATTGCTAAATCATTTTCGCCCACTTTTTCGTGAAGCACGCCTTTAAAGTAACGTAATTTTTCACTTTGAGGGAACTGCACTAAGGCTTCCTTTAGAAAATCAATGGCTTTGACGTACTGCTTTTTTCCTTCAAAGAAGCTTGCATGTAAGTCGTAATACTCTTCGCTTTTGGGATCCTGTGCAATGAGGTTTTTACTGAACTTCAACCCTTCATCGAATTTCTTTTGCTCTTTCAGAATAAAACCAATGTGCAGGCTGGCTTCCTTATACAAGTTTGAATCGTTTTTGACTTTTTTAAATTCCTTCAGGGCTTCACCTAACTTTTTGGCTTCCTCTAAGGCCCAGGCGTAATAAAACCTTACATTGTCGGCTGTGGGCTCCTCTTTCAAAACCTTCTCAAATACTTTAATGGCGTTGGCTAAATCTTTTTGCTCAAAATAAATCAACCCTATTTTGACTCTAGCAGTGTAGTCGTCAGGCTCTACTTTCTCGTACTCAAGGAGTTCTTGGAGTGCCTTTTCGCCTTGACCATTTTGAAGATACAGTTGTGCTAATCTTTTTTTGTAAGGCCCAGCCCCCTGAATGCGACTGTAAACTTTAATAGCCTCTTCTGTATTATTCATTTTTTCATAGATGAGGCCCAACGCAGTTCCTGCTTCCACAAAGCCCGGTTTCAAAGTGAGCGCTTTATCTAGATCAGCTTTAGCCAATTCGATGTTTTCTTGTTCAATGTACATTCTGGCCCTATAAAACAGAGCCATGATATTTTCCGGATTTTGAGTAATGACCCCACTCAAAACTTCAATCCTTCTGACAACCGCCCCCGCTCAGCTTCTATGATCCCAATGAGAAGTGGCGCCTTGGAGTTGCTCGGATCGAGCTCCATCATTTTCTTATAATGATCTCTGGCCTCGTCATACTTTTTGAGCGAGGCATAAATCCCTGCTAACGTATTTCTGTATTCCAAATTTTCTGGATCTGAATCTACAGCTCGTTTTCCAAATTCCTCAGCTTTCTCTACATTGCGAAGTCTGAGATGCACCTCAGCAAGTTGAGCATTGACAATAGCACTTTTGGGATCGCTCTGAAGGGCTTTCTCTAAAAACGGGATCGCCTTCTCATAGTCTCCTTTGAGAACCAACTCTTTTCCTCGTATGTAAGCAATGCCCGCATCTTGATCATTCCCCCACACTGGCTGGGCAAACAATGCTCCCCAAATTCCCAAAATGCTGAGTGCCCATCCTGCCAACCGACAAAAGTTTTGTATCTTCATGCTCTTTACTCTTCGGCTCATCAGACCATTTCCTTGAAGCGCAGAAAGCCCTGGAATGTAACTTGCCAACCACTTGTTATTATTGTTTTATTTCTTGAATGGGTTATAGCTTTTTAAGAGGCTTCTTGCTACTACTGGAAGAGCCACTTTGAACACAGATATTTGCGGATCAAGTGACCGGGCCAATCCCTCCGCAATCAAGCAGGATCGGATCATCATGACGTAGCGATTGGGGATGTAAATCTGGTTCTGGCGGGCAACGGCGAGTAGTTGATTGACCAGTTTTTCCATTCGAATTTTCTCTATTCCGACAGCTTTCACTTCATCGAGTAAGTTCTGAACCCCTTGATCAAACTGGCCGAAATCAGTCCCCGGTCCGGGGGTCCCCAACTCAAACAGGGATTTGGCTAGGTTTTTTCGATCTCGCTGAAGAATGGCAAAAACCACTTTTACAAAGAGCGCTTTATCCTTTGGTTCTAATTGGCCCACGAGTCCGAGATCAATGAATCCCATTTTTCCCTCGCTCTCAATGAAAAACAGATTTGCAGCATGAGGATCCGCATGAAAAAACCCATGATCAAAGATCTGTTCTAAAACGGCAGCCAAACTCTTGTGAGCGGCTTGGGTCGCCGTACGAGATCCTTTTTTTATAGCGGAAACTTGTTGCCCCCGCATGGGTTCTAAAACAATCAACCGTTCTGTACTCAAATCAGGAAAGTAATCAGGAAAGACAACATCAGCTGCACTAAATACTTTTTTGTAATTCTTCTTAAAGCGCTCTATGTTTCGAGCTTCCTCTCGATAATCAATTTCGCGCAGTGTTGCGGACTTAAAATCTTGAAACATTTCCTGCAATCCAATTTTTGGGAATGCAAGAGCAGCTGGTGTTACAAACCATTCCAACAGACTCAAATCAAGTCTGACCTGCTCTGCCACACCTGGCTTCTGAACTTTGATCACAACGGGTGTGCCATCTTTCAGTATTGCTCGATGTGTTTGCCCGATACTTGCAGAACCTAGGGGCTCTTTTTCAATGCTCTTTATTTTCTTTTTGACTTCACTTTTTCCAAGCTCTTGACTCAAAATTTTTTTTACCTGTCCCACTGGAATTGGACGAACTCGGGAGAACAACACTTCTAACTGTTCAGCTACGTTCTCCCCACGATGTCGGGTCGAGAAGCCAACATCTGCCCCAATTTGATAAACGTGGGGCCCATTTCTTGAAATGTTCTCGCCAGATTTTTTCCAAACAAAGCATTAAATTCTGTGGTGTTCACCGCGCCGGGGGAAATCCACTTCACTCCCCTCTTTCCGCACTCTAAACCCAACACAGTCAGCGAACCTAAAATCCCATGACGAGACAAACACCACACCAGAGTTTGATAACGAGTCATGAGACGAAAAGGATAGAGGATGGATCCGAAAGTTTTCATGTGCCACATCCCATCGGCTAGCCTGTTTACTAAACTAAATTTGTTGTTTTTTTCACAATCACAACTACCAGCCGTGAGTGCGAAGGCACTGTGAAGAAACCATCATGATCTAGGGTCCGGTCGGTTGAAATTCCTTACTTCTATTTCCTTATAATCCGAAGAGAAGAATGAAAGCGATGAAAACATTTTTTAAACATTCAAGGACTCGATTTGTGGTTTTTTTCCTGGGGTCTGGCTTTGCACTTATGGCTTTAGGGCTATGGAATTTTTCACGGCCTCTTTTCCACCGCCGTTCAGTGAGTTTTTTTTCAGCCTCAGCACCTTTCGCAGATCACTACCCACAGGCTCAACGGATGGTGGCTGAATTAGCACATTTGAGGGCACTCAATTACGTTTCTGCTGCAAACGAGAACTCGATTCACAACTCAGTAAAAATTGCAGCTGCCCCGCTGGGAATTCCCTCTCCGGTGCTCTGGTGCTTGCTCTTTCAGGAGAGCAGGCTCAATCATTTATCCGGACTCGAAGAAAAGAGCCTGACCACAGGTCTTGGTCAGTTTTCGTTCTCCGCTTTCTTTGAAATCAATCATCAATTGTCTCGGTACCTTCCAACTGCAAAAAAGACAGTAGCCAACATTCTTGGACGTGATGTCCGACCTATTTCAGCTGACTACAATGATCCTTCGGCTATTCATTCTTACTATCATATTCCGACGGCGGTCACAGCATCCGCTCTGTTCCTCCACAACCGATATGTTCAGCTTTCGCGAATAGCTCAACAGAGAGGCCTGGATTTTTCTCCTGAACTTTTGTGGGCTTGGGCGGCTTTGTCCTACAACAAGGGAGGCCGCACTGTCCTTTCCCTTTGGAACGGAATTGAACAACGGTTTGGAGAAGAAGGATTGGTAGCTGCACTCCAGAACTCCTCCCACTTCACACAGTTTCTTCAGAACGGAGAGTTAGTACATTCCGCTATTAGTTACATTTGGACGGATGGTCGCTCCCGTGCTTATGCCGACGAGTTGATTACTCATGCTAAGAACCTAGGGGATTGCAGTTTAAAACCTTCTGTTTTGGAGGGTAGTCCATGACACAAAAACATTGGCAGGATTTAAAAATTGTGGGGTTTTTGTTGGGGCTTATTTCAATCCCTGTGGCGTTTACTTTTACTTTAGCGAGACCACTTCCATACAAACTCCGATTTCTAAACAAAGCATGGAGGAGCTTGCCCAGGAATACAGAAATAGCGGTATGGACCGATTTCGAGCAGCGAAAACGGTCTTAAAAAAGCGGGTCTCCTTCAATATGAAGCGGGATCAAGACAGCAAAGCCCAACTCGCTGCAAGCAATATTGCTGTTTATCTTTTTCCCGGATTTACTCCCAGACAATCATTTTGAAAAAGAGTTCGCCTTGGAGCAATTCGTTCCTCATCAAAAGTAATTGAGGATAACCCGGGTACTGTCATCGCCCAGGAGCACTTTGAGGAACTGAGAAACATTGTTTGGAACTACGAAAATCCAAAACAAAGTGAACAGGGACTTTCGGACTACGCGTCTCAGATGTTGAAAATATACGGAGCGATGAGTTGGAAATAGGGGTATGGTTTGAGCAGGGGTAATCCTAAAAGACAGTCACGCCTGTTGTTATACAGTGCCTTTTCGCTAGGGCTCCACTTTGCCTTGATGGCTCTTTGGGTGAATCGCCAGACGAGCCCTGAGCTTTCCCCGAAAGAACCAACCCTGATTGAATTGAGTGATTTAAATACGGTATCGCCTCCAGCAGATTCGCTCCCGATTAGCCCAAAACAAAATATTAAGGATCAAGTTGTTGAAACCGAGGACGCCGGAAATAGCGAGATAGATCCCAATGCAGCTTTGCTCAGTAACAAAAATCAGAAAGCGGAACAGCAAACTAAAGCAGCATCGACAGATGGCTTCAAAACCAGAGGCGGAACTGGCGCCAAGAAATCGGTGGATTCCTCTGAGGGCGAGCCTCAAGATGAAAGCTCTTCAGATAATGACCTTTCACTGGGAACTCTCCCTCCCAAAAAGCGAGATTGGAAAAAACTTTCTCTCAAAGACTTAAGCGTCCACGGCGACGGAACTCCTCCATCCGCCTCAGACGATTATTTACCTGGGGTCGCATCCGGCGAACGAACCATTTTGAGCACACGTGAATTCCGATATTTTTCCTATTATAACCGGATCAAGGAATTGCTCCGCCAACACTGGAAACCGAACATTGAAAGAGAAGTAGCCAAGTTGTGGGGAAAAGGTCAAATGCTGCGAGAGCACGAGTTAGTCACGCGCGTCTTAGTTCTATTAGATCAAACGGGACAAATTCAAAAAGTCTCAAAAGTTGGCGCTTCTGGTGTTCAGGAAATTGATGAGGTCGCTGTTCAAGCGTTTATCCAAGCAGCACCATTTCCCAATCCTCCCGCGGGACTCATCGACACCGACGGTTTTGTTCGCATCAATTGGGACTTTATTCTACAAACGGCTTCTGCTCCCACAATCCAATATCGCCCCGGTGGTGGTAATCGGCCAATGCGCTAAAATCGCTTCTCCAAGGCCATCCGATACGGTGGTAATTGGAGCTTCCAACTCAAATCAATCCGATAGAATAAGGACCTAGAAGACCAAACTCGTATCTGAGGATCTCTCGGGTTTGAATCCGCAACATAAAGAGTTTCCGATTCAGAATCCCAAAGCACTTGCTGCAAATGATATCCCGGGGAAGTCCATAAGGTGCGTAAGCGAGTCCCTGTGCGAGGATCGAAAGTCACCAGCGAGGTCTCGGGTTTTGAGATGATCGCAACACACTCTTGCTCATGAAGGCATTCAAAATCCACTAAATCTCCCCCCAATTGCTCCTCGGTAGCGATAAAGCCTTTAGATGTCTTGGTTCTAGGATCGATTTTTTCAATCCCGCCATCCAATCGGGAATAGTGCCCCACCTGCCCTGCCTCACCTACGAGCCAGTTTCCATCAGTAGATTCCTTAAAATCGGTCACCGGGTTTCTTGCGAGCAATTTCATTTCACCCGCCCAATTTTTGCGTTTTATGTCCCAA
>RFNT01000063.1 GCA_009927045.1 bacterium | reverse complement strand
GGCACTTCCAATTTGGGCATTGGATCCACAACCACTTCAGGCAATCCCAATTGAGCTTTTGCATCTCGCTGCGCAGGATTATCTAAAAGGCCCTCCAACTCACTCAACAGATCTTGAGCATCTCCTTGTTGAGCTGGCGATCGCCCTGTCGAACTCTCTGCGCCCTGCATATCAAACTGAGGAGCTGGCATTTCCGGTAAATCTGCACTTTTTGTTTTATTTGCAAATGAAGGCATCACAACAAATACAGAAATCCCCAGGACAACTAACCACTGGCGCTTTTTTGGTACCTGATATTTGGATCGCATTTTGACCCCTTTTCTAATTTTTAATTACTGAATTCATCCTCTGCAGGCAGTGCCAACGTCTTTTCCGTCAAATTCTGCACACCCAAATAATTAGTCACTCGTTCCGTAAAAATAACCTCTCGTTCGAGTACGCGACTAATGGTTGCTCGACCGCGTCCTACAGCATCACCTTCCTGCAAGACATGATTTTTGCCCTTGGGATCCTCCAGCAAAATTTGACTGCCTTGCGCGGACTTCAAGATAGCTCGGAGTTGAAAGGACTCCAGTGGATACTTGAAGAGATCATCTGCAGCGGATGCCAAATCCCGAGGATTCATTTTGGGGATCTGAAAGGGATCCCTTTTTCCCACCGGCGAATAAAGACCCACATTCTTATCGGAGGCTCCGTCAGCAATGGCCATGCTGCCCAAGGTGAACAGAAGCAACAAAAGTTTCTGCTGGTTCATCATCCTTCACTCAACCTGAAAGCGTTCATTTTGAGACTGGTTTCAGCGATCAGTGGCCCCTTTTCGCCTGAGGTTTTTTGAGTCGCACTCATTCGAATGTCTTCGAAGCTGACGACACGCTTGAGTTTTGAAACTTGATCAAAGAAAACAAGCGTTGAGACGAAGGCACCACGTAAAGTCACATCGATTGACATCACTTTGAACAATTCTAAGCTGCGTTCGTCGTTCTGAGGCTTAAAACTCACAATCTCAACCCCGGTGCTTTGGGCGAGAAGATTCAGTCGCTTGAGTAGACCATTGAGTTCATAAGTTCGCGGTATAGACTCGAGAATAGCCTCTAATTGAAGCGTCTGCTCTTTAAAGGATTGCTTCACCGCAGGGATGTTCTCAGCAAAAGCTTTCACCTTCGATAATTCACCCTTCAAGCGATCAATTTCCTGATTGTCGGTCTGAATTTCATTTTTAAAAGCAACGCTAGTTCCATTCCAGAATTCAACCAATTGCGTCGCTCCATACAGAGTGCCTACCACGAGGATGATCACCGAGGTTAGAACCTTATTTCTGAGAATTTGTTTCATAAATTTATTTTTGCTTGTTGGCGGTATCACGATCCCCTAGAGCCAATCCTTTGAATCCTTTAGGTATGGCCTCGAAGGAGAAGTTCTTAACGTCATCTCCATTGGACGACTTAGCGCCGATCACTTCTTTTAACTCTACGCTTTGAATATAAATAGAAGCAGCTAATCGCTCTGCAAAATCTGTTACGTCCTCGTGCGTATATGCCGTCCCTCCAAAATTTAAGTAGGGGTTGGGGCGTGTACCCAATTCGATTCGATTGAGCCAAGCACCGGCCGGCAAACTTTGTCCTAATGCATCGATGACACTCACGGGTCCACTGCGACTGTTCAAGACATCGTTCACTGCTGCGATTCTTTTTGCCAGCAACTCTCGCTGCTTATCAAAGTTTTCGAGCTCAGTTTTATAGGATTCGTATTTGCTGATTTCTTGTTGCAGCTGATTCTTGGAGTCCGTCAAAACAGCTTTTTCTTTTTTGAAATCCTCTTCAGCACGGACTTTGAATTGTTCCACGAATAAATAGGGCAAAATAGAAAAGGCACAGGCTCCCATGAGTAAGAGGACTCCTCCAAGATCCGAACGCTCGAACTTAAGTCCCTCCGGAAGTTTGAAAGCTGATGGAGCCCCCGATTTCTTCTTTTGTTTCCGCTGATCCGCATCTTTACCAAGATCAATTCGAATCATTTAAGCATCTCCCTCTTTACGAAGAGACAGCCCTGTTGCCACGGCGCCGAGCCTGAGAGCTCCTGAATGGCATGGGCATTAATTTTTGAACCCGTCCCAATGATGTGCTTGATGGGATTGAGAGGATGAACGGGCGCTGGCATCTTTTCTTGAAGGGCTTCCTGCAATCCCAGTAATGAGGCCCCTCCACCACACACAAAAACAGCATCGATAGAGTGATCCGTACTCTGGCTCAGGAAAAAATCTATCGTGCGACTGATTTCATCCGCCAGATTTTGACTGTATTCTCGAATGACACTTCAAGCAGCGGTTCCGAAGGGGGCCAAAATTTTTGCTTGTTCAGCCTCTTCCATGCTCATTCCCAATTTTTGGCTAATAAGCTCAGTACACTTACTCCCACAAGCTTGGACATCGCGACTGAAAGTGGTATTTCCTGCTTCTACGACCGAAACTTTAGTAGACCCGGCTCCAAAATCGATGAGGACTGAGGTATTGCATCCCTGGGTTTTAGTCCATCCCGAGTAATTGAAAGAAAAAGCATTCCCCAATGCAAATGCCTGATTATCAATCAATGCGGGTACTAATCCTGCATCTTTCATTAAGGCTTGTAGAAACTTGATGAATTCTTTTTTTGCAGCCACCAAAAGCACATCCATCTTAGGCTCTTGAGCCAATGTTTGGCTGTTGGTGCCGAGAATCGCAAAATCCAAATTCACTTCATTCACGTTAAAAGGGATATACTGTTCGGCCTCCCAATAGAGTTGATGATCGAGTTCATCTTCAGTCATCACGGGAACACTGATCCTTTTAGTCATAATTGAGCGACCAAAAGCGCTAACGGCTACTTTTTTTGAGCTGAAACAACCCACCGAAAAAAGTTTTTTGAGCGCTTGAACTAAAATATCGCGTTGTTTAACTTCCCCCTCCACCGAAATGGTGTCCCAAGGAAGTGGCACGCGGTTATAGGCCAGGATTCGTGGAGTTTTTTCGCGACTGATTTCCACAGCTTTGATCCCCGAAATTCCAATATCCAAGCCCACTAACTGCTTTTGTAAAAGTGTGTCCAAAAAGCGCATTGCTTCTCTGGTTGAAATAGTTTTCTTACGTTTGTTGATTCAAAAGATGACGATAGCCCGTGACGGGATACTTAAGGGCTTGATTTAATTATAACCGTAAACAGGCCCAAGGCCTAGGCGTCATTGATGGAAGGGGGTGGAATCCTCGGGATGCAGCTCAAAATGTTCGACTACCAGCGTATTTGCCATGATATCGCCAAGCCGCACTCCAGTTTCCAGAATGAACACAAGATAATCTCCAGCAAATGAATGGCAGCGCAGCAATTAGGGAAAGCCCCCAAAGTACCGGAACGCTTGCAAATAAAAAGACCAGCACGAGCGGTAAATTTCGCATGCAGGAACTTAACGCAGAGCACGAGACCCCGGTTTCATCGTCTAATGCTCGTAATCCGATAATTTTTTTTCCAATACTTTGCCCACCGCTCCACGAATCTTGAACTCCCGCGACCAATGCAGCTAAAAGAGGACCCAGCGGCCCGCCGATGGTTTTACCCACAAAAAAAATGACGGTAATCACAATGAGATCGATGCCTTTCGCAACGCATCGATGAAATGGAGTGGAACGAATAGGCCCTAAAAAGATGGGAGAGCGCCGTGAAATCAGGTTCCGAGCCATAAAGTTTCTTCCTGCTTCCTCAATTCCTTGACTCTAGTGTACTCGGATCTTAGAAAAATAACTCAAAATTCCCTGCAACAGGGCAACAATAGGAGTACATATGGCCAGTGGAGTAAATAAGGTGATTCTCATCGGACGTCTCGGTAAAGATCCGGAAGTTCGGTATACAACCAATGGGGGTTCAGTCGCTACGTTTAGCATTGCAACTAATGAAAACTGGACAGATAAAAATGGCCAAAAACAAGAGCGAACGGAATGGCATCGCATTGTTGCTTGGGGAAAACTCGGAGAAATCTGTGGCCAATACCTCTCAAAAGGACGCGAAGCTTTCGTAGAAGGCCGCTTACAAACCCGAGAGTGGACAGATAAAGAAGGCCATAAGCGCTACACGACTGAAATTGTAGCTGCTAACATTCAATTCTTAGGGGGCGCTGGAGAGAAATCAGCTCCTTCTCATGAGTTTTCTGCTCCTACTTTTGAGGCTCCTACCATGGAAACTCAAGCAAGTGGCGGCATGATGGATGAAGAGGTTCCGTTTTAACGGATTCTACTGAATCAGTTCACAAACTATCGTATCTGCAAGAAGCCGACCTTTTGCCGTCAAACGCAAGGTCGGCTTTTTTACTTCTAAGAAGCCATTTTTTTCCAGTAACGCCAAACGAGGACTCTTCATGAGATCGATTTGGTATTTTTCTTGGAATAACTCTAATTGAATTCCCTCATTTCGTCTCAACTCCAGAAACAAGGCTTCCAACTGAGTTTGGGAAAGTGTGGTGACTTCGAACGGGCGAACTTCAAAAGATTCCTGCTGTAAATACTGAGATTGCTCCGTGATCTGTTTTCTATGATGAAAAACTCCGTCCCAGAAAAACCGACTCGCTGCTGAAGGACCCAAGCCCAGATAATCCCCCCCGGACCAATACAGTTGATTGTGGGCGCATTCAAATCCAGGCTGAGCATAATTAGAAATTTCGTACTGATCAAAACCGTGCTGGCCCAAAGCCTCTCTGGCCGCTTCATATAAATCGGCAGAAATATCACTATTGGGAAGTTGATGAAATAAAGGATGCCCTGGCTTCAAAGTTAAATTGTAATTGCTCATGTGAGTGGGCCCCAAAGCCACAGCTTGTTGAATATCACTCCGGATTTCTTCTACGGATTGTTCCGGAATTCCGATGATGAGATCTAGATTGAAATTCGTAAAACCGTTTGACCTAAGAACCTCTGAAGCCTCTCGAATTTTTTCTGCACTGCCCAAACGTTCCAAAGTTTTCAAATAGCGCGACTGAAAGCTTTGTGCTCCCATACTCACCCGATTAATCGGTGTGAGTCCCTGCCACTGCTGGACCAGGTCTTGGGTGATGGTCTCCGGATTTGCCTCCAAAGTGATTTCAATTTGAGAGCTCCATTCAAAATGCTCTGCAAGCGTGTCAAAAAGGGTCTGCAGCTGGCGCGGAGGCAATAACGAAGGCGTCCCGCCG
>RFNT01000190.1 GCA_009927045.1 bacterium | reverse complement strand
GACTGGTTCTTATTTTTGTTCTTTTGGCCCTAATAGGTTTGGCTTTAAAAAAGGGACTCACTTCCCAAGCTCACATTCCACAAAGAGTTCCAGGTTACCCTGAGCCAGTAGCACTTAAAAAATTTGTTCCAAGTTCAGATGAAGAATTTTTAGCAAATCTTCCCTCGGCTCGAGAATATGGCCTACATGCAGCAGCGATTTCGGAAGAGAGGTCCACAGAAGTCATGGGACCTTTTCCAAAAGTACTTTCGAAGAAAATTGTGAACCGAAAAGTCTCCTCTAAGAAAAGCAGCAAAACCAATCGAAGCAGGTTATAGTGTCCCGACATGAAACGTTATTTGATTCTGAGTTGGGCGCTGGTATTGGTTGCTTCGACTCGCCTGCTAGGAAGCCCATCTCAATGGGAATGCGAGCCCATTTCTTGGGATCAAACTCCCGAACTGACTGATGGTCTTTTTACTGCGACGATTCAAACGCGATGTTCTGTTTTAGATGATCGCCCAGAAGGCATTGCCTGGCTTTACGAAAAGCTTCAAGAAGAATACAAAAAATCTGAAAAATATCGAATCCATGAGGGTCCTAGTCCCATTCAAAAAGGGTCCCATCAAGGACTTTTCTATGACCTCACTGACAAAGTCAGTGAAGACGGTAATGACTTGGCAATCCGCCAAAAAGTAGAATTGTGGACAGACGGAAAAAAAGAACTTACTTACCATACGACTTCTCGAGAAATTCAAGCAACTGGAACTGCAGCCTATTTAAAGCACGTCTGGTTTCGAACCCAAGTAGCCCGTGAACAAGATCACTATAAAGTTTTGCTTCAGAACCATGTTGAAATAGAAAAACCTTGGTTCGCACTGAGTTTTCTGTTTAAGCCGATGAGCGCTTCTATCACTCAAGATAAGTTTGAAATTGCTAGAGACCGATTGATCCAACACTTATTGTCTCAACCTCAATTGAATCATTAAAAAAAGAAAAAGCTCCTCCCCTTCATGGGGAGGAGCTCATAGCCTATCCGGTCTAACTGAGAGACCTGGAGGAAATTAGGCTCGTCTCGGTGCTGGCATAGAGTTCACTAACTGGATCACCACAGGTAACATGGTAGTGATCAAGGAGATCGTTACCATCATTTCTGGGCTGATTGTCACACCCAGGCTTGGTCCAGCCACTTGTAATACGGAAAGTATTAAAGAGACTGTTTGAGCTACTTGAGCGGGGTCACCAAAGTTGGTGAGTCCTGCAAGGGCTGCTTGTTGTCCTGAGCCACCTTGGATCAAGGTGAAAATATCGGTCAACAGCTGCTGATTTTTGGGATCGGCCAAGATAGCTGCAGCTTCTGGTCCGAGCGCGCCGCTTGCTACAGCAGCGTTGAGCAACACCGGAATTTGTTCAGGTGAGAAACCTCCAGCTTGAGATACCAGCAACGGATAGCTCGCTAGAGCAATCATTCGGACGTAGTTCATTTGATTGTTGGAGGGCGTTCTGCCGCACCCTACAGTTAAAGAAAGAGCCAATACTAATGCAACTGCCTTTTTCATCGTTTCCTCCTAGTTTAGGTTGAGTCTCGCGCACCGGAAGAAACGTCCAACAGTTAGTGTCGAAGACAGGAAACAAAATGACAGATAAACTTTCGATCTCGATGAAGGAAAAATGGAATTAATCACACAACGATTTTCCGTGCTCAGTTTGTCTAAAGTTTGGACAGTTTTTTCAATCGTGGTGGTAAGACATTCCCTTCAAAATTGTAAAAGCCCGATAAATTTGTTCGCACACCACGAGCCATGCAAAGTCGCTGGGAAGGGTACCCGCTGAGAGACTCCACGTATGCTGAACCTGAGCCCGAAGTTCGGGTGGGAGGCCGTAGGGCCCACCTATCACGAAAGTACATTTTTTGATGGAAGGGTTCTCCTGCCATGAGCGCAGTTGAGATGCTAACTCCTGAGAAGTCCACTGTTTACCTCGTTCATCTAGAGCAATCACTAAGGTTTGGCTTCCGAAAAGTTTCGGAATTTTCATTTCGGATTCGCTCTCTTTCCAGAGGATACTTTCAACTGAAGCCAAAGGTTTTAATCGTTTGAAATACTCATGAGTCAGTTCTTCTACCCCGGCATGCTTGCACTTTCCAATTTTGATAATCTCAATTTTCATAATAGGGGTCTAAAAATCACCAAAACCGGCTCTGTTTTCAAGTTAAAACTGTTGCTGCTGTCTTGGGAGCTGTTTAGGATAAGGGCATGAATAAACACACACAGTGGGTCGTTACGGTTTTTTTTCTAACAGTGATCTCTGCTTTTGCATCTACGGATCTGGAAGCTGATCGAAAAGCAATTGACCAGGCCCACGGAACCACTGAAGCAATACGTTCCCACTTCAAGAAGAGTTTGCAAAAAGCTTTCAAAGAGAAAGGTGCTGTGGGGGCTCTGGGCGAATGCAAAATCCAGGCGCCCCAGATGGGAGTTCAAACTGGAACTTGGGAAGTGGGGCGAACCAGTCATAAACTAAGAAACCCATCGAATCAGCCACGGGCTTGGCTTAAACCTCTTTTGGAGGAGTATCAAAAAACTCCTGTGAGCCAGCATCAAAAACAGCGCTTGGTGATTTTAGGCCCTCAGCATTATGGATATGTGGAACCCATTTATGTAGAGGCGGTCTGTTTAAATTGCCATGGCGCTCAAATCAGTTCCGAGGTTCAAAAAGAGTTAAAAGGGCTATATCCCCAGGACCAAGCCACCGGGTTTAAACTCGGAGACTTCAGGGGATTGATTTGGCTTGAGAGTCGGTCCCCCTAACTACTTTTTCGATTGCCTTTCGCCTGACCTAATCAGAGAATCTCTGTTTACCGTTCAATTAGGAGAAATATGATTAAAAAAGATATGGTCGTATCCATTAAGTATCGTCTCACGAATGGCTCAGGAGAGGTCTTGGACGAAGCAGATGCGGCTGATCCGTTTTCCTATTTGCATGGTCACCAGCAAGTCATTCCTGGAATGGAGCAGGGTTTAGAAGGGTTGAAAACAGGGGACAAAACTCAACTCACTATTTCTCCCGAAGAGGGCTATGGTCCGGTCAATGAGCAATTGAAACTCACGCTTCGAAAAGATGTTTTCCCTAAAGATTTCAAAGTAGAAGAAGGTATGCAATTCCAGGCAGACTTAGGAAATGGAAGCCGGGGAGTGTTTAATATTGTTGAGGTGGGAGACACCGAAGTGAAAGTGGATGGCAATCATCCGCTAGCTGGAGAAACGCTTCACTTTGATATTGAAGTTCTCGAAGTGCGAAAAGCGACTGCAGATGAACTTGAACATGGCCATTCTCACGATGGGCATGAACACGATCACTAAGCGGCTAATTTACCAAATTCAAAACCGGTTTCTGCTAAAATGATGTCTCTCATATCGCTTAATTCATGAGCGAGGAGTGTCAGTAAATCCGAAAATGTCAGAATACCGACGACGACACCGAGCGAGTTCACAACAGGTAACCGTCGAATTTTAGATTCCTTCATAGTCTTTAATGCTTCGTGGAGCCCCTGATACAGATGGATTGTCTTCACCGGTGAGGACATCGCAACACGTACAGGATCTCCAGGCGTTAAATCGGGTGCTTGAGCTACTACTCGAACCAGAATGTCCCGATCCGTAATAATCCCTTGAGGAATGCCTTTTTCAGCAACAACAACACAGCCGACATTATGATGAGCCATCAAACGAGATACTTCATGAATTGAAGTATTGGAGTCACAGGTGACCAAAGGAGTAGGGTTCAGTTTATCCGGTAAAATGGTTTCTAAAGACATAAAGGGCCTCCTCCCTACGGAAGAAAGCAAAACGTATGCCTGATATGGACTACAAGCTGTTCATATCGATCACAAATCGATACTTCACATCGGAGCGAATCACTCGTTCATAAGCTTCATTGATTTTCTGGATGGGAATGATTTCGATATCTGAGACAATTTTATGTTTTGCACAGAAGTCCAACATTTCTTGAGTCTCTTTGATACCGCCAATCAGAGAGCCCGCTAAACTTTTCCGAGATAGGATTAAGTTAGTGGGAGCTACAGTCAAAGGTTGGGTCGGAACTCCGACTAAAACCATCTGACCATCCCGTTTTAAGAGCTGCAGATAGGGGTTCACATCATGAGGAGCAGAAACTGTATCGAGAATGAAATCAAAAGAGTTATTCTGTGACTCCATTTCGTCAGAACGCGTTGAAAGCACGACTTGATGAGCTCCGAGACGTTCTGCATCTTTTCGTTTGCTCTCACTCGTGGTGAATACCACCGTTTGAGCTCCTAAAGCCTTGGAGAATTTAACACCCATGTGGCCTAATCCCCCCAGCCCCACAATCCCTACTTTCTTTCCCTGAGTCACATTCCAGTGTCTGAGGGGGGAATAAGTAGTAATCCCAGCACACAGAAGTGGCGCTACAGCTGCCAAGTTTAAAGAGGGATCTACTTTTAAAACAAACTCCTCACGAACCACAATTTTATTTGAATAACCGCCATAAGTTGGGGTGTGTCCATCACGCTCCATACTATTATAGGTTCCAACCATGCCGTGCTCGCAGTATTGCTCGAGACTCTCATGACATGCAGGACATTCCCTGCAAGAATCCACTAGGCAACCAACTCCTACTGTATCTCCTACATTGAAATAACTCACCCCTTTACCTACTTGAGAAACAGTTCCCACAATTTCATGGCCTGGTACCATGGGGTAGATAGAATTTCCCCATTCATCTCGCGCTTGGTGAATATCGGAGTGACAAACTCCACAATAAGCAACGTCAATCACGACATCGTTTTCTCGGGGCGAACGTCGTTCAAATTGAAAAGGACCTAAAGGACTTTTTGGACTGATAGTGGCAAAAGCTTTCGTTAGAATCATGGCGACCTCAGAAATTGGAAGTATTTAGATTAACAGTGAAGAGGTAGGTGAGGGAAGCAAAACTAGGCGGCCTGTTTTTGATCGGTCTGATTGAGTGCGTTCCAAAGGATGCGAACGCCATGTTCCATTTGAGTTTGGCATTTCCAACCCGTGGCCTGAAAAAACTTGCTGCAATCCAGCACTGTCCACGAACACTCCGGGATAGGATTGGGATTAAAATCAATCGGTGCTGGCTGTCCCGTTACTTTTTCAATCACCTTGAAGAGTTCGGATAAGCTCAAACCTTGGCTACTTCCGATATTAAAAAGACCCGTGAGCGGTCGGGATGAGCCGACGACGCGATGAAATGCTGAAAGGACATCATCAATATAAATAAAATCTTTCACAATTTGAGGAGATGACCAAAGTGTGAGGCGTTCCTTACGCAAAATTTTTCCCAGAAGCACACCCACAATACCCTGTTGCGTTCGATTGAGTTGCCCGATGCCGTAGGGATTTGAAATTCGAAAAACAGTTGCCTCTAGGGGATAAGACTGAGCAAATTCTCTAATCACGTACTCGTTGATGAGTTTGCTCGCTGCATACGGTGTTCTAAACACAGTTGAAGCATTTTCCTTGAAGGGCTTTTTCTTCTCAACTCCCAAGTAGACGGCGCCGCCTGAACTTGCATAAATCAGGCGTTTCACTTGATTTCGTTGCATAGATTGCAAGAGTTCGCTGGTGGCAGCTACGTTGTCGCTGATCGTTTTTCTTGCACTCTTTTCTCGGTCGGACGGAAAACCCCGGTGAGCCAAGTGAATAATGCAATCTGCTTCAGTGCTCAAAGTATCACAAATGAGCGGATTTTTAAGATCGCCGACAGAAGGCTTTACCTTCTCTGGAAGGACCCGCTGAGGTGGGCTCGAATAAAGTGCGCGCACTTCCGAGATTTCTGGGAGCTGACTAAAAAAATCCACTGCGGCAGAGCCCAAAAAGCCTCCAGCACCTGTGATGGCCAACTTAATTTTAGGGTTTGAGGGGTTCATTTAGAAAAATGCGGGAATTACTGACTTATCGGCTACTTTGAAAAACTCTAAAAGAAGTT
>RFNT01000111.1 GCA_009927045.1 bacterium | reverse complement strand
GAGGTATACACGGCCAATCAGGAATTCAATCGAGCCGTCCAGTACTATCAGAAGGCCTGGATTTTGATAAGCGAGATTCCAAAATTCGACTCTCCTTGGCCCGCGCGCTAGCCAGTTTAGGAAAGCTAGATGAGGCTATTGCGGAATTTAAATTATCCTCAGATCTAGATGCCAAAAATGGGGAGGGTTACTTTTATGCCGCCGAGATCCTCTTTCAGCGAAGAGAATATGCTATGGCTCGGGACCTGCTCTTGGGACTTCTTAAAGTCGTTCCTTCCTATCCTGGGGCCAAGCGACTTCTTGCCATGAGCTATGAAGCGTTGAGTGAAAGAGATTTGGCCATCGCGGAGATGACAAAAGAAGTGAGAGCGAATCCAAAGAACTATCAATTTCTCTTGGAACTTTCAGAAATGTTTATGAGAAATAAGAAGTATCAGGAGGCAATTAAGGAGCTGGGCGGAGTTGTCAATTTGGCTATTGAAAAGAAAGTGGTGGATAAGAGAACTCCATCTGGCGTGAGGGTGGAACCGACCGGACTGAAAACCTATCGAGTTAAAGGCTTGGTGTTGTTGTCTAAGTGTTATCGTGCCACAAATCAAGTTGAGGTCTCTGAAGGGGCTGTTCGCTCAGCTCTGGCTTTGGACCCGGAGAATCCAGAGGTTCGTTTAGAGCGTGGGTATGTATACAACGCGCTGGGAAGATACCGTGAGGCCGCCGAGGACTTTACCTATTTTCTCAGCAAAAATGGCAATGCTCCTGAGGCAGGAGAAGTAAAACAGCTATTACAAAAATCCGTGATTGAGGAGTAAGAGATGTTGGATGTAAAAACGTTAATTGCACAAGCTGATTTAGTCAGAGAGACTCTGACGAAACGGAATTACCAGCCGGGGCTTGATCTTTTGCCGGTAGTATCGGGTTTGGATGAAAAGCGCCGTGAGCTCATCCAAAAAGTTGAAGGCTTAAAGGCTAAGAGGAATCAAGCTTCTCAGGAAATTGTACGGGTCAAGAAATCAGGCGGTGATGATAGCCCCATACTCGAGGAAATGAAACGGGTCGCAGCCGAGATCAAGGCCCAAGATGAAGTCCTTGCCCAGCTCGAAGAAAAACTCCATCAAGTTCTGTTTGAGTTTCCCAACCTGCTCGATGCTGCGGTTCCAGCGGGGCGATCTAGCGAGGAGAATCAAAAAGTTCGTAATTGGGGCGAGCCGAGAAAGCTGAGTTTCACGCCCAAAACGCATGATGAGATAGGCGAGGCCTTGGGGATTCTTGATTTTAAAAAGGCAGGCGAAGTTACCGGAGCGCGCTTTTGTTTTCTGAAGGGACAAGCGGCTCGACTTGAAAGAGCCCTAATCCAAATGATGTTAGATACGCATGGGGATGTGGGGTACGAGGAGATGATCCCGCCTTTTTTGGTTAATCGGAAAGCTTTAATAGGGACTGGGCAACTTCCTAAGTTTGAGGAAGATGTTTTTCGGATCGAAAAGTTTGATTTTTTCCTGGTCCCAACTGCTGAGGTTCCAGTAACTAATTACCATCGAGATGAGATATTAGACGAGTCTGATCTTCCCAAAAGTTATGTTGCTTACACACCCTGTTTTCGATCGGAAGCCGGAAGTTATGGCAAGGATACCAAAGGGTTGAAGCGGCAACACCAATTCAACAAAGTAGAGCTCGTCAAAATAACGACGCCAGAGCAGTCGGAGGCGGAACATGAGAAGCTCACCGCACATGCAGAGGCCATTCTGCAAAAGCTGGAACTACCGTATCGCGTGATGCTTTTGTGTGGGGGTGATACGGGATTTAGTTCGAGAAAAACATACGATATCGAAGTCTATTCTCCTGCCATTCAGGGGTTTATGGAAATTTCCAGTTGCAGCAACTTTGGTGATTTTCAGGCTCGAAGGGCTGGAATACGATATCGAAGCAAGCAAACTGGTAAGCCGCATTTTTGTCATACGCTCAATGGTTCCGGATTAGCAGTGGGAAGAACTTTGATGGCCATTATGGAAAACTATCAGAACGCTGATGGAACGTTCAGCATTCCCTCTGCGCTCAAACCCTATCTTCGGTCATGACTTCGGTTTGGTTTTTGTAGTAGATGCTGGGTATCTAGAGAGGTCTTTACTCCGTTGGGCCAGCTCCTGCGATCCAAGTTGGCAGGCGGTTCTTAGTGATTGAGTGGAGCTGTTCTTGAAACAAGTTTTCAGCGCCTCTTGAGACGATTCCGGTTGAAGGCTTGCTTGCTTTCCTAATACCAAAGCAGCATGAATCCGAGTCGATTCTTGGGAAGATTTATCCGTGAGCAATCTTTGAAGAGTTTCCACAACTGCCAACGACTGATCTCCACAAACTCCTAGGCCCAGAACTGCTTTATCGATGAGCTCACCTTCATCAGCTTCAGAAATGATCTCAATAAGCCGTTTTGCCATCGGTGAATTTACTCGCTCAGGAAGTACGTTTAAAACATCGAGAGTGGCAATTAACATGTCGGGGTCCGAGCTTTCGAGTGTTTTCTCGAGGGCAGACCAGGTTCGGGCGGAATCCTTTCTGCTTTGAGACTGAAGCCCCGAGAGACAGGTTAAAGCTAGTGGGGTATCTTTGCTTTCGGCACACGTTGCTAGAGCATCAATCACCGTTGCTTCACCATTTCCGTGCTCTGCTAGTACTTTGATGGCCCAGCGTTTTACTTTGTCATTTTCCGACTTGTTAAAAACCCGGATAAAGGTTTCTGGTTCGACAGTTTCGCCCAGCTCATAGAAGTAAGAAAGCAGAGTCAGGGTTTCGTGAGTGTCCGTGCTCTTTGAAAGTGTTTCCAACAGAAGGTCGGTCACTTCTTTTGAGTTGTCTCCACGTCGAATAAAGGTGCGTGTTAAGGTTTCTCGCAAGGAGGGGTCTTCTTTAAAGGCTGCAATCAGAGAGGTTCGAATGGAACTTTTTTTGCTTTGGTTTCCAGCTCGGCCCATCGCCTTTGCACATAGTACTCGAATATGAACATCGGTGTCTTTTAGACAAGAAATCAAAACAGAAATTACCGAATCCTGATAAATCGGCTGAGAATACTGGCTCAGCTTATAGGCGGCGATTTTGCGTTGTTCAGGATCCTGCGTTTCAGAGAGCGTGCGGGACCACAAAATAACTGGATGAGTAATCGGCTTGAGATTCTTTTTGCGGGCTCTTTTTTTGCTTCCGGCCCAGCCCGCTGTGGGGAATACAAGAAGACAAGCTAAAGCCAGAAAGCTTACAAAGAGGAATTTTAGGTTTCGAGATCTCACGTTCTTGAATGTTATTTCAATCCGTGTAAATCGAGTCTTCCGCCAGAAGCTACTTTGTCAGAAACGGCTGCGGTATCCGTGGATAAATCCATGAGTTTGTCTGCCACAGTTCTGGCAGTTGCTTTTGGATCCATGGACCACACTGTTGCAGCTGCGCCTGCTACGTGAGGTGTTGCCATGGAGGTTCCGTCCCAAGTCACCACGATTGAACCCAAATTAATGATGGTATCTTGATACTTATCTCCAGGCACAGTGGAAAGAATTTTCACCCCGGGAGCAGCCAGCTTGACGCTCTTTTTGCCCCAGTTAGAAAAAGTGGCTAGATTGTTTTCAGAGTCAATCGCAGCAACTGTAAATACGTTATCGAGGTCATAAGCAGCTGGGTATACAGGCTTCTCATCGTTATCGATATCAAACCCAGAGGCGCCCCCTTGAGCGTTAGCTCGGCCATTGCCTGCTGCCGCTAAGAAAAGAACTCCTTTTTTTCCAGCTCTCTCGATAGCTTCTCGGAGGAGCGTGTCTTCTTCTGTTTGGCCATCGGATTCTCCGCCCCAGCTAGCATTGATGATGTTAGCGCCATTGTTGGCAGCATAATCGATCGCAGAAATGGCTTCAGCAGTGCCCCCCTGGCCGTTCTCAGTAATGAATCGCAAGGCCATGATCTTGGAATTGGGGGCTAGCCCGACGATTCCAAGGGCATTGTTCAAAGTAGCCCCAATGCAACCTGCTACGTGAGTGCCATGTCCTGGATTTCCTCCTTGCAGGACGATATCCATAAGACTCAGAGTGAGGTCGTAGGGTTTGTTATCGTTGGCGGCAAAATCCCAGCCGACCACGTCATCTACGTATCCATTGTTATCGTTATCTTTGTTGTCACCAGGGATTTCACCAGGATTTCTCCACATATTAGAAATGAGATCTTGGTGATTGTAGTCAACGCCAGTGTCGGTCACGGCTACGATAATATCCTTACCCGCTGGGGTTTTTTTCCAGGCTCCAGCAGCATCGGTGCCAATCATGCCCCATTGTTTACTGAGCAGAGGATCCGAGCCCGTATTTTGTTTGGAGGGCTTCTTGATTTCCGGATTATCCGGGTAAGCCGGGGTTCCGGATGGAGATACTTGTTCTTCATCATTTAGGTCTTTTAATGCCCGTGCGAGTTGAGACCGGTTGGCTTCCAGCGAGGGGCTCAAGAAAATTTTCAGGCGTTTGTTAGGTTCCAATTTTTCGACTCCGGAACGATTCAACTGGGTGGAGTGGGCCCACTTCATGTTGAGGTTGGATTGAGGCGTGGACCATTTATAAACACGGCCTTCCCGACTTACTAAATCCAAAACCCCACCATTATTGCGGATGAATTCTTGTTCAGTTTTAAAATCTGTGGATTGCAATTTAACGAGGTACTCGGCACCAAAGCCAGTTGCAGAGATGACCAGGGCCAAGGCTGAAGCTAAATGAGTAAGATTCATGGATTCCCCCTAATGTTTTTTTACCCCGTTGATAACGACAATCACCGTATTTTGGTTGTTAACCAGGATGAATTCAACAATAAAAAAAAGAGATTGGTTACCTGCACTTGCCCCTAATTTATCTGTGCCGTGTCAAAGGTCAAGTGTTCAGGAGAACAAAATGGTAACAAGTGATCAATATTGAACAAAAACACCCCGAAAGGGGAGCCGAAAAAGGGCATTTTTGATATGATAACGCCGTATGAAGAACCGAGCGTCTATAATGCTTTGCGTTAAAGCCCGAGATAAGCGAGCGGCCGAAGCCGGCAAAGAACTTACAGTGGCCCTACAAAAAAAAGGGATAATACGATACAAGTGACTGATTCTAAAGACGAAATAGACTCGGCGGAACTGCGTGGAGCTCGTTTGGCGGTAGTTATTGGTGGAGACGGAACCTTTCTTTCCTTAATACGCCGAATGGAACAAAAAAACTTAGTTCCTGTGATGGGGATCAACTTGGGAAGCCTGGGATTTATTACGGACACTAGTCGTGAGGATATGGTTCCTGCAGTGCTTGCAGCGTTAGACGGGAAGTTTCAGTTAGAGGAAAAGCCTTTGTTGAAGGTCGAACTCAAACACAACAAAAGAAAAACAGATTCAGCAGTAGTTTTTAATGACGTTTGTCTTTCTAAGGGCGCCGGAACTTCTATGTTGAAGTTAGAAATTTTATTAGATGGAGAACTGTTGAGCCATGTTCGAGCAGACGGCTATCTGGTAGCTACTCCCACCGGGTCCACCGCGTATAGCCTCTCGGCAGGGGGGCCTTTGCTCCACCCCCAACTGGAGGGATTGGTGTTGATTCCAATTTGTGCGCATTCACTTTCTGCCCGGCCGATTGTGGTTCCGCTACATCATAAAGTTGAAATCAAAGCGCTGCCTCTGAAAGAGAAAGCGTATTTAGTATGTGATGGACAAGTGAGTTTTGAGGTTTCGAACGGTGATGAGTTGATGATTCAGGTTGCGGACCAAAGACTTAAGCTTTTACGACCACCGCATTCGGGTTGGTCTCAAGCCCTTCGGGGCAAACTCAAAATGGCATAAGGAATGAAAGACAAACTTCTAGAACGCATCAAGCAGCACCCACGACTGGTTGTGGCGCAGGATTTTGAAGTAGTTTGTCAAAAGTGGAATATTAAAAGAGCCCAACACGAAAATGGAAGGCTGGGAGTGGAGAGCCAGGAAGAAGCTTGGTGGGTTCAGCTTCGAGTAATCCACCGAAATCAGCCCGGGGTAGCGACTGCAAGTGTTTTATCTGAGGGAACGGTCGATCGACTAGTTCACGACGCTTTAATGTGCGCGGAACAATCTCATCCAGATCCATGGTTTCGTTTTCCGCTGTGGTCAGGAAAAAGCTTGATCGCAAATGGAGATCGCCAGGGACCGTCCCAAGGGTTCTGGGACTCAAGTCATTCAGTAATCCGGGATCCTTCTTTGAGGTTTCTTGAAAAGTATGAGTGGTGGGAATTAGAAACAGATATTTATCGCAGATCCGAGAAGCTTTCCAAAAATGACTGGGTCGGGGCCGCACACCAAAATTGGGTTTTGGACAAAGTTCAAGAAGGCTCTTGGGGAACATGCAATCGTTCCGAGAGACTCATGAAGCTTCAGGCAGCGGCTCAATTGCTCGCGCTGGCTGCGGACAAGACAAAACCTTGGGAGGAACCCTCCGTTTTTTCCATGAGTGGTCGAGCGCTGGCGCCCATTTTACAGCACATGGGAAATTGGTTTTCTGGGGCTAGAGTTCGAGAAAAAAGAGGGCCACTTCAAATGGAGGACCTGAACACGCAGGTCTTTTCAAATGTTCTGACGTTATCGGATGATTTTAGGGCGGTACAAACACCGTTTGGAATGGCCTTTGATTTAGATGGAATAGCAGCTCAGAAAACTCCGTTAGTGGAAGCTGGGATGCTCAAGGCGTTCCTTTACGATGCCTACTCCGGCGGCATGGAAAATTGTAGAAGCACAGGAAACAGCTTGAGACTTCCAAACGAACAAGAGCCCAAGCTGCGATTTAAAACTCTGAGCGTTGAGCCCGGGGCCCAAAGCCCACAACAACTCTGGGCAAATGAGGGTCGGGGGATATGGATTGAGGGGTGGACCGCTTTAGAGTTTTTAAATGACACCAAGATTCAGGCTTCAGGATATGGTTGGCTCATAGATCGCGGAGACAAAATTAAGCCGATTCGTTTTTCTGGCGCGCGGTGGGACCTGATGCAACTGTGGAAAAATCTTCATGCGGTGGGTTCCGATTCCGTTCCATTTGGCTGGGTTGTTTCACCAACGCTATTTTTTAGAGGGTTTTTATGAAATCAACATCATTCGCCATTACAGACATTGGAATGAAAAGAAAAGTGAACCAAGATGCTTTTTTAAAGGATGATGAGGCAGGTCTGTTTTTGGTGGCTGACGGCATGGGAGGACATCGGGGCGGCGAAGTCGCGAGTCAGCTCGCTGTTCAAATCATTCGAGAATTTTGTGAAGAGAATAAGGCACTGCCTCCGGCAGAGCGGTTGAATCAGGCTGTGAATGCCTCCTGCGAGCAAATTTTTAAAAAGGCGGCCCAAAACGAAGATCTTCATGGCATGGGAACCACCATACTAGCCCTCTTGATAGAAAATGGAGAGGCCTGTTTAGGGCAGGTGGGGGACAGTCGGGGTTATTTGATGAGCGAAGGAAAGTTGTGGCAAATCACTGAGGACCACTCGCTCCTGAATGAGGAGCTACGATCCGGCAGAATTACGCCAAACCAAGCACAGAACTACCAATTTAAGAACGTCATCACCCGAAGTGTGGGGTATGAGAACCGAGTTGCCGTGGATGTTTACAAACGAGTTCTTAGACCGGGAGACATTTTTCTTCTTTGCACCGATGGGTTGTCGGGTCTAGTTCAGATAGAAGAAATTGAACGAGAGCTGGGAAAAAATGGCGTAGAGCAGGGCCTGAGAAATTTAGTCGATTTGGCGAACTCACGCGGAGGAGACGACAATATTACCGCCTTAGCCTGCCAAGTTGAAAACGCTTAGGGGTTGACTCCGGGGCGAGCCTGATGGTCTTATTGCAGCAGCTTTGATGAAGCAACTATGAAGCAACCACTCGTCATTACTGTTTTGTTAGCAGCCTTTCTCCTTGCGCCAGAGGTTCAAGCAGACAGTTCGATCAAGAGAAGTCGAGCTTTTGATCGCTCCATGAAAAGAGCGATTAGAATTGGAAAGACATTACAAGGATTATCGATTGCTCTGGTAAAAAAAAGCTATACGCCTATCAAGCCAAGGAGAACGCCTAAAAGTGCGCCCTTTAATGGGCATTCTCAATTTCAAAAAATATCCTATCAAGCAGAACTCAGAATTGTTCGAGTACATGCGCTCATTGAACAAGGGGAACGTTTAGTTCGGGCCACACCAGCTTCGCTTCCAGTTCGCGGAAGAATTTCTTCAAAGTTCGGTAACAGAAGACATCCACGGAGCCAGGACTATAAGCACCACGCCGGAATTGATATTGTCGCCCGATTAGGATCTCCTGTCGTGGCTACTGCGGACGGGCGAGTTGTTTTTTCAGGGGTCCGTGAAGGCTATGGAAAAGTAGTCGTATTGGATCACGGATTTGGCTACCAAACGGTTTATGCTCATAATTCCAGACTTTCAGTTCCCTTGGGAGTTCGAGTGGTTCGAGGGCAACAGATTGCTCACGTTGGAGCGACTGGTCACACGACTGGCGCACATTTACACTACGAAGTACGAAAGAACGGGGTCCCAGTTGATCCCCAACCCTATTTAAAGCCGAAGCGTCTTCAGGCCTCCTCATAAACTGTCAAAGTTTTATACACTCGCATTCTCCACGCTGAGGTTTCCTTTGCAAAACGACCCTCCATGAGCCTACGAGGGCAGGTCCTAAAGTTGCAGCCATCTCTAGCATCAAATTTATTGGAGCATCGAATACAGTGAGTGTACAGCCCCTTGAATCTGCGCAAAAAAGACTCCCCGGGAGCTTAATCGCTTTTTTTGGATTCTTTTTTGTAACGCTGACTGCATTTTCCGAAGAGGGGAGCTGTTATCATTTATGGTTAAAACTTCGAGAGCAGAAACTTGAATCTGAGTCGCTAACTCTGAAGGCTAAAGATACGGAAACTGAAATGGCTTTTGCCTTTGAGAAAGAAGGCAGTTGGTATCCCGAGTTGCCCAAAGGCTGGTTTGATTTGGACCAAGGGAACATGAAGCGAGCAATGCACATTCGCGCTAGGGCAGAAGCGGAGGGCACGAAGGAAAAAACGCTTCTTAAAATGTTGAAAAATTATTTGGATGATTCCGACAGGACCTGGATCATGGCACCTGCAGACATTCGCAAGGCATGTCCAAAGCAGCCTGGGCAAGGATGACCCCCGCAGAACAGATTGATTTTTTGTTTGAATCGGGAGACGTCAGAAAAAAGCTCACTCAAACGGCTCTGGGCCATTTGTTTTATGAAGAAGTTTTGAATTTCGAGCGCTTGGTGCCCGGTCCGGAGAAACCCGAAAGCATTCGAATCACCAATGACTTAGGTTCCTATGAGTTAGTGAGCCGCGGGGAAACCGACAGGCTGGCATTCCAAGAAATGCGCAGGAAATAGAGGAAGCCCTGGGAGGGCCCATTGGCCATCAACATATTATTCATGCTTGGCCCAAATCTCGCGAAGCACGAGAAGCTATTGCACCTCAATATATAGAGTTATTGGATGCCGGCACTTGGTTTTTGTATTGGCGCCAAATGGAGCGAAATCCCGAGGAAGTGGACTCGGTGTTGGGGCATGAGTTTTTGGGGATATACCCACGTTCCTCTTTGAAGCGTCTTCACGATCGAATGGTGGAGGGGGATTCCGAGCACGCGAAAGATAAGTACCGGATGATTGGTTTCCGTTCCATGCGAGGACGCGCTGAAATGCCCGGTCAAAACCCCGATGAGTTTTATCCAGACTTCGAATTGCGCTCTGGCAACAAGGGAGTGAAGCGAGATTTTATGGAGGACATGCTGCAGGCTCGATTAGCGTCCGGAGATTATTCCGGGCTCCAGGATTTTCGAGCTTATCGATTTGATCCCGCAGCCCCAATTGAAAAACTAGCCCCGTTTTTGAGCTCCGAGCAATCTCGACACTTGAAAGCTTTTGAGGCGGCCATCCCTAACATTCGATCAGATAACAGGTTTTATCGAAGAGATCTCAGAAATAAAAATTTCTCTCCACTATTACCCTGGGAGCAGCGGCTCCCGATAGAATTTGGTAGAACGCTCGACACAGCCCGCAGAAAGTATGCTGAAGATCTCACTGAAATAGCCAAAGACTATCTCTCTAGAAAAGCGCGAACTAAAAAGCCCGAATCTCATGAAAAGTTGTGGGAGGAAACTCAGGAAAAGATTGAAGAAGCGGTTTACAGGTTTGCAAAAGAAACGCAACTTTCTAAGGCCTTTGAAAATTATTTGGTACCACGACCCAAGGAACTACCAGGAGTGGTGGTCAACAACTCTGGTCCTGTCGATGTAAATCAGATTGATTTAGGGATTGAATTTAGTTTCCGATTTTTGGGCTCGCCAGAAAACAAAAGCGAAGCAAGGGATCGGATCGAAAGAACCGCCAGCCAAGTGGCCAGTTTAATGGGGGCTCAGGAAGTAAAGGGTGCAGAGGATCCGCAAGGGCATGGGCATGGCTTGGGTGTGAAATATATCTTGGTCGATGAAAATGGAAAAAAATGGCGCGTGGAATGGGACGGGATCCAAAGGTACTACCGACAAGGGAATCCAATCGCTCCACAAGGTGGGCACATTGAAATTCCTTCTCCAAAAGCGGCTCCGCAGGACATGAAACAAATCCAAGCTCTTTATGAGGCAAACCGCTCCCTGGGGCAGGTTCCGAATCGAGCAGCAGGTGGGGCGCACATTAACATCGATCTGAAACCCTTTTTCAATTTGCCTGAGAATCAGGGCGTTAGAAAGTTTGTGGATTTTCTCAATTACTTTGAAAACAATCGAGAAATGATCCAGTTTCTGTGGCAACACCCCTACCGTACGGCCGCAGCATATCCTTTAGAGATGAGCCCCAGTTTAAAAACCAAGCTCAGTAGCTTTTCAGGGACCTGGGATGATCTAGCCCGGCTTCTGTATGAGGAAAAGTATTTCAATCCGTTTGTAGGAAGAAAGCCAGGCTACACGCAATTGAATGCTACGGCTTTAATGGCTGGCCTGGTGCCGGAGGAGTATCAAAAGACTATCGATATTAAAAATCCTAAAGAGGAATGGTTTCAGGCGTTCGGAGGAAAAGGGACAGACCGAGTCGAACTCAGGCTTTTTGATGCGCCTCCAGATGAGTACTTAGCGGCACTGCAGATTAAGTATGTGCGAGCTCTTTTAGATAAAACATTAAATTCAAGCGCCCAAATTCCAGTGGATAAGCGATATTCCCTCGACACCTTTAACGGGTGGAAAGCAGACGCGGGGATGTTTGGCCAGGAAGCCCGCGCCCACTTGGCTGAGTTGGGCTTGGATCCAAAAGAGTTTCTTCCTTTGCTGGTCGATGCTTTTAGAGTCCAACAGGTGGAGCTCCCCAAACCAAAACCATTGGTGGAGCATCCGGAGTTTTTACCTCTGAAAGAAGAGGTTTGGTTGCCCGTCAGAACCTCCGATAATCGCATGTAAAAAATATTTTTTGTGTCGATTTATTCTTGCGCTTTGAAAAAGCGGCACGTAAAAAGAGCTTCTAATCCTTGGAGAAAAAAAATTGGGTGGGGGAAACCGACTTTTTATTCTGTTAACTTGGGGTTTTTCTGTGTGGGCACAGCATGGGGCCCCGCCGCCATTGAAAAAAGTTCCCCAAGTCACAGACTCTCCGGATCCTCTCATACAACAGGCCTGGCATCTTAAGACGGTTAAAGCTGAAGAGGCCTGGGCAATAAGTACCGGCAGCGCGGACGTTGTGCTGGCAGTCATTGATAGTGGTGTTAACTACAATCATCCAGAACTGATCCATCGAATCAAACGTAAAAACACGGATTGGCCTGCTAATGGGTACGATGATGATCAAAATGGTTTCATCGACGATGTGATTGGGTGGGATTTTGTGAAGGGGTTCCATTTGCCGATGGATCGAACCGGGCATGGCACGGCCATGGCGGCCATCATGGCGGGAAGCTTGAACAATGGGGAAGGCGCTGCTGGGATTTGTCCCAAATGCTCGATCATGCCAATCCGATTTATCAATTGGGAGGGTCTGGGCGATACCGAAGATGCAATCGAAGGAATTTATTATGCGGTGAAAGAGGGGGCATCCGTCATCAATGTTTCATTTGCGGGCGAGGGTTATGATAAGGACCTATTAGCGGCTATACAGTACGCTGCTCGTCATGATGTGGTTGTAGTGGTGGCTGCAGGTAACGACGGTGAAAATCTCAACGAGTCCTCAGTTTATCCTGCCAAATTTTCTGAAAGCAATATGCTCACCGTGACAGCCACCAGTCCGGATAACAGTCTTTTAGAAGGAGCCAATTGGAGTTCCAAATACGTTTCGTTGGGAGCGCCCGGCGAAGATATATGGCAACCCTGGTTTGATCAGTGGGACGAGGGGAGCGGCACATCCCATGCGACGGCGGTTGTTGCGGGAGCCGTAGGGCTAGTCCGGTCGATTGCGCCCCAGTTAAAAGCCCCACAGGTGGTCTCTTTAATTCTTGCGACAGTACAATCAGTCCCTAGTCTAGAGAAGAAGGTATTGAGTGGCGGTATCCTCGATTTGGAAAAAGCCGCTCGCTGTGCGCGTCAAAAAGGCCACCCCTGCCTCCGTTGACAAGGCCTGCACCCGATACCAAAATCAGCCATCTATTAAAACACTTCGGCTGGAGAACGAGATCATGATCGAAGTTAAAGAACTGACAAAAAAATATGGGGATCGAACCGCCATCAACCAACTGAACTTTTCAGTGGCGCGTGGAGAAATCCTGGGATTTTTAGGGCAAAATGGTGCTGGAAAAACAACCACGATGAAAATACTGACAGGCTTTATGCCTGCTTCAAGTGGAACTGCCTCAATAGGGGGTTACGATGTATTTGAAAACCCTCTCGAGGTGAAAAGAAAAATTGGATACCTTCCGGAAACTCCCCCCATTTATCCGGAGCTGTTGGTGACCGAATACTTATCTTTTGTGGCCGACCTTCGGGGGGTTCCCAAATCCGAAAAGAGTAAAAAAACCGACAAGGTGATCGAGCTTTGTAATTTAGGCGATGTGAGAAGACGACTTATCGGGAATTTATCAAAAGGATTTCGTCAGCGCGTAGGTTTGGCGCAGGCTCTTATTCACGATCCTGAAGTGCTGATCTTGGATGAGCCCACAGTTGGCCTGGATCCAAAGCAGGTCAATGAAGCCAGAAATCTTATTAAGGGTCTCCGCCAAGAAAAAACAGTCATTTACAGTACTCATATATTATCTGAGGTTGCGGCTACGTGTGATCGAATCATCGTAATTGATAAGGGAAATATTGTTGCCCAAGAAGCGCTAAATACCATGGGCGCAACGGGAAATCTTATTAAGACTGAAATTTTAGTGCGACGGATCGGAGATAACTTGAAGCAACGGTTGTCTGCTGTTTCCGGAGTGAAGGGAGTCAATATTATCTCTAACGGCACTCATCGTTTGGTGGTGGAGTCTGAGGCAAAAGAAGAGATCATGGCAGAGGTCTCAAAAGTGGTTGTTGAGAGTCAGTCGGGACTCATTCGCATGTCGCCTGTTCAACAAGCATTAGAAGAATATTATTTGTCGTTGATCACCGGAAAGGGAGGGTCGCTATCATGAGTGGATCCATTGGCATTTTAAAGAAGGAATTGCGCTCCTATTTTTATTCCCCAATAGCGTATGTCATTTTAGGTGTGTTTTTGTTTATCATGGGGGTCATCTTTGCAAAGTTTGTCGATATCTACCAACACTTCAATAGCGTGCAGCGTTTTGGTGGTGGGCAAGGAATTACTCTGGATAAGCTAGCCACTTATTTGTATCAAAACATGGCTTTCATTCTTTGTTTCGTAACGCCCTTTCTCACTATGAAACTCTATGCAGAGGAAAAGCGGCAGCATACCTTTGAGCTTTTATTTACCGCACCGCTGAGGAAGTTTGATTTGGTGTTGGGAAAATTTTTGGCAGCCTACTCGATGATGGTGTTCATGGTGCTGGTTTCTTTTATCTATGTCTTTTTCATGATTCTCTGGGGCAATCCGGAGCTTCCCATTATTGGGACCACCTATTTAGGGCTTCTTTTGGCGCTGGCCTGTTACGTTTCGCTCGGGGGTCTCATTTCAGCGATGACCAGCAGCCAGGCAATCGCTGCTGTTTGGACATTTATCGCGTTGCTCTTGTTGTGGCTTTTGCAGTCGTTGGGCCAGGGGATTACCGCCAAAACAGGTTTTGTAGAGTGGGGGCCCCTTTTGGTGTTTCTGTCACCACTCGGGCACTTCAATAGTTTTTCCGAGGGACTCATCCACGTAAAAGACATTGTATATTTTTTAAGCTTTACACTCATCACGCTGTACTTCACACACTGTGTTGTTGAGAGCAATCGCTGGAGATAGATCATGAACAGAAAAAAACTTTTTTATGGAACCCTTCTGGGCACATTAGCGCTTGGAATTCTGTCTGCTATATCAGCCTATATTCTCGCGGAGCCCCTGATTTGGCAGATTCTTGTCGGGCTGTGTGGTTTGAGTCTCATCGCCCATCTAGGGCTTCATGGGGGTTTTTATAAGGGTCTTTTTGGTCGACGAACGACCCAGCTAGGGTTGCGAACAGTTCTGAATGCGCTTTTAGTGCTTGCGATTGTCGTAGTGATTAACCTGATCGTGAATAATCACGACCTCAAAAAGGACGTTACTAAAAACAAAGTACACACTCTTTCTGATCAGTCTATCAAGCTCATGAAGGGGCTTACTACAGATGTGATTTTCAAGGCTTTTGTAAACCCGCAACAAGTAGGAGATTTTGAAAATATTTTCTCAAAATACAGCTATTACACCAAGAAATTGAAAAAAGAGTTTATCGATGTCGACAAGGATCCGCTCTTGGTGAAGCAATACAACATTCGTGCTGCAGGAACGGTAATTGTGGAATCCGGAGACAGAACTGCACGAGTGGAAAACCTTATGGGGCCTGACGATCCTAAAATAGAAGAGAAGTTGACCAACGCGATCATTTCCGTCACCAAAGGGGGCAAGAAAAAACTTTACTATATCTCCGGCCATGGAGAACGCCTGTTGTCCGATACTGCCAGAGATGGATTTTCCACCATGAAAGAAGTGTTAGAGAGCAGTCGGTATGAGGTGGAAGAACTCTTGTTGGTCGATAAGTCTGGGGTTCCGGCCGATGCGGAGCTAGTGATGATCGCCGGACCCAAGTCCGAGTTTCTGCCCAAGGAGTATCAAGCGCTCAATCAATACTTCCGAGAGGGAGGAAAGCTGCTCGTTTTGTTAGAGCCGAACTCCCCAAGTTCTTTTCGAGAGTTTCTTTCGGCCTATGGAGTTGATTGGAAACCAAAAAGGGTCGTCGTTGAAAACAACAGCCTCCAACAATTTGCGGGGGGTAACCCTTTGACGCCCATTATAGCAAGTTTCGATGCCGCCCATGAAATCACCCGGGACGCGAAACAAATCGCTATTTTTCCAATCTCCACGCCTGTCGAAAAGGCCAAGTCAGTGGCTGAAGGAGAGACGGTCACCGTGCTTTTCTCCACCAGTACCAAAAGTTTAGAATCGGAACTTCAAGGCGATAAAGTGAAAATCAATCAGGCTACCGACAGAAAGGGACCTCTATCTTTAGCGCTCGCGATTTCTGGGCCGATTAAAAGCGGAGCAGCGAAGAAGGAAGGCGGGAATGACGCTGAAAAGGTGAAAGAGTTTCGAATGGTGGTAGTTGGAGATTCTGACTTTGCATCAAACACGAATCGCCAATTCGGCATGAATGCGGACTTGTTTCAAAACATGTTGAGTTGGTTGGCGCAGGAAGAAGACCTCATAGCGATTCGTCCTAGAAGTACTGCTGAAACCCAATTTGATATCACTGAACAGCGAAGCCGAGTGATCATTTTAGCCTCCATCTTTATAGCGCCGTTGGTGATGTTTGTTTCTGGGGTGGGCGTTTGGATCAGCAGGCGCCGTCGCTAATTCATTCAAAATGGGAGCTGCCTAAATAAAGCGGTGTTACTTGAGATAGCTCATGGGGCAAGAAAACTTTTTTAGATTCCAGACTTGAAAAACTACAGAGATGTCGAGCTCGAAGGGGAAAGATTGTCCATTCCGCTGGGGTATTTTTAGACCGGGCTGCAATACGTTCTTCAGTCAAAGCGATAGATGTTTTTGACAGTTCTAACGTGTTTTCATTCACGATGGTTTCTGTTCTTAGAATGAGCCTTTGGTTCTTATAAACAAAATCCGAAGCCACCCATTTGTCTGCGGTGAGATAGGAGAGCACAAGCAGGGATTCAGGTGCTTGGGGGAGTTTTTTTTCGGTGAGATAACCCCAGGCGCGTGCCTCAGGCCCGCTCACAGTAACCAATTGACCGCCTCGAGCAAATACAAAAGCTTTTAGTGTGGAAAAGGCTATCCGCAACCCTGTAAATGATCCCGGTCCAGAGCTCACCACCCATTCTGAAATATCCTTGAACTTGAAAGCATGCTCCCGAAGTGTGCGTTCGATTTCAGCCAGGAGTAACTCCGAATGAGTGAAAGAACCCAGAAGCTCTTTCTCCACCAAAGGAATAGAAGGGGCATTCTGATCAAAGAGCGCAAAAGACCCCGTAGGTCCCGAGAGATCCAAAGCGAGTCCAATCGAATTCATGGGATCAGCCAATACCTAGTTGTGGGGATGAGCTCAAGAAAAAAACAGGGCGGCAGCTCCAAACTGGACATGCCGGGCGAGGGGTTGGCCCAGCGTAGGATTCCGGTTTCGGGGGTTTGTCCGTCTTTGGGAAGCCTACCGCCCCTTTGCTTAGGAACGCGCTAAAACTTTAAGTTCCTAGTTTCTCTCCCTTTATTTTGCGCACTCCTAAACTTAAAATCAGTATAACGCGCAGCAAAAAACCGTTCAATATCCAGAGCGTATACAGTAAGTATTCTCTATGAAAATTAATATCTTACAAAATTATGGAATTTTACTGGTCGAATCTTTACACACTTGTTACACACAAAAAGTGAGTGCTTCAAACTCCATAAGTCTTACGATTCATTCTCCTTCGGCCAATGAACACAAAAAATCACGGTTCAACACGGCACCGTATTGAGGACGGCTCTGATTCAATCAGGACTGAGCCCCTACCTTGGAAAGCATCAGATTTTCAACTGTCGCGGAATGGGAATCTGCGGCACTTGTAAAGTGCGCGTGAAGGAAAACGGGGAATGGTGGGAGAAAAGATCGTGTCAAATTCAGTGCTTTAACCCGCTAGAAATTCAACTAAAATAAGAACCTCATTTTCGAAGTGAGGCATTATGAAAGTAACCGGGTTTGGATATTCGGTGATCGGCGGAAGAGAAACGAATCAAGATTCCTTTTTAGTAGATAACGAAAATAAACTCTACGCTGTCGCGGATGGAGTTGGGGGAGGCCTTCGAGGTGAAGAGGCCTCTAAAATGGCTGTGGAGGGACTGCAAAAGAAATATCGCCCGGGAGAGCTCTTGAAACCTGTGGTCGTCCAGTTGGCGGAAGAAGTTCTTCAAGAAGCCTTGGAGTCCTGCAATGGACAAGCTTTGATGGGCACCACTTTAACGGCTGTACAGGTGACTGACAATCTCGCTCATCTTTGTCATGTGGGGGATTCCCGCGCTTACTTATTTGATGGTTCTGCTATTCAGCAACTCACTGAGGACCACGAGTTTTACGATGAAGAATCTCAGGGCGCAGTGCTGGCTTCTTATTTAGGGTTGGATACTCGCGTCCATTCGCTGACGGTTCTTGAAGATTCTCGGGAAGTCAAAGCGGGTCAGGCCCTGCTTCTGTGCAGCGACGGGCTTTACAAGCAAATGAGTGAGATGCAATTAGTGAGCACTCTCAGGCAGGGCCTTCAGGAGCCTCAAAAGGTTTTGGAAAAACTTTGTCTGGAGGCCAGCAAGACTGAATATTCCGATAACATCACGATTGTTCTGATACTTTTTGAAAACGAATGATTACAGTTTCACATGAGGCCACTGCGGTGGTTTCGAAGAAAAAATTAGCGGCAGATCCATCTACGGCCGACTTTTCTGTACGCATACAGGGCAAAATTGTGAAAGGCTTTGTAGTTCGTCGAGGGGACCGTTACTTTGCCTATCAAAACGTATGTCAGCACCTTCCTGTAACTTTGGATCTGAACGACAATAGCTTCTTCAATCATGATAAGTCGTTGCTTCAATGTCAGATGCACGGGGCGCTTTATGAAATGGAGACCGGACTTTGTGTGGGAGGCCCTTGTGAGGGCGCTCGATTACGTGCACTTCCGTTAAAAGAACAAAAGGATCAACTGATTGTTTCGTTTCCCGATGAGGTCATTGCGGAAGAGGTTTTTGATGAGTAAGAAACCCCAAGACGGCCTTGCAACTTTGGCCATCCATGCTGGGGAGAAAACGATTGAGCGATCAGTAACTCAGCCCATCTTTCAGTCGAGCACCTATGTTTTTGAAGAAGAAACTCAATACGTAGATGTAAAGTATGGAAGGCTGAGCAACACACCCAACCACCAAACCTTGGCAGAAAAAATTGCTGCGCTCGAGAAAATGGAATCCGGCTTAGTTACGGCCTCTGGAATGGCAGCAATCACCACGACTCTTCTGGCTTGTGTGGAGCCGGAGGGCCATTTACTTGCTCAGGATCAGTTATACGGAGGCACCTACTATTTCTTAAAGGATGATTTTTCGAAATGGAATCGAAAAGTCTCTTTGTTCTCGGTGGGAGAATCCTCAAATCTGGAGAGACATTTCCAATCCAACACGCAAGCCGTTTACGTGGAAACCATTTCTAATCCAACCCTACAAATTCCCGATCTGGAAAAAGTTGTGGAGATTGCCCATCGACATGGGGCTTTGGCAATCATTGATAACACCTTCGCATCTCCGGTAAATTTCAATCCGGTTGATTTGGGTTTTGATCTCGTGATTCACAGTGCAACAAAGTATCTCAACGGCCACACGGATGTTTTGGCTGGCGCAGTCGCAGGCGGCTCGCGGCTCATAGAAAAAATCCGAAAGATGATTTGTCATCTAGGGCCAAGCTTAGATCCTCACGCCTGTTTTCTGCTGAATCGAGGCCTCAAGACGCTGGTGCTTCGGGTGCAACAACACAACATAAATGCTCAGCGACTCGCCGCAGGACTTCAAAAAATACCTCGAGTAAAAAAAGTTTATTATCCTGGACTCGAAGAACATCCCAATCACTTGCTGGCGGCTAAATATTTTAAAGGTTTCGGCGGGATGCTTTCCTTTGATTTTGATAGTGCTGTCAACGAGCTTGAACAGGCGCTAAAAAAACTACGGCTACCATTTGTGGCTCCTAGTTTGGGAGGGGTAGAAACTTTGATTACCCGCCCCAGCACGACATCTCATTCGGGAATATCTGCGACTGAACGGAGCAGACTGGGCATTCATGACACTCTCGTTCGGGTGTCGGTTGGTCTCGAGGATGTCAACGATCTGCTTTTAGATTTTGAGCAGGCATTTTCAGTATAGCCTTGAGTTTTTTTTAAACACGTCTTACAGTTTCTCCATGATAAAAACTATAACTACATTGACTCTTCTTCTGAGTTTGTTTGGCTCCCATCTTTATGGAGCAGATAAAAAGGAAAAGGCCCAAAACAAAAAAGGAAAAGCCGCTATGATGTATATTGAAACAGCCCACGGAACGATTGAAGCAGAACTTTATCCAGAAGACGCGCCACAAACAGTAGCCCGCATCACAGAGCTTGCGAATCAAAAATTTTATGATGGGCTTACGTTTCATCGAGTTATTCCAGGATTTGTAGCCCAGGGAGGAGATCCCCAAGGAAACGGAACCGGGGGTTCCGGAAAAAAATTGAAAGCAGAATTTAATAAAAGAAAGCACGTTGAAGGTACCCTTGCGATGGCGCGAGCGGCAGATCCAAATTCAGCAGATAGCCAATTCTATATCTGTCTAGGCGCCCATCCGCATCTGGACAATCAGTACACTGTGTTTGGACAGGTGGTTAAAGGGATGGATGCTGTTAAGAAGCTCAAAGTGGGCGATAAGATGACTAAAGTCACAGTTAAGTAGAGCTTTTAGTTTCCAAATGCGCCAAATGAGCCGGTGCTGGCAGAGAAAATCTTTGCATCAGTTTGAATAAGCCAGGCTCATTTTCTGCAACTAGTTCTACAGAGGGGCAAATCCAGATCCAGTCAGTTCCAATTTTTTTGGTGACCAGTAAATAATTAACTTTTTCTAAATTGCTGATCGACAAACCGACAGTTCTTTTTAAGCCATCAGCTGGTTTACCTAATTGCTCATCTAACTGGCCTACATCTTTTCGGATGATAGCCAAATCTTCGGGTTGAGTTCTTCTTAAGATATAACGCATTGCCATGGTCACAGTTTATACTGGGTTGTTCCGTGATTGACAACAGGAGCTTGAAGCGCGCTGTTCCAAGGTGAAATACTAAAATCTATGCCTAAAAAGCTCTACATTGGAAATCTCAGCTATGAAGTGACGGACGAGGAATTAAACCAGGTTTTCAGTCAATGTGGCCAAGTTTCGAGCGCCCATGTGGTCAAAGACCGAGACTCTGGAAAATCCAAGGGCTTTGGATTTGTTGAAATGCCTAATGATGACGAGGCCACTCATGCCGTGGATAGGATGGCCGGAAAAGAACTCAAAGGGCGCCCCCTGATTGTTGATATTGCCAAAGAACCCCAAGTAGGAGTTCGGGGCCGGCGGTCTAGGGGTTGAGACTAAAGGCCCTTCAGGACAGCTAGGATAATTTCCAAAATAATCAGGCAAACAATCATGGTCTCTAAAAGAACCGTTCGTCGACTGGTTACCAACCCACTCAAAATTTCCAAATTGTCTTGAATCAGAGACATTTTTCTATCCAGTGTTCTGAACCGTGTGTCGATATCAAAGTTCCCTTGAAGTTCCCGGTGGAGCTTCTCTAGCTCTTTGCTTTTCCAGGTTTCCTCAGGCGGATCCAGAATAGAGAGGTTGCTGATGATATTCTGGCGTGTAGCTGCAATAGACCCGATGATTTTAAGAAGCGGCCGGGTATGTAGGGGAACCGACCCCACCCGTGATAACTTTTCCATCAGCTGTGAAGTTTCGAAAAGTAGTCGCTCGGTCATGAGTTCGTAGTATTCGACACCCGCTGATTGAGCAACACTCACAGCTGCCAGACGAAGCTGATCAATGCCTACTTTTTTAATTTCCACATATTCAAACTCAACACGATTACCAGTTTCTCCAATCACAATTTGATAAGTTTCTGTTGTTGGATTAGTAACTCCCGGCCCCAAGGCTTCTTTAATTTTTTGAATTTCTAGATCCATTTCCTCTTGGGTAAATCCAAAGAAAACAAAGGATCCAAATCGGAAAGCGAATAAAAATCGGGTTTCGCCAAACTGAAATACGACCTCTTGTGGAGAGCTATAAACAATTTTCTCTGACAAGAGGCTCCGAACGCGCTTTATGTGAATGGAATCATAAAGATTGATGGCGTGCATTGTAAAAAGCGTCGACATGAGCGCATCCAGCCTTTCTCTCGTTTCCCCACTAGCCTACAATAGTAGTATGAGATTGCTTTTGAGTCGAATGACCATTTTGGGTGTTCTGTTTTTGGGAATCAGTCCGGCATGGGCAGGCCCAGCATTTGAAGTCTTTGGAAAGGCCTTTTATTCCAGAAATAATTTAGGGGTGGATCAGTACACGCAAACGATTTCGGGAGCCACGGGAATGGCGGTTATTTTGATCCCTCAAATTCGGCTTGAAGGGCGCTACACACTTCAAAATCAATATCAAAACAAATTGAGTTTGAGTGCGAGCGATATTTTGACGAACTTTAAAGTTCAAACGGCTATTTACTCTATTGGTCTGGATATCTCACTTGCGGGTCAACGATCCACTTTTGTACCATTTGTTTTTTTTGGTGCTGGTTATGCTGAAAGCGTTCGGACTTGGGACTATACAAACACCCTTTTGGGGCAGACCACTCCAGGGACCGATCGTCGAACGGGTCTTGCGGGTCAAATGGGATTGGGTGTGAGGTGGCGCATAGCCAAAAGTGCAGCGATTGATATCGAAGCAAATGCGTACAGTATTGATTTCTACAAGCCCGGTGCCTTGGTAGACGTGAGTGGTAATGCGGGCATTAGGCTTTACCTCTAGGCTTCCTTTTCTGCTGTAAAAACTCCGAAATTCTCTTTTCCTGTCCGTGCCCTGTCGGTTCGTAAAACACTTTTCCCAGAAGTTTCTCTGGTAAGTAATCGCATGCAATCCAACCCGACGGGGAATCATGAGGATATTGATAATTCCTGCTGTGATTTTTTAAATGAGAGGGAATCTCTAAATTGCCAGAACGTTTTACTTCTTCTTGGGCGTGATTAATAGCGACGTAACTTTTGTTGCTCTTTTCAGAGCAGGCTAGATACGTAGTTGCTTGAGCTAACACAATTCGTCCCTCTGGCATTCCAATAGCGTGGACGGCATTAAAAGCGCTCGTGGCCACCATGAGTCCTGCCGGGTTAGCATTTCCGATGTCTTCGGAAGCCAAAATGATCAACCGTCTTGCGATAAAAAGAGGGTCTTCGCCCGCCTCAAGCATTCGAGCTAAATAATAAACTGCAGCGTCCGGATCGCTTCCTCGAACACTCTTAATAAAAGCCGAAATGGTATGGTGATGAGCCTCCCCATGCTTATCATAATAAATGTGTTGAGCCTTACAGATAGAATCGAGATCAGCGAGCGAAATAGACTGCGTCTTGTCCACAGAAACTGCTAAATGATCGAGCAAATTCAAAGCGCGGCGAGCATCTCCTCCCGAGAGCTGAGCGAGTGCTTCTAGAACCCCGTTTTCTAGGTTGAGAGAACTGGGCAAAGCCTTTTTCAAAATGGTGACGATCTCCTCCTGAGAAAGCGAAAAAAACTGAAAAACGAGTGATCGAGAAATAATAGCGTTATTAACTTCAAACGAGGGATTTTCAGTGGTAGCCCCGATGAAGCGAATGCTGCCCTCTTCTAAGAAAGGCAACAAAACATCTTGCTGGGATTTGTTGAGCCGATGAATTTCATCCAAAAACAAAACGTGCGAAGGCCTTCCTTGGAGAAAGTCTCGCTTAGAGGCGTCTAGGACTTCTTTAATATCTTTTATGCCACATGTGACCCCAGAGAGAGTTCTAAAGGGGCGTAACGTCAACTGAGCAATGATTTTTGCGAGCGAAGTTTTTCCGGTGCCCGGGGGTCCCCAAAATACAAACCCTGTCCATCGATCTGTCTGTATTATTTTCTTCAGTCGTTGATTGAGTATGTGAGACTGACCCACCAAATCATCAAAAGACACGGGCCTTTTTTGCTCCGCCAAGGGTGTTTGGGCGTTGTTAGAAGAAAAAAGGCTCTCTTGATCCATGGCTTCCTTATAATGTCCGACCGGGCGTTTATCAAATTATTGCAGCAAGCAGCAAATAAGGCGCTATAATTTCGACCATGACCTTGCCGAAAAGGACTGCTCTAAATCCACATTTATTCCTTTTTGTGTTGAAAGAGATTTTGCCGACATTTTTTATGGGTGCCGGCATCTTCCTGATGATTATGTTGATGTTTCAGGCAATTCGGCTCAGCGAATTTCTGGTAACCCATCAGGTGGGTTTAAAGGAAGTGGGTAAAATATCTGCTTATCTACTCCTGTCCTTTCTGCCCATTGCGATTCCGATAGCATTTTTGTTTTCAGTGCTTATGGGGATCTCTCGAGTGCAATCTGAGGGGGAGGTTCTGGCGCTCCAGGCAAGCGGAATCAGTTTACCACAAATATATGCGCCCGTTTCGCCTGTCGGTATTAGTTACTATTCTTTGCACCTATTGGTCTCTGTATACGGTTCCCAAGGGGAATCGCGCCTTTGAGCTGATGATCACTCGAGTGAGTGGAGAGCGCGTAATATCTCAAATGCGTCCCGGTGTTTTTCAAGAGGGTTTTTTTGGTTTGATGATACTGGCCGAACAAATCACCCCTTTGAAAGGTGAATTGAGAAAGGTCTTTATCTACGATAGCCGAGAGGAGAATCAGCCGCTCGCCATTTCTGCAAAGGCCGGTCTTTTAAGAGGCGATCCAAAAGAAGAATCCATCCTTACATTACGATTGAGCGATGGGGCGATTTACATGGATCAGAGCGATCCTCAGGGGCCCCAGAAGAAAATTGAATTTGATGTGTATGATATCAACTTGGAAGTGGGTGCCTCTGGCGGCGGTTCCCGAGA
>RFNT01000227.1 GCA_009927045.1 bacterium | reverse complement strand
CTTTCTAAAGAAAGGCGACGAATTCTGTGAATCCTGTCTGGGCTCTTCTTGCTTGCGGAAAATCCCCAGCCCCCAAATAAAATACGGGATGAGGACACTGGCATAAAGAACATAGCCCAAATGAACATGAAAGAAATTCATTAAAATGGAGGTGCCCTGTTGGACTCCAAAAAGACGAACCAAACCAATGCCCAGCCCGAAGAGAAGAGAAATCCGCAGCAGGTTGAGAATGTATTGTAAAACTAAGCCAATCACAAAAACCTTGGCCCAGCGCCACTTGGTCAAAAAGTAGGTTCCCCCTAAGGGCCAAACCAACAGAAAAGTGGCCATGTAAAAAAGAAGCCCATCAAGGCCTGAACACCCCAAACCTATTCTTAGCGTTAATGCTGGGTGCACTAGAATCAAGTGAGAGCTACTCCTCAGCAATTTAAAGGGTAACAGCGGTTCAAGAGACCCTTCGAGCATTCTAGAAATGAGGGGCCACAACATCCCGCCCCAATTTTGTGTTACCACAATGCTGAAACCCACCAGGAGAGCTGGAACCACAGAACGCCTACTGGGATGAGTGAGAAACTGCCAAAATCCAATCCAAATCAAAAGTGCGGATGCAACAATACCCACAAAAAGTAACCACCAGAGACCCATCATCCAAAAACCAGACGGGTTGCTCCCTCTCAAATAGAAGACGGTGTTTAAACCCACAAAAGAAGACAAAAGCGCTAGGTTGAAGAGCAACATTGCTGTGTTGAGTTTAAAGCGAAATTGTCTTGCTTGATTCATGGTCCAAAAACAAAATAAAAAAGATAACGGCATCGGAAAAATAAAATCGGAGTCAGTGAACCCCACAAAACCAATGCGAAGCCCTAACGCAGAATGTAAGAGCCAGCGCAAAAAAAGCGCTTCAGTTACGGGGATGACTAGAAGCATTGCAGATTGAACCAAAAGAGTGCTCATGAGAAGAAATAGTACTTCAATTATAGCAGACTCATCTGCCCAATGACGAACAGTTCAATTAATTTCTAACACAATCCTAATCAAACTCTCATTCCCCCCTAGCACTCAACGTGCATCCTTTTTTGTGAAGGAGAAACATGGAATGACCTTTCCTCAAAAGGCCCAGTTCGAACCCTTACGCTCTCTGTTCGCTTTTCGCACAAAAATTCCTCGGCACTCTCGTGGCCTCGCTCAAGATTTCAGGCGGAAGGTTGCCATCTATTTTGAGCGCTCCAAGTACCGAGTGCGAACCATTGAAACCCAAGAAGAACTGGAGCGAGTCCTGCAGTTTCGCTATGAAGTTTTTCATCGTGAGTTTCAAAACAAAATGATTCCCTTTGGAATTGATTGGGAAGCTCTGGACGCTAAAGCCGATCACCTCGTGATTGAAGACCTACAGACCGATCAAATCGTGGGCACCTATCGCCTGATTTCCACTTCTTTTGGCAACACCCTTTATTCAAACACCGAATTTGATCTTGATGAATTTCTAAAAACACCCGGGGTGAAACTGGAGCTAAGTCGCGCCTGCATTCATAGAAACTACCGCAATGGAAGTGTGATCACGTTACTTTGGCGGGGAGTCTGCGAATACATTGCGGCTCTCAAAGCTGATGAAGTGATTGGGTGTTCTAGTGTTAATACTATGGATGGCCGGGAAGTGGCTCGCATGATTTCATCGCTAGCAAAACAACGATCCCAACTGGAGTCGTTCACCATCCTTCCGCGCGAATCTTACTTAAGAAGAAACGGACTTCACTTAGTCAATCAGTCTAAAGTTGAAGCCATTCCCTCGCTCTTACAAGTGTATTTGAAAGCCGGCGCAAAAGTGAGTCTACACCCCGCCTGGGATTATGACTTCCACTGCGTAGATTTTTTTACAGTTTTAAAAGTTGAGCATATGAAATCTAATTTTAAAAGTAAGTATCGTATCGAATGAAATTCTTAAAAGGCTGCTCTGTTCTCATTACACTCTTCATCTATTTCTGTGGCGCTATTTGCATTACCCTGTTGGTGCCCCAGGGCTTGCACCAAAGAAAAATCCTCATCCATTGGATGCATCGATTCTCGCAACTTTTACTACAGATTTTGGACGTGGAATACTGGGTGGATGATAGAGCTCAGAACGATTCGGTTCCGGGAACTTTGTATTTAGCCAATCACGTTTCCTACTTGGATGTTTTGATTTTATCCAGCCAGTTCCCCGCTGTATTTATTACCTCGGTAGAAGTTAAAATGAGCCCCTTACTTGGATGGCTAGCACGACTCTCTGGCGCTTACTTTGTCGAGCGCAGAACCCGGAGCACTCTTAAAAAGGATATTCGAGAAATCCGAGATCTCCTCCAACAGGGTCTCCACGTCGTTCTTTTTCCTGAGGGCACTACTTCTGATGGCTCTCTCATCCTTCCCTTTAAAGGTGCCCTTTTAGAAGCGGTCGTGAACACGCCAATTGAAGTAAAACCTGTATGCCTCAATTACCGCTGGTGTGATGGAGAAGTGGTTACTTCAAAGCATCAGGCGACTCTTTTTTATTTCGGAGAAATGAATCTCTGGAAACAACTTGGGGCCTTGTTGGGAGTCACTCAAGTAGTGGCCGAATTGATATTTTTGCCCTCGCTTCCAAGTCATTTAAAAAAATGCCGTGCCGTTACAGCGAGAGCCACTCAGGATTTGATTACAGCCGTTTTCAACCCGATTACGGTTGTTCTTTTTCTGGTGCTATGGTTTCAAAGCACCGCATTTAGCCAACTCAGTCCTCATGCACTGATAGAAAAAGGAGATAGAGCTTTTGAGAAAAGAAATAGAAAGACTGAGTTGATGGTGGCTCTAGATCACTATCAACGAGCTCGCAAAGAACCGCAGGTTGCTGTAGAGGCCTCATGGAAGTACTCGATGGCATTGCAAAGCTTTGCTTCTCGTTTTGTCGAGGAAGAGGAAAACCAGGCTAAGCTTTTTCAAGAAGGTGCTGAAGTTGCAAAAAGTGCGGCTGAAAGAGACCCTGAGTGCGGCCCCTGTGAATTTTGGACTGCTATCCACATGGCTCAGTATGGGGAACGGATTGGTATTTTTAAAATGCTGGGAAGTCTTTCGGAAATTCTTGAACGCCTAGAAAAAGCAGCAAAGTTAGATCCAGCTCATGCCATGGCAGGTCCTTATCGAATATTGGGTACAATTTATCAAACCCTTCCAGGAATCATTGGGGGGGATAACGACAAAGCCCTCAGTTACTTTGAAAAAGCAATTGCCCTCACCCCTCTGGAACCTATCAACTATCTTGCCTTAGCTAAGCTGAGACAGGCGGAGGGCGAACAGGAGCTTGCAAAACAATTAGCTCAGCGAGCAATCCGCTTAGCTGAACACAACTCCGTCTCTTTAGAGAGCAGAGAATCTTTGCAGGAGCTCGTGCAGATAAGCCAGTAAGCTTTTTCAACTTCCTTCGCATTCCTTCAGCTTTTGTCTACCTGATCAAAACAGAGGCGTGGATGAGGCGTGGAAAAATTGCAGATGAATTG
>RFNT01000119.1 GCA_009927045.1 bacterium | reverse complement strand
ATTGCACCTAAAAGGATGAGAACTGCAAAAGTCGTCCTGTAGGTGTGGTATAGGCCGGCCCGCTGATCCATAAGAAAGGATTCTTTTTTCAGAAGGAAATTTAAGTGATCTAAGAACTCCGCCATCAGTTTTATGCCAGTCCCTTGCATGAAACCGCGAGCGATCTGGCCCCGATGGGATTGGCTAAACCGGATGGTTTCTTCAGCAACCCGGCTCCAAGCCTGCAGACTTTGGGACATCGCTTGTAAATGTTCCGCTCTCTGAGAGGTATCACTAAATCTTGCCTCCATCTGCCCGATGTCATCTATTAGATTTGCGATGCGCGATGGAAAACCGCTCACCATGTTCAATTCCCTAAAAATCAAATAGCCACGTAAGTCTGACATCAAATTGAGTGCTTCGGCCCGTATATCTTCAAGGCGAAAGATGTTTTCTTGAGCTCGCTGAAATGAAACAATCGTTCGATTGAAATGACTCAAATGCCAGAGGAGCAGGGCGGCCATACTGATCAGAAGCAGAGCAGGAACATAGATCGCGCGCTTCAACAATTGGGAAAAGGTTTGTCCGTTCTGCGAAATCCCAGCCTTCATAAGCACTGAGCTAGTGGCTCAGAAACAATAACGCAACAGCAAAATGTTATTTTTCTAACGAATGATTGAGTTCATGTTCTGTAGTTTTTGTATCTCTGCAATTTGCAAGTAGAGTCGTGCAATACACCATGAGCGGATCCAAACTTTGAATGCCCGTCATCACTTCTCCATTGCGGCACCGATTGAATCTCACTTGTTGCGCTTGAGTCATGGTGGTGCACAAAGGGCGTTGTTCCTCGGGTTCAGAAGCGAAGCCAACACAAGAACAGATGAGCCAACTGAAAAAGATGACGACAAGTTTCATAATTTCATCCTCCTATTTAAAGAAATCATAATCAGCTGCAAAGGGAAAGGCACGCAGATTACTTTTTCTTGCGGGCAGCTTTGAGGTCATTTTCATACATACAATCGGTACGGGAAACTCCATTTCGGCGTTGCGCCTCTTTTAGCCCAGCACAAACCGTTTTCAGTAGACTTTGTGCTTCAGCCCAGCGCTTCTGTTCGAGGCTCTTACGGAAAACTGAGGCACAGGCCTTAAAACCAATTTCGTTAGGATTATTGGGGTCTGCTTGTTTGCAAAGGCTTCGGTTAAGTTCTAACGCTTCTTGAGGTTGAGTCTTCTCAATCAGTCCAGCATAGAACGAACAGATTTCGGCATTTTTGCTCGTCCGACACTCCGGGCCCATCGCTTCCTGGAATTGTTTAGAGAAAGCTTCAATCTGAGTTGAGGGCATGTCTTTATGTCCTCTTGGATTTAATGTCGTACAAACTCGGTATTGGCTTTTTCTGCAGACCTGAAGGGCTTTTTCTAAAGCTTCTTTTATTTTTCCGACATCAATGAATCGATTCACCACCCAACCGCAGGCGCCCTCATCATTCAATTCATCACATTTTTTAAAATTTTCGATGCGCGTTTCTTCTGCTCTCTGATTTAACATCTGGCAGGCTTCTACCAAACCTGCTTTGCAGGCAATTTTATGTATCAATAAGGCCTCAAAATCCTGTTTCAACCCGCCAAACCGCATTCCAGGTTTGCAGTAATCCCCTCCGAAACGGTCACAGAAATCACAGGCTTTACCCCCGACATAGAAGCAATATGCGGTGGGGCTTTTCGATGTAATTTTCAGGGACTCAAAAAAGGCATCGCAGGCGCCCGTATCTTTCTCTCGACATTTTTTCTGAAGCGCCAAAAGCTCAGGAGGCACTTTCCCGCCATCTTCCGAACAGAAGATAGGGCATTCAATCTGCTGACAAAGGACTTTCATGTATTTTTCCCAGAAAGCACCTAGCTCACTTTCTGGAGCTGAGGGAAGACCGGCCCAAGTAGCAAATAGATAGCCGCCGTTGGCTAGCACGTTTGCACAGTTTTCAGCCCCGCGACATGGGATTGGGGATAAGAGAAGCAAAAAAAGCGAAGTCCAAATAAGGAAGTAACGGTTCATTTAAGTTCCTTTCAGAAGTAAACTATAGCACCGAAAGGAGAAACGATGCGTATTGTAAAAACATTGCCGGTAGTCGCCTTGACCTTGGTGTTCAGTTCACAGGGGCTTTCAGACGTGACCATGAAACAAAAGCTCACTACGGTGATCAATGGAAAAACTTACCCCATGGAAAGTACGATTTACTTCCAGGGAAAAAGTATTCGGATGGATATGAAAGGGGGGTGCTACCAGTGCCATCGGGTTGATGGGCAATGTCAGTATCCTTTCAATTGAGTCCGGCAATTTTGTCTGTATGGAAGCAACTAAGACTTGCAATAAAATGCCCGGTGCTTTCTCAGCTTTTGGCGGTTCGGGTGATCCTACAAAAGTTCACAAAATCAAGCTTTCTCAGTTTTTTCTTCAGAAGCGCTAGCTGCCGGAAAAGAAGCATTGGGAAAAATAGCAGGGAATGAAGCTGCTCGTAAGGCACTCCTGCAAGAATTTGATTTGGGAGTGCCGCTCAAAGTTGAGCAACAAGTGATGAAAATGGAAGTGGTCTCGCTCCAGCAGGGTTCAGTCGCAGCGGCGGGATTATATCCTGCTCAGCTGAGCTCATTGATATCTTTTTGTAAAATCAATCAAAACAAAACCTTGCTGGCCTACAGCTTCCCCCTCAATCGACTGATTTCTACAAAATTCCACTCTGAGCGGTGATAAGTGGTGATGGGATTTAAGGCATGGTAAAGTAGTTTTGAATCTGGAGCCTTGGAATATGACTCTTGAAAAGCATTTTAAGGAAAAGAAAAAAAATATTCAAATT
>RFNT01000123.1 GCA_009927045.1 bacterium | reverse complement strand
CCACTTTTTCGGGTGACAGGTATGCGACGGGGTATCAAGGCACTTCATTTGCAGCCCCAGCGGTTTCCGGAGCAGTAGCGTTGATATTACAAGCAAACTCAGAACTCTCATGGAGAGAAGTGAAACATATCTTGGCAAAAACTGCCGAGCAAGTGGAACCGGCCGATGCCGGCTGGGTTACTAACAAAGCTGGCTTTCATTTCAACAATCATTTTGGATTTGGAAAGATCCAAGCAGATGAGGCCGTTCAGTTGGCAAAAACCTTTCCACCTGGAAGTTTAGGACCCTTTGAATTTTTTGATTCTGTAGTTCAAGGACCCAGTCAACCGCAGATTTTTGAGCAAAACTTAGAAATTGAACTGAATGTATCTCGAGAAATCATCCTTGAAGCGGTAGCTCTTGAAGTGGATATCTCTCATGGAACTCCTCACCAACTGAGTCTAGAGCTAACGTCACCTTCTGGGGGTGGAACACCCGGCACTAAGAGTGTATTAATCGGAAAGTCCTCCAAAGCTTATTCTAATCCCAACATTCCAGGAATTGCCTTATTGTCTAACGCATTCTACGGGGAGCCCTCTTCTGGAACTTGGAGGTTCTCTATTTCAAACGCCTCCGGATCCTCTGGTACTCTCAATCGCTTCAAACTGCATCTTTATGGATACAATCGTTAGTTGGGGTGGGCATTGGCTTCTAAAACATCCAAGGTCACTGACTCAACCTGATTCTCCCGTCTCAAGTTTTCGACCAGGTCAAGGAGAGTCTCGACGTTTTTTGTTTGCGTCGTAAAAAATGCCAATGAGATATCTGGGAAATCCTGGGCAAGTTGCATCCGATACTGAGCACTCCACTTTTCGGGTCGTGCTGAGTCCTGATATTTAACCTGCACATTTCCAGTGATGATTCCTAAACTTCCCACCTGAGGATCATAAACAACCGGAAACCCTCTCTCTAACTGAATCTTGCCCTCTGTTTTCACCACGGAAAACCCTAAGTGTTCGAAAGCGACTGAAGCGGAAGCTCCGGGACTCCCCTCCTCGGGAGCCAAAGCCAAGACTCCGGGCAAAACGATGAGCTGTCGGCCATTTTGCTGAAACGCTCGTTCCTCTTCCAAACGTTCAGGATCTCGAAGCCCCCGCTCAACAAAATCTTTCAGACTGGAATATCCAGGAGGAATGGTTCCCTGGGTGCGAACCTTCATCAAACCTGCATTTGGAATTTCAACGAAGGGGTTGATTGCCTTTGGATCCGACGTCATTTCAGTAGCGGAATCTTTTTTTTCAGAAGCGATACTTTGTTCATTTTTTTCTTTCGCGGTTTTTTTTAGTGAAGCCACCCCAACGACAAGAAAAAGAACACCCAAACCTATCCAAACTTTTTTTCTCATTTCAGGGTCTCGCAAAATCTTTGTTTTGTCGAAATGGCTGCGCTTCTTTCATAAATTCAATCCAAAGCGGCAATGCTGCGGCCGCTCCCGTCAGACCTACATTCTCTGTTTCATCATAACCCACCCAGGTGAGCGCTAGCATTTCGGAGTTGAAACCAACGAACCACGCATCTTTGAAATCATTTGTGGTTCCTGTTTTTCCTGCAAATACTTCCGTGGGAACTCCAGACCCCTGAGCCAATCTTGCAGTTCCATCCGTGAAAACACCTTTTAAAAGCTGTACCGTTTGAAATGTGGCTTCAGGACTCAACCGGGCTTCCTTCACAACTGGAAAATCCATTACGTTATTTCCATTTTCGTCAAAGACTTGCTGGACAGCTCGCAAATGACATCCGGAGCCGAGTTGGGCCAGAGTAGTGTAACTCTCTGCAAGCTCGTAGGGGCTGACTTCGGCGCTGCCCAAACTAATGGAGGGAACCAAAGGCACTTCGGAAGTGATCCCCGACTTTTTCAAGTTCTCTTGAATGGGAGATAAGCCCACTTGCTGCGCTAAACGCGCCGTAGGAATATTGATGGATTTTTGTAATGCCTCCGCAGCGGTCACCTTTTCAGGAGCTTCTTCCTCATAATTTCTCGGCTGCCAGCTCTGGCGATCGTAAACCCAATCAAACGGACTTCCATCCAAAACGGTGTCTGCCGAAAAGGGCCGTTCAAAAGTAGCTTTCTCAAAAGCTGTTAAAAACACAAAGGGCTTGAACAAAGACCCAGGTTGCCGCTTTCCGGTCAAAATGCGATTGAATTGGGTTTGCCGATAGCCGCTCCCACCTTGAAGCGCGATGACTGAACAACTGGGCACATCGACTGCAATCAACGCACTTTGTAGCCGAGTGCCTTTCTCTTCACGTTTCTTTAAACTGGCGTAGCCTTTAATCAAGCGATCCAGATTATTCTTCAGTCCCTTAGAAGCTATGGATTGAAGGAAAGGATTGAGGGTCGTGTACACCGTCAACGACTCTTGATTGAGACGGCTTTTTACTGATTCGGGGAGTTCACGAAAAACTAAATCCATGAAATACCCGATATCTTCCAAATTACGTTCCGGAGGAATGACCCCCAAAGGCTCTTGAATCCCCGACTGATATTCATCAGGTAATATAAATCCGGCATCCAGCATTTTTTTCATGACCAAATTCCGCCGCTTGATAACTCGATCCGGATACCGATGAGGATCATGAGCGTTGGGTAATTGAATGATTGCCGCCAGCGTAGCGCTTTGACTCAGGGAAAGATCAGTAGCACTTTGATTGAAATAAAATCGGGCCCCTTCTTGAACGCCATGGATTTCATGCGTGCTCCACTGGCCCAAATACACTTCATTCAAATAGGCCTCTAGAATTGTTTCCTTGGGGTATTTGATTTCTGTGAGGAGCGCATAAATCGCTTCTTGAACTTTTCTAAAAATAGATTTTTCTCGGGAAAAAAATAAGTTCTTCATCAACTGTTGAGTGATGGTGCTTCCGCCCTGAACGAATTTTCCAGCGCGAATGTCTTGAATCAACGCTCGGACAATAGAGCGAAAACTCACTCCCGGATGTTCTAAAAAGTGTACGTCTTCAATGGCCATGGCAGCGTACCGCATCGAAATGGGGATATCGGAAAGAGCAATGGGATTCTGGGTTCTCACCCTTCCCGCATAGAATGAGCTGATACTTCGGGGAGAAAACTCCAATTCGGCTAAAGGCTCTCCCGAATCGGTTCGATAGAGATTTTCTAAACTCACTTGCGAATTCTCGAAGAGATTCAACTGAAGCCGGACTTTGACTTGTTCTAACTTCCGGCCGGCCCCCTGAAAGATAGGGCGATGGATGAGCAGACTCTTTCCCGTAGGCGTATCGGCTTCCCAGGCGAACTCTCCCTCCGGCAAGCCTTCCAAACTCTTACTTTTCCTTAAACCCACATCCAGAAGTAAATTTTCTAATTGGTTGATGGCAAAGACATCCCCACGTTTCAAAGGTGGATAATTCCCATAAAAAATACTTGGCCGATTACTCTTGAGTTGGTCGATTCGAGAGGAAATTTGATGCAAAATACCGACTCCCAAAAGGAGTGTCATCAAGACGGTAGAACAGGCGACTCCCACCCACATCCACCCAGTTCGAGATAGTTTGATCCGTCTTTTCTTCATGATTGAAAACAGTGTAACGTAAGCGTAGGGTGTTGCCTATGCGCTTAAGTGAATTTCAAGTGAAGCTCCTCTGCCAAAAAGTGATTGTAGGCCTGAAGGCCAAAAAACTCATCACGTTTAAAAAACCTGAAACTGAAGTGCTCTCCAAAATGCAGGAAATTTTTATTAAAGACCTCAAAGTGGAGGATGCCATCAACCAAGAAGCTGAGAAAATTTTGGCCCAATATGAAGCCCAAATGGGCGATAAAATTGATCGGCAAAAAATGTTTCAAATGATTAAAAAACAGCTCATCAAAGATAAAGGAGTCATTGTTTAACCATGATTTCTGAAGAAAAAATGACTCACATCGTCCATTTGATCCTGGATGGGATTTGGAAGCAGGACATGGTGGATTATCCCAATGAAGAAGAGGCTTTGCGGGAAGCTAAGAAAATTTGTTTCGGCTACATTCAACAAATTAACGCGCTGGGTGATGTGGTCACAAAAAAAATTCTGTCTCAGAAAAACCCACCTCGTGAAGGCACTCCGCAGTGGGACACGCTTTATCAAAAGTACCTAGAAGAAGAAGTCCATAAAAAAGGCGGATAAGCCTTTATTTTCATGAAAAAAACCTTTGCTACTGAGAATGAGTAGCGTACTTTTACTCCTATGAAAACATTCATCTTTTTCATCTTTGGATTCATACTTACTTTAAATTCAGCTCAGGCTGCTTCCATGAACTTTTCGGGTTCATTCCGCACAGAGGCGACGAGCTTTACGGGGCTTGCGCAAACGGCCGGTAAAGAATCGAAACAATATCTTTTAGGGCGAGCACTTCTCGATCCCAATTTGCTGATCGATGATCACTTCAGCATCCGCTCGCAATGGAGCTTGCTGACTTCTCCCCAATTCACCCCGAACGCGACTCAACAGCTGGGCAATGGCCAAGGGGGTTTTGTGTATGGAGATGTGCAAACAGCTGCACTGAATTTGAATCGGGCATGGCTTGAGTGGACTTCAGATTTTGGTGTCGTCCGTTTAGGTCGCGTGCCCATTTCTTGGGGCTATGGATTGACTTGGGATGCCGGTAACCGCATTTGGGATGATTACCAAACAACGGACGACCGAATTGAATACCGTTTGCATTTGGGCAATGTGATTGGTGCTGTGGCTTATACCAAGGCACGAAAGCGATCCGTTTTGGAAAACGCAGACGATCAAGAGTTTTATACTGCTTACTTACAATACGATAATCCGGAGCTGGACGTTGAAGGGGGGATCTACTTTGAGAAACAATCCAGATCGAATCCGCTTGCGGGAGTAACGGGTGGAACAGGCTCCAGCAATCCGTTCATTCAAGACCCCGCAACTCCTGCGGGCCAACAGACCCATCTGGGACAATCAACTCCCTACCCCAAAAATAACAACGCAGTAGACGTTTATCTGAAAAAAACTGCCGGAAGATTCACTTTCGGAGGGGAAGTCACTTGGTTGAGTGGAACAGCGTATGATCTCACCGGTGGAAATAATCAAGTGGACTTAAATGCCTTTGGAGCCATGGGCAATATCACCTTCAGCTACCACAAAATCAAAGCGTTTACAGAAGTAGTCTATGCCGGCGGAGACAATGACATCAATAACAAGACTTCGACGGCATTTTCCTTGATCCATTTAAATCGTGCCCGGCCCGGACTCATCTTAGGTCGTGAATTGCTGGGTCAGTATCATGGAAATACCGTCAGTCAGGGCAATTTACTGGTATACGGTAATCAATATTCTTTTTCTGGCCTTCTCTACATTCGCCCAGGCCTCAGAGTAGATTGGTCACCTGCGTGGGCTTCGGGTGTGGAGCTCATCATTGCGAGAAAAGCAGCAACGAAAAACGGCGAAAACGCCAATTTGGGTTGGGAATTGGATTTTGGCACGGATTACAATGTTTATAAGAACTTTGATTTGGGCCTGAATCTCGGCTTGGCATCACCCGGTGAAGGCATTCCTTCGAATGGCGAACGTAAAAATATCTTTGCCGTTCGAACCACTGCTGCTCTGAAATTTTAATGAGACAGCTTCTCATACTGATTTCAGTACTTTCGGCCGTTCCAGGAATTGCTTCCAAGCATTCTGCTGAGACGCTCTTTAAAAAAGAAGAGTATAAAAAGTCGTTGTCAGCTTATTTGAAGCTTGCGGAAGAAACTCCCCAAGACTTGAGTCTGCTGTTTAGAACCTCTGATCTGAAACTCCTCCTCGAAGGCAGGGTAGCTGCATTAGAACTTCTCAATAGCATCCTCAAAAAATATTCTAAGTTGCTGACCCATTCCCAGAAGCAGGAAATTGCCAAAAAGAAATTGGAATACTCGCAAGTGTTTATTTCCGAAGAAGCCCAAACTCACTTCCTTCAAGCGCTTTCCAAAACCAGACTCAAGGAGTGGACGGCGGCCTTCTCCCCAATTGTGCAAGCAGCCAGCGTTGAGCCGGGTAATTTACTTGTGTTAAATCTCAAAGCAGACATTGAACGAGAGCTTCAAAACTACGGAGCCGCTTACACGACACTCAAGGAAATTGCTCACATCAATCCTAGAACTGAACATTTACTGGAACGTCTGGCCGAAGCCCATATTTATCATAAAAATTACTCCGAGGCAGTGCAACTCTTAGAGGAAGAGCCTATTGCGTCTCTCTCTTCTCGCGCCAAACTCGCCCTGGCGGTAGCCCACTGGGAATTGGGAAATGAAGACACTGCCAAGAAACTGATAGAGGAACTAACACGTTCAAAAAAATCAGAATGGAGCCAACACCCAGTCACGCTTTGGATGCTTTACCGTTTAGAAAGTTCTGAAGCCAACAGTTCCCAGGCGAAAACTGCTTTAAAAAACTTTCTGAAAGCCTCTTCAGAAAAACTAAAATTTTGGTCGAAAGCTGGGATCCTTATCAAATGGCTCTTCAAGTCGATTCTTTAGCTAAGTAATTCTTTATTTGCAGGAGCGTTTCTCGAACAGGGGATTGCTGGTCGTTCTCACAGATCTTCAAAGCTTCAGTCAGCCGAGGATCTCGATTCACCGTCATTGCCACCAGTGCATTTCTTCTCAATCCATTTCTTTTGGCACGAGTCAGTGGAGTTCCCCCAAAAAACTTTTGGTAACGAGCCTCATCCATCGTTGCAACTTCAAAGAGGGGCGGAAATTCGATTGAGAGTATTTGGGATTTTGCCCGAGGCGCCTCTCGATTGAATGGACACACCAACTGGCAAATATCACATCCGAACCAATATTTTCCAACACCCGGCCAAAATTCTTCGGGGATGGACCCCTGTTGCTCGATAGTCCAATAGGACAAGCACTTAGTAGCATCCAGTTGATAGTCTTTTTGCAAGGCCCCCGTGGGGCATTCCACTTGGCACAAAGTACACGAGCCACAGTCTAGGTTGGCATTTTTTTCAAGTTTTGGAAAAGGAAGCGACGTT
>RFNT01000084.1 GCA_009927045.1 bacterium | reverse complement strand
CTCTTTGGGTAGAGGCTAGTCGGGTGGGTTTGAAAGCCCAAGTCAAAGGATTAGGGCTTCAAAATATCGCTGAAAAACTTGTTGATTTGAGTCAAAAGCATTTGCGGAATCGGGGTTTTGGCGAGGAAAGTTATTTACAGCCATTGATTAAAAATATCGAACAGGGTCTTTGTCCGGCTGAATGGATCCTGAAAAAATTCAAATCAGATTGGCATGAAAGTTATCAGGAAATGTTAAAAGGTGAAATATGATTGAAATTTACTTGGCCGAGCGTTGTCCGTATTGTGTGAAAGTCCGAGCCTATCTTGAAACTCTCGGAGTTGCTTATATTTTAAAACCAGTTCCATTAGGGTCTTCAACTTCGCCCATCAAGGAGGAACTCAAGCGCTTGGGGGGGAAAACCCAAGTGCCTTTCTTAGTGGATCCCGAGCGAAAAGTTCAAATGTATGAGAGCGATGATATTATCGCCTACGTCGAGGAACATTACGCTCGATAGCATCCAGAACAAAGCAGCTCAGTTGTTGTCCGGTGAGCTTTTCAAAAGCCATAAAGCCAGTCGGGGAAGTGATATTGATCTCTGAAACCTTAGCTCCAATCAAATCAAGACCCGCGAAAATGATTCCCAGTTTTTTCAAATACCTGGCAGCCCGCTCACTCACTGCTTGTTGAGCCTTGGTCAACGCGCGCATTTCAGCAGAACCCCCTTGAGCTAGATTCGCAATAAATCCTCCAGGCGGAGGGACTCGAACGAACTGTCCTCGAATCTTTCCATCGATCACCAGAACTCGCCTATCTTCTCGGAGTACGTCCTCTAGAAAGGGTTGAACCACCAACCCGTCAAAAACTTCGGGCTTTCTGAGTCCTTGTTGGATGAACTCTTCACGATGCCATTGAGTTATATTCTTTCCTCCATGCCCCAAAAAAGGCTTGGCAATAACCTTTTCAGCTTTCAGATTTTGTACGAAGGCTGCAGCGCTAGTGCCACTTCCTAAATGGGATGGGATCAGATCCGTTTTTTTCAAAAAACCAGCGGCTAATGCACTCAGTGGTAAGAGTTTTTCATGATGTCGCACCAAAAGTGAGGGACGATTTACAAAAAAAACGGCGTGTTCAACGAGGGCCAATATCCAACAGAGCCGAACGTAGTCCTCATTGAATGGAGGATCCTTCCTAATAAGGCCTGCATGAAATGAAAGCGCAGGATATAGTTCCACTTCCCCCAGAGCAGGGAGCCCGCCCGGAGGACAAGTTCCACAGGAACGTCCTCTCAACATGACCCTATCATTTACATATTCAACATCAGAATGTGTGAGCCAGACGACTTCATACTTTCTTTTTTGCGCCTCTCGGAGAAGTGCCAAGGAAGAATCAGAAGCCGGATTTAACTGCTCCAAGGGATCTGCAACGATAAAAAGTTTCAGCTTCATTGGGCTTCAGCGCCTCCTTCATCTCGAGGATCAAAAACAGCTACGAAAGAGCCCTCTGGATTTCTCCAAACTGTTTGGACAAGAGCCGTGCGATCACTGATCTCTAGGCTATGTCCCATTGTCTTGAGGGTTCGAATCATTTTCTCGGAAAATCCATTCTCGAGCGTGATTTGATCCGGAAGCCATTGATGATGGAATCGAGGGCTGAAGACAGCTTTTCTTAAATCATCTGGAGTTCTTAGAAAAAGATTGAGAAAGACCTGGGTGACATGAGTGGATATCTTCGAACCTCCTGCAGCACCGATTGCTAAAACGGGCCGGCCCCGATCTAAAATAATCGTCGGTGTCATACTCGAAACAGGCCGTTTGAATGGGGCAATAGAATTGGCTTCTGCTCCCAAGAGACCAAACACATTGGGCTCTCCAGGTTTGCTACTGAAATCATCCATCTGGTTGTTGAGAAAAATACCTGTCTCTGGAACGGCTAAACGACAACCAAAAAACTCATTTAACGAAAGTGTCATTGCGATGGCATTTCCAGCCTCATCCATTAAACTCAACTGAGTTGTATGATTTTCTTTCAGATCTTCTGAAGAAATGGGACGTATCGCTTTGGACGGTGTCGCTTGTCCAGAGGTAATGGATGCCCGAAGTTTTTCTGCCCTGGAATAACTTAATAAGGGTTCAATGGAAAATTTATGAAAGTCTGGATCGCCAATGGCTTGGGAGCGATCCGCATAAGCCCGCCGCATGCTCTCAGAAAGTAAGTGCACATATTCGGAAGGTTCCATTCTGTCCAAAGCATCTCGAGCGAGCATGTTCAGCATTTCAATGACAACAACCCCTCCAGCACTGGGAGGAGGTGCCAATAAAAGAGTTTTTCCATTCCACTGGAATTCTAGCGGCTTGCGAATAACAGCTTGGTAGCGCAGGAGATCTTTTTGTGAAATCAGCCCACCTCTAGTTTTCATGAATGCAGCTATTTTTTGAGCCGTGATTCCGCTCCTCATTTCACGTTGTGGATTCTCCGCGATACGCTCCAAGGTTTGAGCTAGATCCAGTTGGCGAATCCAATCGCCTTTTTTAAGAAGCTCTCCGTTGATTGAAATGAGGCTTTTTGTGTAAGAGTCCTCCAAGAGGGCCTTTTTTTCTTCATCAATCCGACGTGCAAGCGAGGGGTAAACACGAAATCCCTGACGAGCTAACCGAATGGCTGGTTGCAGGAGTTTAGCCCAGGGTAATTTCCCCCATTTTTTGTGAATCAGGAGCATCCCAGGAACGAAGCCTGGAGTAGCCACTGCTTTTGCACCAAAGCGACTTTGGAGCGGAATCACTTGATCTTGAGAATCTCGAAACATTTTAGCGGTAGCTACACCTGGAGCGACTTCTCGAAAATCAACAAAGACATCATTTCTCTTTTTACCTGGCTGGGAGTAAAGAAAAAATCCGCCACCCCCTAACCCCAGGGATTGCGGGCGTTCCACTGCTAAAGTAAATGCTGCAGCGACAGCGGCATCCGCCAAGGTTCCCCCCATTTGGCTGATTTCTAGAGCTGCTTGAGAGGCATGGGTTCCCCCCGAGGCAACGGCCATTTTTTTTCCTGAAGCTAAACAGCAGGTTTCCGTTCGGTCCCATCCCTTAAAGTCAATATGAGGATAGGGGGATGAGGCACAGCCTAAAAGAATCCCCGAAATTAAAATGAGTGAGATTCGAAAGCCCATAGGGATCAAGTTAACCACCTCCTTTCCTGGGGTCAAAGAAAGAAATTTGATAGAATAGGGAACTTATGCGAATTGCGAATATTCAAATTCAATCGTCGGATCAGTTGTCGGAAAATCTGACAAAAATGGAAGGTTATGTAAAACGCGTTCGTGATGCGGGAGCACAGCTCGCTGTTTTTCCCGAGATGGCCTATTACACTAGCAAAAGGAGTGGTCTCGCTCCAGTGCTTGCTCGTTTCTCAGAAATTCAATCCATGTTTCAGCAATGGGCTGAGAAATATCAAATAGCTTTGATTCCTGGTACTCTGCGAGAACCTCAGCCACAAAATCCCGAGAAATTTTTCAATACCCTCTTATGTTTTGATTCAAAAGGAAACCTAGCCGCGAAGTACCAAAAAATTTTCAGATTCCAAGCGCGTTTGCCGCATCATACATACGACGAAGCGCAGTTTTGTGAGGCGGGCCATCAAGTGATTACCTGCCAGTTGGGAGATTTTAAATTAGGATTTGCTATCTGTTTTGATCTGCGGTTTCCGGAGTTGTTCAGAAGTCTCAGGAAGCAGGGAGCTCAAGTCCTGATTGTTCCCTCTGCTTTTACTGTGCCTACTGGGCAAGCCCATTGGGAAGTATTGCTACGTTCCAGAGCGATAGAAAATCAATGTTATCTCATCGCTTCGGATCAGACATCCATTTCTGGGGAAGGATTGGGTCAGTATGGTCATTCCCTATCGATTGACCCCTGGGGCACCATTCTGGGACGAGAAAATGAGGCAGAGGGTTATCATTTGGTCGATGTTTCTACTCAGCGAATTGAGGAAGTGCGATCCCAAATCAACGCTTGGCAGAGCAGGAATGAGGCTCTCTTTCCGATCCCCTAAGCCCATGTTACCATTACTAAATCGAGGTGAATTATGAGTGGAGTCCTATGGTCTGGCTTGTTCGTTGCGGGGGTGGCCTTTTTTTCATATCAAATTTGGGGTCGCTTGCAGGTGTTGTTGAAAGCGCGGCGAGATGATGGCCGAGACTACACTCAAAAAACTTGGGGCTTAAGAATCAAGAACACGCTCATTTACGGGTTAGGACAAGCCAAGTTCCTAAAAAAGGGCGATCAACCGGCGGGGATTCTTCACATCTTTATTTTTTGGGGATTCATCACGCTGGGCCTTCAAGTCGTCACCATGTTTCTCAGAGGCTGGTTCCCGGATCTGGTGTTGCCAGGACTTCATGTGGATCAAGCGGGGAAATTTTATGCATTCACTAAAGATATCTTTCAAGTCCTCGTCCTGATCAGTGTAGTGATTTTTCTCGTGCGTTGGGCTCTGATCAAACCTAAGCGTCTCTATGGAATTCTGCCCGCCGAAGCAAAGCTCAATAGCAAATCCCATGCAGAAGCCTATTTCATTCTATCTTTTATTGGAACCATCATGCTCTCTAGCTTCATTTACGATGCTGGAAGAGCAATTTTGAATTGGCAAAACCCTCAAACTCAAGCGGAGCTTGCATGGTCCCCCTTCACACAGCTTTTCGTGAAGTGGATCGGCTCTGAAGATCTCAATCGAGTGGCTCTTCTGACAGCTATTGGCTGGTGGGTTCACAACACGGTGATTATTGTGTTTATGAATTTACTACCCCGCTCTAAGCATTTTCATATCATCACTGGAATGTTGAATGTGTTCTTTGGAAAAATTGAGCCTAAAGGGCGATTGCCAAAGAAAGACTACTCCGTTGATGGTGCTATTTTTGGTCGTTCACAAATCAATCAATTCAGTTGGAAGCAAGTTCTCGATATGTACAGCTGTACTGAGTGTGGTAGATGCTCTGCCGTGTGTCCTGCTGCAGCCACTGGAAAGCCGTTGGCTCCCCGCCAATTTCTTCTCAATCTGCGTGATACGCTCTATGAAAATCAATCTCAAATCCTCGCAGGGAAATCTGAATTTGATTCCGTAGTAGGAGAAGGCAAGCCGGTGATCGATGATGTGGTTTGGTCTTGCGTCGCTTGTCGTGCTTGCGAAGAGGCATGTCCAGTCAATATCGAATATGTGGATAAAATCGTAGATATTCGTCAACATCTGGTACAGGAAGCTTCTCGGTTTCCTTCCGAACTCAATAGAGCTTTTCAGGGGTTAGAACGAAATTCAAATCCATGGGGTATTAGCTCGGCGGAGCGATTTGCTTGGGCCGAGGGTCTAGAAGTACCAGTGATTTCGGAAAATCAAAAAGCAGAATATCTGTACTATGTGGGATGTGGCGGCTGCTTTGATAACAATCACAAAAAATCGGCACAGGCCCTCACCAAAATTTTAAAAGAAGCTAAGGTAGATTATGCAGTTTTGGGCAGTGAAGAAACCTGCAATGGTGAAACAGCACGAAGATTAGGAAATGAGTATTTATTTCAATCCATGGCAGAAACGCTCACGGAAAAAATCAATAATTATGGCGTGAAAAAAATCATTACGAATTGTCCACACTGCTTTAATACCATGAAAAATGACTACCCAGAAATGGGAGGAAAATGGGAAGTGCATAATGCATCTGAGTTTGTAAACCAGCTCGTTAAGGATGGAAAAATTCAGTTGAAGCCCGAGTCAGAAAAAAAGGTGGTTTATCACGACTCTTGTTACAACGCTCGCTTCAATGACGTTGTTGAGCAGCCTCGCGAACTTTTAAAGAGCGCCACTGGAAAAGCTGCTGTGGAAATGGATCTCAACAAAAAAGGAGCTATGTGCTGTGGCGCTGGTGGAGGCAGGATGTGGATGGAGGAACAAAAGGACCAGCGTGTGAATATTGCACGGACAGAGCAAGCGCTCGATAAAAAACCCGAAGTGATAGGAACTTCATGTCCATTCTGCCGAGTGATGTTGAGTAGCGGTGTCAACGAAAAGGGGCTAGGCGAACAAGTACAAGTTATGGATGTGATGGAAATCGTTGCACAGAATATGAAGCCAGTATCGGTCCCTTCATGAAAACTGCGTGCAGGATTGGGATTTGCTTAGGCTTCTTGGCTGCCACATGCTCAGCGGGAAATCGAGAATGTAGCTTGCTCTTGGAATGTTTGGGCAACCAAGAGAAGGCTTGTCGGATACAATTTAAAGCTGCTGACCGACTGATACGGCGGGGCACGGGAGTCCAACTTGTCAACTCAGGGAGAGCCCTGGATATACCCCCTAAGGACATAGTGGGATTGACCGCAGCTTTTCAGAGGTTTTATGAGAACGGAGCTCGGCGCCCTTCGGGAAGTCCGTTGGCGCAAGGAAACTTAGGTCACCTTCAGGATCACTTTCAGTTTCTGAAAAAAAATAAAGCCGAAATTGAAGCCCTTGGGATAGATGTTCCCTCATTGGAATTGGCCGTAGCAGCTCATGATGTGGGGAAGGCTTTTTTAGATCAAGCCATCCTCAAATATACTCAAAGCAAAGGAAAAAATGCTGCTCCCGAAAAGCTGGATGCTTTTCTCAGAGATTATGTTCTTTCCCATGAGCATCACAGTATGGCTCAAATTCCTCGGATTGTTTCTACCTACTTGAAGGAGCAGGGGGGCACTGTTGAAACGCCCGAGGGAAAGAACCGAGTGGTGGCTTACTCATTACAAATTATGGAGGCCATTCGAACTCATAATGGTGTAGGCGCTGGGGAAGATCTTGCTCATCGTTATCCCAGTTTATCTGCCAAAGAATTAGAACAAGTGCAGAGCGCGTGGTGGCCCAGTAATTACAGACGTTTTGCTGAAGTAATGGAACTCAAACAGCAGGAGTATCCAACGAGCTCAGTTCCGCTCAGCGTGGTGCTCAATTTTATGGATCGGGCAACGCTCACTGCGCCCAGCGCTCCTCAAAAGCTCCTAAGCCAGCAACTCGGCAGTCAGGACTTTGGCTCAAGCCTCCTTCAAAATGCACTTCTTTCACCAGCTCAAGGGAATATGCCTCTCATTGAGGCTCAAGGAGATCTTCTGAGGGGCATGGCAAAAACCCCCGAACAAAGCGTAGCTGCTGAAAGATTGGTAAGCGAAGCTCGAGCTCAGACCCAAAAAATGATTTATTTAGGAAATACTCTGCGTCAAATGCAGGCAGATGCATTACGGCAAGGAATTTATCCGGAATCTAAAACGATTGTTTTTCGGCGGCTAGATGGAACTTGGATTCGAATCCGAGGACAGGATAAAGCGGAAGGCAGTCTTGAGCTTTGGAATCCGGCAACTGAGCAGTTTCAGGCCATGATTCCAGTCAAACAGCAATCCCCAGTTGAATTACTTCTCAGCGAAATTGAACAGAGCGACTTGTGGCCTTAGTACTCGTTGCCGACTCAGTGAGTTGCGGATAGACTACTGTTCATGAAATCCAGTGAAATTAGAGAAAAGTTTCTTAAATACTTTGAGAAACACGGCCACCAACGAGTAAAAAGTTCAAGTTTGATCCCTGCCGCAGATCCCACTCTTTTATTCACTAATGCTGGAATGGTTCAATTCAAAGACGTTTTTTTGGGAATCTCTCAACCCGGTTACCATCGAGCAACGACTGCTCAGAAATGTGTCCGCGCTGGCGGAAAACATAATGACCTAGAAAATGTGGGATTCACTCCGCGTCACCACACTTTTTTTGAAATGATGGGTAATTTCTCATTTGGTGATTACTTCAAAAAAGAGGCTATTCACTTCGCATGGAATTTCCTCACGGAGGAATTGAAAATCCCAAAAGAAAAACTACGAATCACGGTCTACCAGGAAGACCAAGAAGCTTTGGAGCTTTGGAAGCAGCTAGGGATTCGAGCCGATTGGATTGAAAAATTAGGGGAAAAAGATAATTTTTGGGCGATGGGCGATACTGGCCCCTGTGGTCCTTGCACGGAAATCCATTATGATTGGGGCGAATCTTACGGGAAGGCAAACTCTCCAGGAACCGATACTGCTGGGAAAAGATTCCTCGAAATTTGGAATCTCGTCTTCATGCAATTCAATCGAGATATTTCGGGAAAGTTAGAACCGCTGCCCAAGCCGAGCGTTGATACAGGAGCCGGTTTAGAGCGATTATCAGCTGTTCTCCAGAATACCTATAGCAATTATGATACGGATTTATTTCAGCCCATCATTCAGAAAATAGCCCAACAGGTCGGTATCCCCTATGGGAAAGATTCCAATATGGACGTAGCCATGCGAGTGATAGCAGACCACTTGCGTTCCAGTGCGTTCCTGATGGCGGACGGAGTGATCCCCAGTAATGAGGGCAGAGGGTATGTCTTACGAAGAATTTTGAGAAGAGCTATTCGGTATGGAAAAAAATTGGGACAGGAACAGCCTTTTATTTTTAAATGCGTTCCTTCGGTAATTGAAGTCTTGGGTAGTGTTTACCCCGAAGTTGAGAAAAACAGAAAACTAGTGGAAACCTTGCTCCGGGAAGAGGAAGAACGTTTTCATGAAACACTTCATCGCGGGCTCGGTGTGCTAGAAGAAGCCCTGAACTCCAGCCAGTTGAAGAAGCATCAAGTTCTTACGGGCGAGACAGCTTTCCTGCTCTACGATTCCTATGGTTTTCCATTGGATCTTGTAGAGGTGATTTGTCGAGAACACGGGATTTCGGTTGATATTCAGGGCTTCGAAGCCCGAATGGAAAAACAACGCGCCCAGAGCAGTAAAGAGCGAGGCAGTGATAAAGAACTCCAAGAAAAGCTTTTTAAGCAGACAGAAAAAATTTCTAAACCCCATGTGTTCACGGGCTATGAGCAGCTGGCTCATGAGGGTAAGCTCCTGGTACTCTGTAACGCAGTTGGTGACCCCGTAACGGAACTGAAAGGCGAGGGCTACGCTGTTTTCGACCGATCACCGTTTTATGCTGAATCGGGTGGACAAGTGGGGGATCGTGGGAAAATCACGGGTCCTAACGTTGAAGCAAGTGTCGAAAGCACCACTAAAGTCGGGCAGCAAACAGTACTGCATCTCAAAAGCGTTCACGGAGTGCTCAAATTGGGAAGTGACTATTCTTTGAGTGTCGATCCGCATTTGAGAAGATTGACGATGCGAAACCATACGGCAACCCATTTGCTCCATGCAACGCTCCGGAAAAAACTCGGCGATCGCGTGAAGCAAGCAGGTTCTCTCGTCGATCCGGAACGGCTCCGCTTTGATTTCACATTTCCCAAAGCACTCTCTGAAGTGGAGCTGAAACTGATTGAAGAGACTGTAAACTCCCATGTTTTTTCTGCAGCTCCAGTCACCGTGCGTGAAATGGCATATGATGAAGCTGTAAAACAGGGTGCACTTGCATTTTTCGACGAAAAATACGGTGCAGAAGTGCGGGTGGTTCGAGTCGGCGATGCTAAAAACCCGATCTCAGTTGAGCTTTGCGGCGGAACCCACCTATCGGAAATTTCTGAAATTGGTTATTTTAAAATCACAACTGAAAGCTCGGTTGCAAGTGGAGTGCGTCGCATCGAGGCAGTGACCTCCGAAAAAGCTTTTGAATATTTGGCCCGGCGGGAAGAATTGTTTTCACAACTTGAAACCCGTTTAGGAATGAAAGAAGGGGCAGTTGTTCAAAAAGTGGAAAGCACTTTTTCTCAGTTAAAGTCCCTTCAAAAAGAAAACGAGCAACTCAAAATCCGAGCAGTACAAGCCCCGAAGGCCAGCTCCCAAGAGAACTCAACGGCAATAGAAATTCGTGGAGTGAGGTTAGTGGTTGAGCAGGTGGCCGAAGTAGATCCCAAAGTTTTGCGTCCTTTGGTCGATCAATTGCGGGACCGAGGTCGAGAAAAAACGTTAGTGCTGCTTTTCGGAAACTCGGAAGGTCGGGTCGCAGTGTGTGTAGGACTCACTCGGGATTTAGTCGGTCCGTTGGATGCGGGGAAAATTGTTCAGCAATTAGCGCCTACCATTGGGGGGCGAGGGGGTGGACGACCTGACTTTGCTCAAGCCGGTGGAACTAATCCCGCAGGGATTGCACCCGCTATTGATCAGCTCAAAAAACTTTTAGAAACTCACAACCCAGTGTGATGGATACCCTCGATAGATATTTAATTAAAGAGTTGGTCATTTATTTTCTCCTAGTTTTGGTGGGAATCTCTGCGCTGGCAGTAGGCATTGATTTCTTGTCGAAGTTCTGGAGTTCTGGCGCCTCTTTTTCCAGAGCCATGGAGCTTTATCTTTTCAAGGTTCCAAAAGCGATTCAGCAATTCGTTCCCGTAGCTGCTCTGATGGCAACTTTATTGGTCATTTCCACAATGGCACGTTCTAATGAAGTGTTAGCACTGTACGCTGGTGGGGTTAGTAAGATTCGATTGGCATCTACTTTTATTGCGGCTGTGGCTACCATGAGCACCGTAGCTTTTTTGCTCTTTGATCCTTTGATCCCACTGTTTGAGAGGAGACGATTAGATCTGGAAGCTGGGAAATCCCCAGAGGCGTTCACTCAATTGCCGTTGGAGGGAAGTCGATTGGGATTTTGGTATCGCAGTCATCAAATGATCTATTATGTAGGGGCATTTTATCCACAATCAAATACCCTGCAGGGCTTGGATCTTTATTTTTTGGGACCTGATTTTCAAGTCGTAAAAAAAATTCATGCAGATCGGGCAAGATATTTTAAAGGGGGATGGACGCTCTTTAAGGGTACTATCGTGGAATACCCTTTAGAAAATCCTTTTCCTAAGAGCTCGTCTTTTTCAGAGTTAAAAGACATCATCCCAGAAAAGCCCAGCGATTTTCAAACCGTTGAGGTAGAAGAAACCACCATGAGATTACGTGACTTAAGAAAATACATTGAAAAGAGCTCTCAGTACGGTGTGGATACGACCGCACAAAGTGTGGCCTACCATGAGCGGGTGGCTCATGTGTTTTCCCCTTTGATTTTTGTTCTTTTGGGACTTTCTTTTGCACTTAATCCTCTAAAAAATCAGTCAGCGGCTAAGGGGGTTGGAGCCAGCTTCTTGCTCATTTTCATTTATTTGATTCTTTCAAAAATGAGCGTTTCTGTGGGGAAAGGAGGCCGAATTCCTCCCTTGGTTGCGGCCTGGTTACCCAATATGATATTTCTTTCTCTGGCGAGTTTTAAATTGGTAAAAAAGTCATGAAACTTGAGATTTTGAAATATCCAGATCCTCGATTGAGTTTAAAGGCCCAACCCGTAGATAAGTTTGATGGGTCCCTGCACCAGCTTTTAAATGATATGGCAGAGACGATGTACGCAGCAGAGGGCATTGGGTTGGCGGCACCCCAGGTGGGAAAGAGCTTACGACTTTTTGTGGTTGATTTGGGGGAACACGGAGAATCTTCGGGAAAGCTGATGGAATTCATCAACCCTGTATTGAGCCGAGGGGAAGGAACCACAACGTTTGAAGAGGGGTGTCTGAGTGTGCCCGGAGTAACTGAAGAGGTGGATCGATTCGAAAATATAACGATATCTTTTCAGGATAGGAATGGAAAAGCTCAAGAAATGATGGCGCAAGGACTCTTAGCCGTTGCGCTTCAACACGAAAATGATCACTTGGATGGGGTTTTGTTTGTTGAGAAGTTATCACCCATGAAAAGACGACTCATCAAAAAGAAACTTCAGAAAGCAGTCACATTGTAATTGATGCTGAAATATATTTACATGGGAACTCCCGGGATAGCGGCTCGTATTCTGGAACTTCTATGCGAAAAAGAATTCCCACCCGTCTTAGTGGTTACCCAACCAGCAAAACCTAAGGGGAGAGGCCATCACATCACTGCTTCGGAAGTGGAGCAGTATGCTAGAACCCAGGACCTCACGGTTCTTGAAACTTTAGACGTGAATGCGCCTCCAACTGTAGATGTGTTAAAAACATACCAGCCGGATCTCATTGTAGTGGTCGCTTTTGGTCAAATTTTGAAAGAAGGAATTTTAAAGCTCCCGACTCAAGGTTGTTTTAATCTGCACGCTTCTCTTTTGCCCAAATACCGGGGTGCAGCGCCGGTTCAGAGGGCTATTCTTAATGGAGAACGTGAAACTGGGGTCACGCTTCAAAAAATGGTGAAGAAGTTGGATGCGGGGGATATTTTTCTGCAAAGGACTCTGACGATCGGACGGGAGGAGACTTCTGGCGAATTATTGCATCGGTTAGCCGAACTGGGAGGCGAGCTGATCTGGGAAGCCTTCAAAAAAATGGAGCAGCATTCGATCCCATTGATTCCACAAGATGAGGTATCTGCAACCTACGCCGCAAAATTGGAAAAGTCGGAGGCGGATATCCAATGGGCTTGGCCCGCTCAAAAAATTGAAAATGCCATTCGAGCTTTCCAACCATGGCCAATAGCGCAAATGCAGTTGAATGGAGAAACTTTACGTATTTTTAAGGCTCAAGTGGTATCGACCCTTGGAAAGGGAAGTCCGGGGGCGGTTGAGACCGACCGGAAGAGTTACCTATTCGTACGTTGTGGGGACGGACAGGCCCTTTCCCTTTTAGAGGTCCAACAAGAGGGAAGAAAACGTCTGAATATTCAGGATTTTTTGAAGGGCTACCGGTGGCCTTCCATTGACTGAACCAATGTCCTGGCACATGATGGGGACTCATGAAATCAGTAGCTTCAAAAAAGGTTTCGGGTCTGCAAATAGCGCCTTCCCTGCTGGCCAGTGATCTGTCTCAGCTCAAACAAGAAGTGATTGCCCTAGAAAAAGCAGGCGCCGATGTTTTGCATTTCGATATTATGGATGGGCACTTTGTTCCGAATATCACGTTTGGACCACCTGTTTTGGAAAGGGTCCGAAAGCATACCCAGCTGCCTTTCGATGCTCACTTAATGATTTCTGATGCGGATCAGTATTTGGATGAATTCGCTCGAGTGGGCTGTAACTGGTTGTCGGTACACGTGGAAGCCTGCCCTCACATACAAAGAACGCTGACTCGAATCCGTGACCTCGGTATGAAAGCTGGCGTCGCTATCAACCCAGGAACTTCCATTTTTTCTTTGGAAAGTGTGATCAAGCACTGCGATTTTATTTTAGTCATGAGTGTGAACCCGGGTTTTGGGGGGCCAAAGATTCATTGAGCCCATGTTGGAACGGGTCAGGAATTGAAAAAAAACCTCAGCGGTACTTCAGTGAAAATCCAGATGGATGGCGGTATTAAACTCGAAAACATCCGCGAAGTTCATTCAGCAGGAGTAGATATCGCAGTAGTTGGGACAGGCCTCTTCTCTGCTTCGGATTATGGTTCTCAAATTGCGAAACTCAAAAAAGCTGCGGAAGCCGGGTAAGCCATGATTGGATTGGACGGCAACACATTAACTCTTGAAAGTTTTCATGGAGTTGTTTTTGGAAAAGAAGCGGTATCCCTCACAGAAGTAGCTCGGCAGAACATTCTCAACTCCAGAAAAATTGTTGAGACTGCTGTTCAGAAAAATGAAAAAGTCTACAGCATCAATACGGGTTTTGGGTTTTTGAGCAAAGTCACTATCCCTTCGGACAAACTCAAACAGCTCCAAGTGAATTTAATACGAAGTCATGCTTCTGGAATTGGAGAGGTTCATACGGAGGAAGAGAGTCGAGCCATTTTATTGCTTCGAACGAATGTGCTGGCCAAGGGATTCAGTGGAATCGGTTTATCTATTGTTGAACTATTAGTAGAACTTTTAAATCATCACATTCATCCCGTTATCCCGTCTCAAGGTTCTGTGGGAGCCAGTGGTGACTTAGCACCTTTGGCTCATTTAGCGCTGACAGTGATTGGTGAAGGCGATTGTTTTTATGAGGGACAGCGAATGTCTAGCCAAGTGGCTCTACAAAAAGCTGGCTTGAAGCCCTGTGAGTTAGGTCCCAAAGAGGGGCTCTCTCTGATCAACGGGACCCAACAAATGACGGCTTTGGGGGCAATTCTTCTGAAAAAGGCTGAGGAGCTGACGTCGTTAGCCGATCTCATCACATCGGCGAGTCTTGACGGCGTTTTAGGCAGCGAGAAGGCATTTACTGCTTGGGTGCACGATACGCGACCCTATCCAGGACAGCAAAGAACCGCAGCACTCATCCGTCGCTTTTTGGCAGGAAGTGAGATTGGGAAAAGCCATGAAAACTGTGATCGAGTGCAGGATCCTTATTCTTTCAGATGTGTACCCCAAGTCCATGGTGCGATTCGAGAGCTGCTTCGATTTGTAAGGGAAACTCTGACGATTGAGCTCAATGCCGCAACTGATAATCCTTTAGTGAATTCCAAAACAGGAGAATTGATTTCGCAGGGTAATTTTCATGGTCAACCCATCGCTTTTGCTTTGGATATCCTGGCTATGGCGCTCTCTGAACTATCGAGTATTTCAGAACGACGAACGGCTAAGCTGATTGATCCTACTTTTAGTTCACTGCCAGCCTTTCTTGTGAAGGATGAGGGGGTCAACAGTGGATTTATGATCCCTCATGTAGCAGCGGCTGGGTTGGTTTCCGAAAATAAACTTCTCAGTCATCCGGCTTCGACAGATTCCATCCCGACTTCAAATGAAAAAGAAGATCATGTGAGCATGGGCCCCATCGCAGCTCGGAAAGCCAAGAGTGCATTAAAAAATACGACCTATGTCCTAGCCATTGAGGCCCTAGCTGCTTGTCAGGCTTTGGATCTGCGGAAGCCTTTGAAATCGGGTCCGGGGCCAGTTCTGCTCCTTCGTGAGCTAAGAAAAAAAGTGAAACCCTTAGATCACGATCGTTACTTACATCCCGATATTGAGACCGTTTACCAATGGCTAGCTTCCGGAGAACTATATCAATTGATGGAAAAAGAGGGGCTATGGCAATAAAAATTCCCCATTCAAACATCCGTGCCTTTCGGGGAACTGAATTACACACGAAGGGCTGGCAACAAGAAGCAGCACTTCGTATGCTGATGAACAATTTAGATCCTGATGTAGCGGAGCGCCCAGAAGATCTGGTGGTGTATGGGGGATCTGGAAAAGCGGCTCGCAACTGGGATTGTTTTGATGCCATTGTAACGGCTCTGCAAGAGCTGGAGAATGATGAAACCTTGCTCATCCAATCCGGTAAGCCTGTGGCTGTGTTCAAGAGTCATTTGGACGCACCTCGAGTGCTTTTAGCAAATTCTCTTCTGGTTCCTCATTGGGCGGATTGGGAGAATTTCAGAGAACTTGAGGAACGTGGTCTGACGATGTTTGGGCAAATGACTGCCGGGAGTTGGATTTACATCGGCACTCAGGGAATTGTGCAGGGCACTTATGAAACATTTGCGGCTGCAGCCCAGCGCCACTTTGGGGGAGATTTAAAAGGAAAATGGGTTTTATCTGCCGGTTTGGGGGGGATGGGTGGTGCTCAACCTTTGGCAGCCACAATGAATGGGGCTTGCTTCCTCGGAATTGAGTTTGATGTCACGCGGATCAAAAGACGGATGGAAACAGGCTATCTCGATCGCATGGAGACTGATTTAGATTCAGCACTGAAAGCGATCCAGCAAGCCTTGTCAGAAAGAAAGGCCATCTCTATTGGATTGCTTGGAAATGCAGCGGAGATCATTCCAAAAATCGCTACGGGGAAATTTTTACCCGATCTAGTGACCGATCAAACCTCCGCTCATGATCCACTCACGGGGTATTATCCAGTGGGAATGAGTTTGGAGGAAGCCCAAGAGCTCAGAAGAAAAAATCCGCACGAATACATCGAACGATCCAAAGCAGCAATCGCAGTTCACGTTCAAGGACTTCTGGATTTTCTGAAGCAAGGGATTCCGACGTTTGATTATGGTAACAACATTCGAGCGGTGGCTCAGGCCCAGGGGATTCAGGATGCCTTCAAAATTTCAGGTTTTGTGCCTGAATACATTCGACCGTTATTCTGTGAAGGGCTAGGTCCCTTTCGATGGGTTGCTCTGAGTGGAGATCCTGAAGATATTTATGTGACGGATCAAGTTTTAATGGAACTATTCCCTCACAAAAAGGAACTCCATCGATGGTTGACCCTTGCAAAAGAGAAAATTCATTTTCAGGGGCTTCCTGCTCGTATCTGTTGGTTGGGGTATCAGGAGCGAGCAGCTGCCGGGTTAGCATTTAACCGATTGGTGCGAGAAAAGCGCGTGAAAGCTCCTTTGGTCATTGGACGCGATCATTTAGATTGTGGGAGTGTTGCCTCCCCTAACCGAGAGACAGAGGCCATGAAAGATGGCAGTGATGCTATTGCAGATTGGCCCATTCTCAATGCCCTCATCAATTCTGTGAATGGAGCCACTTGGGTTTCCGTTCATCACGGAGGGGGCGTGGGGATAGGATATTCTATCCACTCCGGAATGGTGGTAGTTGCGGATGGCTCTGCTGAAGCGGATAAGAGACTCCAACGAGTGCTGACTTCAGATCCCGGAATGGGAGTTGCACGCCATGCAGATGCTGGGTATGAGAAAGCCCATCAAGTGGCCAGAGAAAGAAACGTCAATATTCCGATGTTAAAAAAATGAAAACAGATCACTTAGTTCTCTACCACAATATTGATCAAGTCCTTACTCTGGCTGGAGTCGCACGAAAAGAGGGAAGACGTCCAGAGGAAGTGGATCTCGGCGCGATTGAAAATGCCAACATGGTCGTGAACTCGGAAACCAATCTCATCGAGTGGATTGGACCTTCTCAAAAAATGCCGGTGGAGTACGGTGAAATCGTCAACGCTTATTCAGGAGCAGGTGAGTTGTGGATACCGGAACTCATCGATTGTCACACTCATTTAGTGCACGCGGGAGATCGGTGTCATGACTTTGCGTTGAGGGCTCAAGGAAAGAACTATCAGCAAATTGCTCAATTGGGAGGTGGGATCTCAACCACGCTCCGAGCCACTCGGGAAACACCGCTGGCCCAACTGATTACCCATGCCCAAAATGAATTAGAGCGCTTTCAAAGATACGGCGTGGGTACTATCGAGATCAAGAGTGGCTATGGACTCACTTTAGAGAGTGAATGCCGCATGCTGGAAGCGATTCGAGCCTTGCAGGAGACCTCTGGAGTGATTCTGATTCCAACGTTTTTACCCGCTCATATGGTCCCACCTGAATTTAAGGGAAAAGCAGATGACTATGTAGATGTGATTTGTCGGGAGTGGATCCCAGAAGTGGCGCGTTTGAAGTTAGCCAGCTTCTTTGATTGCTTCATCGAGGAAGGCTTTTTCAATTTGGCTCAGACCAAAAAAATGCTCGAGGCAGCTGCGGGCTTTGGATTTAAGCTGAAGTTGCATGCAGATCAATTCACGAGCCTGGGTGGCGTCGAACTTGGGGTCCAAATGGGAGCCACCAGTATCGATCACTTGGAGCAAATCACAGATTCCGCAATTCGTGTTTTGGCGAATTCTGCGACGGTAGGGGTATTGTGCCCAGGAGCTTCGTTGTTTACCGGTACTTCTTACGCACCTGCGCGCAGACTCATCGATGCCGGGGCTCGAGTGGCTATTTCCACGGACTTCAACCCGGGCACTTGCCCAAGTAGAAATTTGCCGTTGATGACCACTATCGCTTGCGCCCAAATGCAAATGACCGTTCCGGAAGCCATCGCCGCTGTTACCTTCAACGCTGCAGCAGCAGTGGGATTAGAAAGCAATTGGGTTCTCTGGAAGTGGGTAAACACTTTCGCGTGTGCCACTTAAGCCAAGGTTCTTACGAAGCGCTTCCCTACTGCTTTGGCGAGTTTAGTTAAATTCTTCAATCACTTTCAGGATTGTGAAGAAGTCCACACAATTGAGTTGCAGATTGTGAAAACACCTTTGTGCTATTCTGGGGGCACCTGACTTAAAGAACGTTTGCTCGCGGAGTGCCCATGAAAATGAATCACCTGATCCCAATCTTCCTATTAACCAATCTACTTATTGCTGAACCCAGCACGGAGAGTCTCAATCAGCTGCAGAAGCA
>RFNT01000074.1 GCA_009927045.1 bacterium | reverse complement strand
CTGAGGAATCCGATTGGGATAGCAGGGCACGAAATTCCAATACGAAAGGTTCAGGAGTTTTTGTGATAATAAAAGCATCTTTGAAGGTGTCTCCGTTCAAGTCAGCTACGATTAATTGATCCACGGGGTCGTGGAGGGGAAGCTGAGGATCTAGAGAAAGTTCTGTAAAGGACCCTCCGGGTGTTCTTAAAAAAAGTTTGGAAGTCCACAGCCCTTGGTCATTAATCAGTAATCTCAGCGTATCCACCAAACTGTCCCCATTGAAATCAACCTGCTCTTGGATTCCGCGGGCCTGACCAAAAGTACACTGAGCGGGTGTGCCTTCCCCGTTTTCCACCAAGAAAGTGAGAGAACCATTTTTATTTTTTAACGAGAGAGGGAATGAAAAATTATCTTTCTTCTCATTGAAACTCAAACTGGCTAAATCTGTGCTCAGAAAGTCCAGAGGGTTTGTTCGCAAGTCAATGATTTGGACTTGCATATTACTTTGAAGACTCATTTGATGAGTGGTGATGGAGTCGGGGGTGGTTTGAGGGTGAACTAGTATGTAGCTTGGATTGATTGAGCAGGTTGGTTTATTATCTGAAACAATCTTGGTGTTCCGATTCGTGCGGCTATCGTAATAGGTCCTCTTTCGTCCACATCCTACAGAGGTGAGTAGCATCAGAAAAAATAATAGGAAGACTTTTCGATTCATGAGTGACTCTCCTTCGGTAAACGGACTGTTCGAGGGAGGGAGTAGCGAAAGTTGGGCCAAGCGCTGTTGAGGCACTATTCGACTCTCTAAACTCTAAACAGGTGTTTAAGATTTAGGGATTCCCGACCGCATGACTCAATAAACCTCTGAAAGTCTGAGGGTTTTACCTGTCTACTTTGAATACAGTAGGACTTTTCGAGTTGTATTCCATGGGGATACAGCAAGTTAGCACGCTTCTAAAAAAAAGGATGCACATGAGATAAACACCTAGCTGTTTGAAACTGAGTTCGTTACTCTTTCCCTCCATGAAACGAGTAAATCACTCCTTGCAGCAGACAGCAGTTCTCGCTTTTTGGAGTTTCCTGTGTGTGCTTCCGGTGCTTTTAAAAACGGGCCCTAATGTAGTCACCCGCACTTATTGGGAGGGGACCGAGCGTTTTTTTCAAGGGGTGAGCCCCTATGGCGCTCCATCCGCAGGCGCCGATGCATTTTTTTATCCGCCATTTTTTGCCGTATTTTGGAAACTCTTTGCTCTCACCGGGGAACTTCCATCTGTGCTCCTCTGGAGTTTTGCTAATAGTTTCCTGTTCTGGTGGGGAGTTTCTCAGTGGGTAAACCTCCAATGGAAACAGAGTCGTTGGACCTGGTTCTTTTTAATCAGCTCAGCTATTGAGCTGGATATTTCACTTCGCTACCAACAAGCAAATGCTTTGATGGCGGGACTCATCCTTTGGGCCGTTTCGGAATTTCGCTATCAACGATTCGGTAGAGCCGGATTTCTTCTGGCTTTAGGAACTCACTTTAAAGTGTTTCCTCTGGTGCTGGTCGGTTTTTTGGCTTTTCCCGCCCAGTGGGCTTTTATCGGGAGTTACGCGGCAAGTGGCCTGCTTCTTTTGTTTGTCCCTGCAGTCGTTTATGGATTTTCTGACACGCTCTGGCTTCACTGGGAGCAGTTTCATTCGACCACTACGGATTTTTCACAGCGGGATTTATTAGATCTCGCAGCTTGCTTCAAACGATGGGGGCTTGCTCACTTGGGAGAAGTCATGCGCTGGGGAACTCTCATCGTCGGAAGTACGGTGCTGCTCGCTTATCGTTTCTTCATTCCTAACGCTGCATTCGCCTTTGGCTTTTGGTATTCAAGTATCATGGCTTGGTTACTGGCCGTTACTCCGAAAGCAGAGTCTCCGACATTTGTATGGATTGCCCCGGCCTATTTGTTGTTGGGAACTCAATTGAAGAGTCTGACTCGCTGGGTTTTAGTCGGGTTATCATTGGCGCTTACTTGGGTTTATTCATCGGTCTTTCCAAAAGCTGCTGTCACTTGGCTCACCCACGACTATAATTCCAAGACTCTTGCGAATTGGGGATTGTGGATTTTTACTTGTCTGCTTTTGGTTCGAGAAATGAGTGTTCAACGCCGAAAGAAACTCGTAAACTGATTGCCATGAGTTTTGGGTTATCCATCCACGCCGAAAAAATCTCGCAGCAATTTGCGACGGGATTAATGCCTATTCGTGATTTATCTTTCATCTGCGCACCTGGGGAATTTATTGCGCTATTGGGGCCTTCCGGGTGCGGCAAATCGACTCTCTTAAGAATGATTGCAGGATTACGAAAACCCTCTTCTGGAACACTTGCTGTTGGACAAGAGCAGGGGGCTTCAGAAAAGCGAGTGAGCTATGTGTTTCAAGAAGCCTACTTACTGCCTTGGCGAAAAGTCCTTGAAAATGTAACGCTTCCTTTGGAGCTTCTGGGTGCTTCTCGTGTAGAGCGGGAATTTAAAGCCAGGACAGTATTGGAGCGAGTTGGACTCATTGATTTTGAAAGCTATTATCCGTCCGAACTTTCCGGCGGTATGAAAATGCGTGTTTCGCTAGCACGGAGTTTAGTCACTGAACCTCAGCTGTTACTGCTCGACGAGCCTTTTGCTGCACTTGATGAGGTCACTCGCTTAAAACTGGATCAGGAGTTAAGAGATCTCTGGCTAGAAGCCAAAATGACCGTGGTTTTTGTTACTCATTCCATTTCCGAAGCTGCTTTTTTGGCGGATCGTATTGTGATGCTTTCTAAAAAGACTTCAGGGATTGCTCAAGAATTGACTAACCCTTTACCGCGGGAAAGAAGTTTTGCCACTCGAGCGGACTCTCGTTTTACTGAACTCACCCAACAACTCTTTTCACAGTTTCAGGAGCTCGAAGCATGAAAGTTCACTTAAAAAAAGTGGGCCTCCCGGTGCTCGCCTTCATAGCGGTGATTTCTGTTTGGGAAAGTATTGTGCGGTTAGGGTGGATCAGTGCTTTCATTCTCCCAGAGCCTTCCAAAGTGTGGAGTTCTCTCATAGAAGACTGGCCGGAATTGTGGGTAGCTCTAAAGACAACCACTTTTTCTGTCGGGATTTCTTTTTTCTTAAGTGTCAGTATCGGTATTTGTTCGGCAATTTTACTTTTCACCTCAGAAATGGTGTTACTCGCTTTATATCCCTATACGATCTTTTTTCAAACAGTCCCCATCATCGCCATTGCGCCTTTGCTCGTGATTTGGTTTGGCTATGGCGTTCCTGCCGTAGTGGCTTCAGCTTTTATTGTTTCTGTATTTCCAGTAATAGCGAGCACCTTGACCGGACTGCTGTCTGCGGATCCCGCGCTTCGTGATCTCTTTAAGCTTTATCGAGCCTCTCGCACCCAGTCGATGGTGAAGCTCTATTTACCGAGTTCTATTCCTTACATTATGAATGGCCTTCGTATTTCTGGCGGGCTTGCTGTGATTGGAGCGATTGTGGGAGAATTCTTGGGCGGTGTGGGAATTGGCAGTGTGATTGATGTGGCAAGAGCCCAACAGAGAATTGATAAAGTCTTCGCTAGTGTCTTATTGGCGTCTGCTTTAGGATTGTTACTCATTAAAAGTATCGACGGAGTCAGCTATTGGCTATTACGGCATTGGCATCCCTCTGAAGCAAAGGAAAGTTAACGAGATGAAAAAAACAGTCGCCATGATCCTCTGGTGCCTATCAGCACTTCTGATGGCCGAAACAAAAACTCAAACTCTACGTTTGGCCCTCAATTGGAAACCAGAGCCTGAGTTCGGAGGCTTTTACGATGCTGCTTTACGTGGCATTTATCAAAAAGAAGGCATCCAGCTTGAAATCCTACCCGGAGGCGTTGGCACCCCCGTGATTCAAATGGTGGAAGCTGGAAAAGTAGAGATGGGCATTTCTAATGCGGATGAAGTCATTTTGGGACACTCTCAAGGGGCCAAAGTAGTCTCTATTTTTGCCGTTTATCAAACCTCTCCCATGGCACTTCTGACACACGCCGATCGCGGCTTTAAAGAATTGAAAGATGTGTTTGAGACTCCAGGAACTGTAGCAGCAGAACGGGGGCTTCCGTATATTCGGTTCTGTGAAAAAAAATATGGGCTCAGTAAAGTGAAAGTGGTTCCCTTTTTAGGAGGAGTGACTCAATTTCTTTCCGATAAAAAACTGAGTCAGCAAGGATTCCTAACAGCAGAGCCCATCTTGGCCAGAAAACAAGGTGCGAATCCAAAAACATTTTTAATCGCAGATTCCGGGTACAACCCGTACCTCACTGTGGTCATTGTGAAAAAAGACTTTGCAGAAAAAAATGCAGAGCTCATTAAAAAATTCGTCAAAGCAACCCAACAAGGGTGGGAAAATTATTTAAAAGATCCAAGTCTCGCCAATCAAAAGATGTCGGTTTTGAATCCCACCATGGATCCAGAAACGTTCAAAGAAGGTGCTGAGGCACAGATTCCACTCATTCAGACGGCAGCGACTAAAAAGCAGGGAATAGGACTTCAAACCAAACAACGTTGGAAGCAGCTTTCGGAACAATTATTAGACCTGAAAGTGGTGAAACAGATTTTTCCACCAGAAACT